>NZ_CAMYKG010000010.1 GCF_947258925.1 uncultured Eudoraea sp. | reverse complement strand
CGCTCTCGACAAATCTCGAGCTACGGAGGGCATAGGTGGAGCCGGGGAGAATCGAACTCCCGTCCAAACAAGCAATTACAATGCTTTCTACATGCTTAGTTCTTGTTCAATTTTCGATGTGTAACTGACCAAAAACCGCCTATTACACACTTAGCTTTTTAAGATTTTGGTGATACTATCAAAGCAGTAGTATCCTTATGTTGACTTTTCTGGTGCCCCTAAATGAATCGCCGTCAACAAGGGCTATCCTGGGACATCTCGCTTCTCTACCTGGTAGAGACGAGGCTAAATCCTACTATAATTCAGATTAAGCGGCAAGAGCGTAATTATTATCGCCAATTAAAAGTTTGAAATATGAGATTAACGAGCTGTATCCCAGCGCTCGACATGCTTACATCGCCATTGGTCTTGCTGTCAAAACCAGTCGGCCCCGTAATGAGATTGGTAAGCTATGCTTACCCTAATCGAATTACGCCCTGAATTCATTTCAGGACTAAATTCCCTCATCTTTTTTATCAATGAACGTTTCCTTCCAAAAGGACTGCAAAGCTAACAAAAATCCACATCCTTAATAAATATATTAAAGATGGAGTTTGCGTAACCATCCAATTCCACTTATTTTAGGGCAAAATTTATACCAAATTATAACTATGCATTTTGGAATTATCAGAGAGCGCAAAAACCCACCAGACAGGCGGGTTGTGCTATCACCACAGGCCTGCCAAAAAGTCGTTGAAAACCATAAAGATGCTCAAATTACAGTCGAACCTTCACCTATTCGAGTGTTTTCTGATGAGGAATATAAGAATGCAGGTATTCCTGTAGCTTCCAAAATGGCGTCATGTGATGTGCTTTTAGGGGTGAAAGAAGTTCCCAAAGATGCCCTTATTCCGAATAAAAAATACTTTTTCTTTTCACATACTATCAAGGAACAACCCTATAACCGTGAGCTCTTGAGAGCTATTTTAGACAAGAAAATTGAGCTCTATGATCATGAGGTGATCACTAATAAAAAAGGCATTCGCCTGGTCGCATTTGGGCGTTACGCAGGTATAGTTGGAGCATATAATGGATTTAGGGCTTATGGCCTGAAATCGAAACTTTTTCAACTGACAAGAGCAACCGAATTGACTGATAAAGAAGCCCTGATCCGGGAACTCGCAGCACTGCAACTCCCTAATATTAAAATACTGCTTACCGGCAAAGGAAGAGTGGGTAACGGAGCTAAGGAAATGCTCGATGGGATGGGCCTGAAAGAAGTGGGGGTAGCAGCCTATTTGAATGATACTTTTGAGGAGGCAGTCTATTGCCAAATCGACGTGGACGAGTATAACCTCAGAAAAGACGGAACAAAAGGAAATATGCAGGACTTTTTTGATCATCCGGAGGAATACAAATCCAATTTCTTTCGTTTTGCAAAGGTTACAGATTTTTATATTGCAGGGCACTTCTATGGCAGTGGGGCCCCTTATCTTTTTACACGCGAGGATGCAAAACAACCCGATTTCAAAATAAAGGTGGTTGCAGATATAAGCTGCGATGTAGATGGTCCGGTGGCCAGCACCCTAAGAGCATCTACCATTGCAGAACCGCTTTATGGCTATCACCCGGGGCGTGAAGCAGAGGTAGATTATCAGGACCCGGAAGCCATCGCAGTAATGGCGGTAGATAACCTGCCTGCAGAATTGCCCAGGGATTCCAGTCAGGGATTCGGACAGGCCTTTGTAGACCATGTGATCCCCGCTTTCTTTAATGGAGATGCAGACGGTATTTTAGCACGCGCTCGTATGACCCAAAATGGAAAACTTACGCCATTATACGCTTATCTGCAAGATTATGTAGATGGAAAGGAATAACTTTTAATCTATTTTGATTTCCCAACTAATCACTGGCTGTACTTTTGGTTCGGTATAGGCACCTAATGCCTTAAGATCAAGAGAAATTGATTCCTTTTTTTCTAATGTTTTGATCTGAAGTGTCACTGTTTCTCCTGCAGGAATCTCGAATACCGGAGCCTTACTATACAAGGTGTAGGGCATTTGATTTTCAAACATCAGATCACTACTGGATATGTTTTCCAGTTCTACCTTAAGTACATTAGTATCCGGGATATAGGTGGCTTCTATAAGTTTTACGCTGGCTTTGATTAAAGGGATTAAAAATGCTGCCTTACCTACCAATAGGGAGTTAAAAACGGCCACAGTCCGTCCTGCAAACAGGGCTTCTTTCATACTTTCCAGACTTCTGTCTTTTGCAAAAACCAGTGTGATGGGTCTGTGCATTCCTTTTTCAGTATAATCCCAATCAATTAGTCCGTGGATATCACTGGTCCCCATAATTGTAAGGTTATGTTTTAAGGCCAGAGCCAGGGATTCTTCAGCATAATCAAATGTATTTATGACTTCAATGCCATGCAATTCGCCATTTTTTATACGCTCTTCCTGGAAGTCGCTTAAAATAGGATTTCCGGTGGGGCTTTGGGCATACCAGGCAGGGTGGTTCCAGAAAACGAAAGCATTTTGTTTTTTAGCCTCTTCAAAAGGAATTTCGGGATCATCTGCCATCAGCATATTGGCATCTGAAATAAAAATTGCATTACTATGCCCTACAGGCTCAGAACGGGTGATCTCGGACCCATGTACAATAAGCAGTCCATGTTCTTTGGCTTCTTCCATGGCCAAATAATAGGATCTGTTACGATCCGGGTGTGGAATATCATCTATATGTGGTTGGTATTCTAAATGCTCGGTTAGTGAAATAGCATCTAAATTTTCCCTTAAAGCTTCCAGCACACGTATTGTGGGCCAGACATCACCGTCTGAAAAAACGGTGTGTTGGTGCAAATCGGTTTTGAGCGTTACGTAACCCTCAATATCCGGATAATGCAAAGCCATTGATCCCTTATGAGAATGCCCTTGTGCATTTAAAGTGGTAAAGGCAGATAAAACTGAAAGGATAAGGAATATAATTTTCATCATGTGTTGCTTATTATATTTTTAGTTTAAGGAGTTAGAAGACTCCTCAACAATTTTAAAATTTAAAATTGGCGTATCATCTATAAATACAGTCAGTAATTGACGATTTTTATGCAAATTCTTATTGAGTCGAATTTTCGATATATAGGATTTATCCTTCCCTTTTTTAAATCCCATTTTCCGAAATTCATTACGGCCGTGCACCAAATAATACATTCGGTGATCCTTTGGGAGTTGATTAAAATAGATATAATTCGGGTCTTCAGATGAAACGCTAATTATGCCTTTTGTTTGGGGAGATAGCTCAATTCCTTTTCCAAAAAAGGAGCTTAAATAAATGGGGGCACTATAAAATTGGGCTATATCGACAGGATTATCTAACAACTGCCATTCCACATTCGAGGGGTAATGATCCTTAATAAGTTCTTCAGGTTTTGTAAAGAAATAATGATCTGAATGTTTCCGCACAAATCTATTACTTTTCGCATCTAAATAACCAGAAGCCCACGATGGATCCATAAGTTTCCATTCACCATTTAATTGTACGGCATTCCACGTATGATTTCTATAGGATGTATCTCCCTCTATAAATTGTATATCTGTCTTCGCAATGCCCACAATTACTTTTGATGGAAGGCCAAATTGCTGGAATAATTCATTAAGAATCAGGGAGTATTCCAAACATACACCTTTCCTGGCTATAAACGCCTTTTCAACCCAGCTTAAAATTACCTTTCTGATCTGACTTTGCCTCCCATTTTCTGATTGGTAAGTAATTTTTTGACCGGTTCTGAAAATATCATCATAGGTTCTTTCGTATATCATATTATGCGTGAGCCATACAAAAGCAGCGCGCACTCTGTCCTCATTAGAAATGAAATCATTTTGTATTCTATAACCAAGATCATGTACTTTTTTAAAACTGGGATAATTCCTCACTTTCCGGTCTACCATTTCATAATTATTGGAAAAGGTAAAAGTGGAAACTAAAAATATTAGGGAAAATAATAACTTAGGCATTTCAACTTTTTCCTTAAAGATATGAATCCTGCAGAAAATTACATATTAAGTCAGCCAGAACCTTATAGAAGTATGCTTTTGCACTTGCAATTAATTATTGAACAAACCATATCAGAAGTAGATTTAAAATTTAAATACAAGATTCCTTTTTATTATTTGGAAGGAAGGCCATACTGTTATCTCAACTGTAGTAAAAATTATGTGGATCTGGGATTTTGGAACGCTGCCTATCTGACGGTTCATTTAGAAAGAATGACTACAACAGGCCGCAAAATGATGCGTTCACTTAGATATAAATCCCTCGAAGAAATTGATAATACCATTTTGGTGGAAGTACTAAAAGATGCCTATAATGTAAAGGATCAAAAGTTCCGGAAAAACTAGATTACTCCTCTATCCAACCTTTCTCTTTATAGATTTGAATATATTGATTGCTCAGTGAATCGCTGTCCTTGTACTTTAATCTTACTTCAGTGAGTCTTTGCTTCATATCTTGAACCACATGGGTATAATTCGGATCCATATACACATTATTCATCTCCTGTTTATCATTCTTACAGTCGTATAATTCCCATTCATCCACATCGTAATAAAAATGAATAAGTTTATAGTCTTTAGTGGCAATACCATAATGCCTCTTAACCGCATGTTCTGCAGGGTATTCATAATAGTGGTAGTAAACCGCTTCTCGCTCCCATTTCTCTTTTTCACCTTTAAGAAGGGGAAGTAAACTTTCACCCTGCATATCTGAAGGGGGAATGATGCCTGCCACTTCTAAAAAAGTTTGGGCAAAATCTAAATTTTGAACCATTTCATCTTCAGTAATTCCCTCATCTATAACATTGGGCCATTTAACCAATAAGGGGGTTTTAAAAGATTCTTCATACATAAAGCGTTTATCGAACCAACCGTGTTCTCCCAAATAAAACCCTTGATCCGAAGTATACACCACCAGGGTGTTTTTACTTAACTCTTTTTGATCGAGATAATTGAGTAACCTTCCTACATTCTCATCAACAGCTGCGATTGTTCCCAAATAATCCTGCAAATAACGCTGGTATTTCCATACCATAAGCGTGGAATCATTCATAGACGGATACAATTTTCTAAAATCCGCATTTATTGGTCCATAAACAGAATCCCACTGTGCTTTTTGTTCTGGAGACATTTTTTCCAGAGGATCAAAAAGTTTTCGGTCCTTAATCTGCAGTTCGTCGATGACTTCAGGGAATACTTTATTGTCATAATTAAGAACCATATGATCAAGGATATTCATCTCTGCTGTTCTCGCAGCCTCCCCTCTTGTCTCATAGGTGTCAAAAAGAGTTTCAGGTAATGGGAAGGTTTTTTTAGTAAATTCCCTATAATGTCTTTCGGCAGGAAGCCATGATCTATGGGGAGCCTTGTGCAGGTACATTAATAAAAATGGTTTGTCCGGATCTCTCCGCTCTTCCAGCCAGTTTAAGGTTAGGTCTGTTATGATGTCTGTCACATAGCCAACAATCGTGGTATCTCCCTGCGCCGTATGGAATGTAGGATTATAGTAATCTCCCTGGCCGGGTAGAATTTTGAATTCATCAAATCCTTTGGGGTTGTTGCCAAAATGTAATTTTCCAAACATGGCCGTTTGGTATCCGGCCTTTTGCAAAAGCTGCGGAAAGGTAATGTTCGTAGTGTCAAAAGGGGAGAGGTTATCAATCTTGCCATTAATATGACTGTGCTTACCGGTAAGGATTACAGCCCTGGAAGGAGCGCAAATAGAATTAGTGACACTTGCATTTGTAAAAAGCATGCCTTCTGTAGCCAGCCTATCAATATTGGGTGTCTGAATTAATTTGTCACTGTACGCACTAATAGCCTGATACGCATGATCATCAGACATGATAAAGACTATATTAGGCCTTTGTGTTTCTTTTTGCTCTTTGCTCTTTGATTTGCACGATATGAAAAAGATGCAAGCGCCGCTTAAAATCAATAAGTAACGCAAGAATGTTTTCATAGGTGGTAGCAGAAATTAAAGGGCCTTTGGGAATTACTTAAGTTCATTTACAGTATTCCGGAGTGCTGTTAAGTTCGTTAAAAGTTGTTCCAACTGATCTAAATGCAACATATTTGCCCCGTCGCTTTTGGCATTTGCAGGATCAAAATGAGTTTCAATAAAAATTCCATCCACCCCTGAAGCAATTCCAGCACGCGCAATGGTGCTGATTAATTCCGGCCTTCCCCCTGTAACCCCGGAGGACTGGTTGGGTTGCTGCAAAGAATGGGTAACATCTAAAACCACAGGTGCATATTCCTTCATTATAGGGATTCCCCTAAAATCAACTACCATATCCTGATAACCAAACATAGTTCCCCGATCTGTAATGAGCACCTGTTCATTCCTGGAGTCGATAATTTTATTCACGGCATGCTTCATACTTTCCGGACTCATAAACTGCCCTTTTTTAAGGTTTACGGTTTTACCCGTATTTGCGGCAGCCACTAACAAGTCGGTTTGACGTACAAGAAAAGCGGGAATTTGAAGGACATCTACATATTCGGCAGCAAGTTCAGCGTCTTTAATTTCATGTATATCGGTTACGGTAGGCACCTGAAAAGTTTCAGAGACTTTTTTCAGGATTTTCAGGGCTTTTACATCCCCTATGCCTGTAAAAGAGTCTACCCGGCTACGATTTGCTTTTTTGAAGCTCCCTTTGAAAATATAGGGGATCTGCAATTTATCTGTAATTTCTACTATTCTTTCTGCTATCCGCAATGCCATTTCTTCACCTTCTATGGCACAGGGTCCGGCAAGCAGGAAAAAATTATTTCCAGATGTATACTGGAGTTGGGGTATAGCGTTTAGTTTCATATTCTAAAGTTAAAATACAAAGGTAATTGTTTTTTAGAGCTATTGTGTGCATTGTTAACCCCTCAGGATCAGTACAATAAAAATAACAGAACTTTATAACAGGAAGAAAAAAATAGGAGTATCTTTGCAGGCTCAAAACAAAAAGATGTCCAGTACAAAAAACATAGCCATAATTGCCCACGTTGACCATGGAAAAACAACGCTGGTAGATAAGATATTACATTTTTGCCAGTTGTTCCGTGAGAATGAGAAAACGGGGGAATTAATATTGGACAATAATGATCTGGAACGTGAGAGAGGAATCACGATTACTTCAAAGAACGTTTCTGTTATTTATAAGGATACTAAGATAAATATCATTGATACACCGGGCCACGCGGATTTTGGCGGTGAAGTTGAACGTGTATTAAATATGGCCGATGGGGTTTTATTGTTAGTAGATGCGTTTGAAGGACCTATGCCTCAGACACGTTTTGTTTTGCAAAAGGCCATCGATTTGGGCCTGAAACCTTGCGTGGTAATCAATAAAGTTGATAAGGAAAATTGTACGCCTGAAGAGGTTCACGAAAAGGTCTTTGATCTGATGTTTGAACTTGGTGCTGAAGAATGGCAGTTAGATTTTCCCACGGTTTATGGCTCTGCGAAAAATAACTGGATGAGCGAGGACTGGCAGAACGAAACCAACAGTATAGAACCCTTACTGGAAATGGTTGTTGAACATATCCCAAGTTTTGAACCAAAAGAGGGTAATACGCAAATGTTGATTACATCTTTGGATTACTCCTCATTTACCGGTAGAATTGCTATTGGTCGCCTGCAGCGTGGTTCTTTGAAGGAAGGTCAGCAGATCTCCCTTGTAAAGCGCGATGGGAATCTGGTTAAATCGAAAGTTAAAGAGCTATTTACTTTTGAAGGCCTTGGGCGTATAAAAGTGAACGAGGTTGCCACCGGTGATATATGTGCTATTGTTGGACTCGAAGGATTTGAAATAGGGGATACTATTGCCGATTTTGAAAACCCTGAGGGTCTTAAAACTATTGCCATAGATGAGCCGACAATGAGTATGTTGTTTACGATAAATGATAGCCCGTTTTTTGGCAAGGACGGTAAATTTGTTACTTCCAGGCATATCAAAGAGCGGTTGGAAAAAGAATTAGAAAAGAACCTGGCATTGCGGGTGGAAGAGACTGATAGTGCAGATAAATTCATGGTTTTTGGACGTGGGGTACTGCATTTGTCCGTACTTATTGAAACCATGCGAAGAGAAGGCTATGAATTACAGATAGGTCAGCCACAGGTTATTATCCGAAGTTTTGATGGGGTAAGGTGCGAACCGATTGAACAATTGACCATAGATTTACCGGAAGAAGTATCAGGTAAGGCCGTGGAGATGGTATCTATCCGCAAGGGGGAAATGACCAGTATGGAGGCAAAAGGCGACAGGATGGTGTGCGAATTTCTAATTCCTTCCCGTGGGATTATAGGATTGCGAAATCAACTTTTAACTGCCACAGCAGGTGAAGCCATAATGGCGCATCGCTTTTTGGAATACCAGCCTATGAAAGGTGATGTTCCACAAAGGCAAAATGGTTCTCTGGTTTCTATGGAAAATGGAAAGGCAATCCCTTATTCTATAGATAAATTACAGGAAAGAGGCAGATTTTTTGTAGATCCGGGTGAGGATATCTATGAGGGCCAGGTTATTGGGGAGAATACGAGAGGAGATGATATGGTAATTAATATTACCAAGACCAAGAAACTTTCCAATGTCCGTTCTTCGGGAGCTGACGATAAGGCAAAAATAGTACCTGCTATCAAGTTTTCACTTGAGGAAGCTCTGGAATATATCCAAAAAGATGAATACGTGGAGGTTACACCTAAGCACTTACGTCTACGAAAAATATTTTTAAAAGAAGTTGACCGGAAAAGGAATAAGATCTCTTAAAGAAACAATTTTTTTGATTTAATCCCGTGGTGCCTCATGCAGTGCTGCTGCTGCTGCCCCGACTATTCCAGCCTGGTTTCTCAATTCTGCGGGAACTACAGGGGTTTCCAGGGTAATATAATCTTTATATTCATCAAATTGTTTGGAAGTTCCTCCACCTAAAATGATGAAATCCGGGGAAATAATAAGATCAACAAATTTTAAGAATACATTAAAGCGTTTTCCCCACTGCTTGTAGCTCAGGCCTTCTTTTTCTTTTGCTGAAGCCGCTGCCCAATCTTCAATTTTTTTATATTTTTTATAAGGAATCTGTCCTAATTCAAAATTAGGTAACAGTTCACCATTATAAAAGGCCCCACTACCTAATCCTGTGCCAATGGTTATCATTACAACCAATCCTTCTTTCCCTTTTCCAATCCCATAATTCATAGTAGCATATCCGGCTGCATCGGCATCATTTATCACCGTTACGGGTAGTCCGGTTGCACCGGAAAATAGTTCGCGCACATTTACATTTACCCACTTCTTATGCAGATTCCCTCTTGATTTACATACCCCGTGCCGGATAATTGTTGGGAATCCTACGCCAACAGGTCCCTTATGGTTAAAGTGTTCAACAATCTTTTTGACCACTGCTGCCATTTCTTTTGGTTTTCTGGATGGGGGTGTAGGTATACGGTAACGTTCAGTTAGCATTTCGCCTGATAAAGAATTCACTAAAGCACCTTTCATTCCGGAACCACCAATATCAATGCCTAAAACAACCATTTGTACTATTTAAATTTTTTAACAGCTTAATTAAATTGTTTCTAAATGTAACGAAAATCTTTATGAGCTTCCATGAAAATCTATATTAGATATCCTTTCTTATTAAGAAAATCAAAAACAAGTTTATCCACCTCCGAGACCATATTCCTGTCCGAATAATTAAGTAGAACCATTTCCGCAATTTCAGAATCGGGACATAGCTCTCCGGAATAGCTACCCATATAACATCTCATTCTTACAAATACTCCGGGTTGAAAGCCATGTGCTTCAGCTTCAAAAATTCCAATAAACTTTAATGAAGATATATCCAGCGATATCTGAAGTTCTTCTTTTATTTCTCTATAAAGTGTTTGTGGGTCTGTTTCTCCGGCCTCTCTTTTTCCTCCGGGAATATAATAGGTATCCTTTTCCAAACTTCTTGTACAAAGTATACTATTCTCTTCTAAGTGAATCCAAGCTACAACATCCAGGATTTCTTGAGTTGGTTCAATATAATAGTCGATCGAATTAAGAGAATGGTTGGGGTCTATTTTATCCAGTATTTTATCAATTAAAATTCCAAAACGGGTTAATGTGCCTAGTTTTTTGTTACGGCCCAATGCACTGGAGATAGTCTCGTCCCGGTTGCCAAACTTATATCCTTCCTTTTTAATCCATAATACATTGAGTAAATGCTGCATCAAAACATTGCCCAACTGGTCAATAGACACGGCAATCTTTAATAAATATTCACCTATGCCTCTAAAGCCTTTTGTGAATAGGGAATGTAAGATACCGTATAAAAACCCTAATGGCCCGGTAAGAATTAGTAAAGCAACCGAAACTATAAACAGCAATAATCCTATAAATGGACTTGATTTTTTATTAACCTGATTTTGCTGTTTTTTAAGAATCACTTTAAAATAGTTACTCAACTACTAAGTTAATGGATATTTGAAAAACCTGATTTCCCTGATATTCTTAGTCTTTTTACAGCCTCTTATTTTAGGCCTTAGGCCTTCTGTGGGTTCTTTTTATTAAGAATCCCAAAAAAGAAGAATCCAATACTCAAGCCTAAGACCACATAGGCCAGGATGGAGTATAATTGTGATTCCGAGATTACATTTAAAAAAGGAAGCAAAATGATTGGGGACAAAAACTGTCCCATAAACCAGAAGGTTGTTAACCTGCCAATTTCTTGTCCTCTAATCTGTTCCGGGGCTAATTGCATCACCCAAACATTGGCGTTAGGGATCATCAGGCCCATACCCAGACCTGCCAATAACATTCCTACCATAACCATTCCGTAAGATTCCCCATAAGAAATACTGGCGAACGCCAGGGCCATTAATAAATAGCCAATCCCAAAAACCTGCTGAAAACTCAGCCTGTCTTTGATCCGCGAGAATGAAAGTGAAGAAATTACAGAGAAGAAAGTGCTCGAAGCTATCGCGATACCAATTAGAGTGTTTTTTTCAATGCCGATAGATTTTAAATAGAAAGGGATCTGCACGGGGATAATAAAAAACAGAATCCACATTATCATAACATTTATAAAAACAAGCCAAATAATTTTAGGGGATTTAATGGAAGTATCCTTACTTTTTTCCTTGAGTTCAATTTTTGGTTCTTTTAAAAATAAGCTGGTCATTGGGAGGATTATTATAGGAAATAAATAGAGCAAAAATGGTACCCGCCATGAAATATCGGCCAATATTCCTCCTAAAGTAACAAACATAATACCACCAAAAGACATGACCGCTATTTGCAGACCCGCAAACTTTTGTCGCGATTTGCCCTGATAATAGTCTGCTATCAGGGTAGTAGCGATAGTCATTGTAATACCTACACAAATACCCAGTAAAGCCCTTCCGGCCAGAATCAGATAGATATTGTCTAACCAATAACCTGAACTACCTGCAATTGCATAGAGGATTAAAGCAGCACCCAGAAGGCGCAATCTTCCAAATCTATCTATGAACTTCCCTGCGATTATTGCCGTTAAAGCAATAAATAAAGCCGGAAATGAAAGTGTGAGCTTTATCAGGTTTTCGGCATTGGGTAAGTGTGAAAATGCCTTAGTCATATCCGGTAACGAGGCGGAGATGGTAATCATAGACATAATGGTAAGGCTACTTACCAATAAAAGGGTAAGTTTTACCTGCCAGCTTTCTGTGTTCATAGGTGATGATGTTAAAAGAAACCCCGAGTGGTTGAAGCCACCTGGGGCGTATATAATTTTTGATTATACCAAGTAAATATTGTGTTCTATACCATTTCCCCCTTCATGAGTTTGGGAAGCATAGCTTTAAAGTTTTCCTTTTTATTGAGATGTGGAAGGGGTTCAGCTGGTTCGGGTACACCCAGAAAGGCACATAGTGGCGCCCAACCATCACGAACATCATAAACCAGTAATTTGTCTGCAGGGACACTGGCTTTTACATCTGCCAAATGATTTTCCCAAAATTTTTGGGCATGTGCTTTGTCCTCAAATTTACCCTGAAGTCTTTCAGCAAAAAAGCACTTCTTAAACCATTTAATACACTTTACTACATTTCTCGCCCTGGCATTGAAAAGTAATTTCCCCAGCATTTTTATCTTTTCACCGGGAGTTTGTGGTCCGGCTCTGAAAACAGTACTATCCACACTTTTGTACCAGTCTTCAAAATCCCTAACCGTAAGGATGACCTTGGCATCTGGGTATCGTTTCATGTGTTCCTTATACCAGGGATAGCCCGGAAAATCTACCGTTCCTTCGTAACCTTCATATAACGCATCCCAGTCTGTATCTCCGGTTTCGTCAAGCTTCTTCCAATAATGCAGTTTTTCCGGATTTACCAGTAATTCCTTCATGTGGTAAACATGCTTAAGTCCTAATTGTTCCAGGCTTTGTTTTAGCGTATTTGTACCGGTCCTTGGCAATCCGGCCCCTATAATTTTAATTGACATTTGTATAGTTTTAAGTTAGTAAATAATTAATTGGTTTTATATTTATTGTACACTGTCCTGCTCCGCCGGCGGAGGTGGCATTTTAAAGATAAAAGGCTCTGGTTGTTCTTCAAGGGGTTTCAGGTCCTTGCCAGCAAAAGCAGGGAAGTCTTTTGTAAAATGTGTTGACCTGAATTGCATATATTTAAAAGGACCTATTGGCGATGCTACAGTGCCATCAGGCATTCTGTAATGGTCATTATATGGATTCCAATACTCCCACACAATTTTGTGATCGGGGGTTACTTCCATTATTCTTCCTTTGGCTCCCGATGTAATCAGGGTATTTCCATTTTTCATGCGATGTGCTCCAGATACAAATGCCGAATAAAAAGAGTACTTGTCTGGTGCGGTGTAGGCCCATACCGGTCCATCAGGCCCGAAAGCTTCATTTTCACCCAAAATATAGGCTCCCTCAGAATTTGTTGGGGGTATAAATTCAAAAACAGCACTATGATTTCCAAGCACCCCAACAGCTGCTTCCACCTCCGGAGACTTAGATTGCATTAAGACTGCCCACATAGAAGGTACAGTATTGTCTGGATGTACAATATCATTGTTAAAGACCATTAAATGCCCTTCCCCGGGATAACCCTTCGGGATCCATTTTATATCATGTTCAAAAAAGAGTTTCTGGTCTTCTTTGGTACCTCGGCCATAATTAGCCGGATTGCCCCATCTGTATAAAAGGTCTCCTCCGTGTCCCCATCTGCCGCCGGTACTTCCTTTGGCTTCTTCTATGGTAGTGCTATGATCTATAATCATTATTTCGCTGTAGGCAGGAACACTGATAGCAATCTGGTCTAATTCGGCATTATAGGCAATAGCATTAGTATGGGTAAAGTCGGAATGCTGGTTATCCGGAGTGGCATTTGCCGTCATCATGCCCATTTTTATCCCCTGTTGCACCTGTTCTTCGGTCATTGGGGGTAATATTTCCCCAAATAAATTAAAGTTTATTTTACGCGGATTTTCAGCCAAAACCCCATAGTTGTTTTTTGTAGGGTCGTGGTCCTGAACCAAATGATCCCACATATGCCACTCCCAAACAATTTCACCGCCGGTCTTTCCGGATGGCTTAATTTCTATGATTTTGTCTGGCCAAAGTCCGGCTTTGGTAACGTGTTCAGGGTCTCTTCCCGCCGCAATTGCCTCTTCCTGGGATTTGGCTTCGTAAGAAATGGCCAGAATATTCCCGTTAGGCATTAATTCAATATCATGATGTATAAGTTCATCTTCATCCGCCCATTTAAAATCCCACAGGATATTGCCATCCCAGTCGTACTCCCTTATTCTTCCTGCTTGTCCTCCCGCTGCAAATGTTGGGAAGTCGGGATCAACTTCTAACCTAACCAGGTTACCATTCTCTTTTAAATAGTGATTAACTATTGCCAATTCTCCTACCCAGCTATGAACCACTTCGCCATCGATATTAATAAGATGTGATTTGGTGCTTTCCGGGGGTGCAATCATTACATATCCGGGAGTAGCAAGCGCAGTTTTTTCTTTAAGTCCTCGTTCAACGGTCAGGCCTGTTAAACTTCTGGTGTCTTCAGCCTTCCATTCCCGTACTTCTATTTTTTCTACAACTTCTTTGCTGGGTTTTTCTTCCTTACACGAAAAGAAAACTAACAGGAAAATACTAAATAAAACAGACTTAAATGTCCTCATAATTTGTTGGTTTGGTTGGTGTTTAAAAAATATAATCATTTTAATTCGCTTACGACAAAAGAGGTAAATGAACAAAAAAGTAATGTCTCAGACATCGGTTTTGGAGTAAGATAATTATAATTTTAGAATAACTTGCTTTTGGGATTACCAAATGTTTTCCAAAGTACCCTGGGATTTTCAATGATTATGGATTAAGCAGGTGTATGATTGAATAAATTAAACTGCTTTTTGAATAACCTCGAAAACTTTTGCGCCATCGCATTTCAGAGTTTTAGATGGATATTTAAGCAGCAGGGCATAATCATGCGTGGCCATGAGGATGGTTCTTCCAGTCTTATTTATTTCCTGTAACACTTTCATTACTTCTACACTGGTCTGTGGGTCAAGGTTACCTGTAGGTTCATCGGCCAGAATTATTTCGGGATCATTCAATAATGCCCTGGCTATCGCAATACGCTGCTGTTCCCCGCCTGATAATTCATGTGGGAATTTAAAACCCTTGGTCTTCATTCCCACCTTATCTAACACTTCCTCAATTTTGGAATCCATTTTTTCCGGGTCATTCCAGCCGGTGGCTTTTAGAACAAATAGGAGGTTTTTGTTGATGTTTCTATCGGGGAGTAGTTTAAAATCCTGAAATACAATGCCAAGTTTTCTCCGTAGGTAGGGGATATCTTTTTCTTCAAGAGTTTTTAGATTAAACCCTACGACCTGACCTTGACCCTCCAAAAGCGGGAGATCTGCATAGAGTGTTTTCATGAGACTACTTTTTCCACTGCCCGTTTTTCCAATCAGATAAACAAATTCCCCTTTTTTTACTTCCAGGGTAATATCCTTTAGCACCATATTCTCTTTTTGGAATACCGCAACATCTTTCAAATTCAGAATACTTTCACCCATAATTTAAATGTTGATATAAAAGTAATAAGTTCCTTCTAAATTAAGTGGTACCAGCAGTAAAAATCTATTATTTAGTTGCTGAATATACTTGAGAACAATATTTGACGTTATTAAGGGAAATTACGGTACTTCTTAACTGCTAGAGAACATTATGCGAGAGAAAAAAACCGCGCTACTGCTATATTTTATTGGGATGGCTATTTCCGGATTTGCCCAGGAATCCAAGATTTATTCCCATCATCAAAAAGAGTATCAGGATGCCCTGGAGTTATACAACCAAGGGCAATATCAGGCTGCCCAAACAATTTTTGAAAACGTAAAACTAAGTACTAAAGACTTCGAAACCGAGGCTAATAGTGCATATTATATTGCCAATTCAGCTGTAAGACTGAATCAGTTAGGCGCCGACAGACTGATGGAGAATTTTGTTGCCAATTATCCAACTTCCACAAAAAGAAATTCGGCATTTATAGATGTAGCTGACTATTATTTTGAAAATGGAAAATATCCTTATGCCTTAAATTGGTACAAGAAGGTGGACCAGAATTCCATGTCGGCAAAGGATAAAGAGCGCTTTAATTTTAATATGGGCTATTCCCTTTTCAGTTCTAAGAAACCACAGGAAGCTGAGCGTTATTTGAGCAGGGTTGCTACATCACCCACCTACGGATCACAGGCCAAATATTACCTCGGATATATAGCTTATCAACAAGATGATTATGAAGGTGCGAACGAACGTTTCGATCAAATTTCGGATCAGGAATTGCTAAGTGAAAAACTTTCTTATTATCAGGCAGATATGAATTTTAAGTTAGGAAGATTTGAAGAAGCCATTGAATTGGCAAAAGCACAGCTTTCCAAATCTGACAGACAGGAAGTATCAGAATTGAACAAAATAATCGGAGAGAGTTATTTCAACTTAGGACAGTACGAACAAGCTATTCCATATTTGGAAGCCTATAAAGGAAAACGCGGTAGGTGGAGTAATACAGATCATTATTTACTGGGCTACTGCTACTATAAACAGCAGGATTATGCTAACGCCATAAGCCAGTTCAACAAAATTATTGAAGGCAATAATGGGGTAGCGCAAAATGCCTATTACCATTTGGCTGAGTGCTATTTAAACCTGGACAAGAAGCAGGAAGCTTTAAACGCATTCAGAAATGCTTCTCAAATGGATTTCAATCCTGAAATACAAAAGGATGCCTATCTCAATTATGCTCGTTTGAGTTATGAAATAGGAAACCCCTATGAACCTGTTCCTAAAGTGCTTACTTCATACCTTAAAACATACCCCAATGATTCTTATTCCAAGGAAATTCAGGAGTTATTGGTGGACTCTTACATTACCTCTAAGGACTTTGAAGGAGCATTGGCCCTACTAGAAGAAAACAGCAGTTTTGCAAGTAAGGCAACATATCAGAAAGTAGCATTCTATCGTGGAGTTGAATTGTTTATTGAAACGGATTATTCCGCGGCTAATGACCTGTTTGCCAAATCTCTGAACAATGCTCCGGATGAACTTTTTAAAGCCAGGGCTAGCTATTGGCAGGCAGAATCTCAGTATATGCTCAATGCATTTGAAGATGCTTTATCTGGTTTTCTGGAGTTTAAGAATAGCCCCGCTGCATCGCGGACAGCTGAAATGAATGATCTGGATTATAACCTGGGGTATACTTATTTTAAACTAAAAGATTACGGGAGTGCAATTTCCTATTTCAAGTCTTATTCCGATAAAGCTACAGATGGATCTAAGAAAAATGATGCCAATGTGCGTTTGGGGGATTGTTATTTTGTAACAAGTAAATACTGGCCTGCTATTGAATCTTATAATAAAGTATTGCAATCCGCCAGCCCGGAGAAGGATTATGCAGCGTTCCAAAAAGCCATTAGCTATGGGTTTATTGGTAAAGGCGATACAAAGTTGGAGGAACTAAATGCCTTTATATCGAGGTACCCTAAATCGAGTTTAAAGGATGATGCACTCTTTGAATTAGGTAATTCATATATTAAAAACAACCAGGAGGACATTGGATTAGAATCCTATGACAGACTAATAAGCGATTATCCGGGCAGCAGTTTAGTCCCCAGGGCACTGCTAAGGCAAGGACTTGTATTTTATAATTCCAATAAAAATGATCTTGCTTTAAACAAGTTTAAAACGGTGGTACGCAATTATCCGAATTCACAGGAAGCCGTTCAGGCTGTGGCCACGGCCAAACTCATATATGTTGACACAGGGCAGGTTGGTGAGTATGCCAAATGGGTAGAAGGATTAGATTTTGTTGAGGTTTCTGATGCCGAACTAGATAATGCCACCTATGAATCTGCAGAAAAACAGGATCTTCAGGGGAGAAAAGAAGCAGCCATCAAAGGATATGAAAACTATATTCGGAATTTCCCTAATGGACTTCACTCGATAAATGCCAATTTTAAACTTGCCCAATTGTATTTTGCGAAAGGAGATAAGAACCTTGCACTTGCGGGATATACCTATGTTGCTAACAGCGGCGCAAGTGAATATTCGGAGCAAGCCCTGGCAAGAGTCTGTGAGATTTATATTGCAAATAAAGACTATAACTCTGCACTTCCCTTCCTTCAGAGATTGGAAACCACAGCAGATATTCAACAGAACCGGACTTTCGCCCAATCCAACTTAATGAAAGGGTATTATGAGCAAAAAAATTATGAACAGACCATAGCTTATGCGGAGAAAGTACTGGCAACAGAAAATATTGATAACAGGATAAAGAGTGACGCCCAAATTATGATTGCCAGATCTGCCATTGCAACGGGTAATGAAGAAAGAGCAGAATTAGCATATAGTGAAGTATTAAAAATAGCGAGTACGGCATTGGCGGCGGAAGCTTTGTACTATGATGCTTATTTTAAACATAAGGCAGGCTTGTATGAAGCTTCCAATACTTCGGTTCAAAAATTAGCGAAAGATTACTCCACGTATAAAGAATGGGGAGCCAAAGGTCTGATTTTAATGGCTAAAAATTATTATGCTCTGGATGATGCCTATCAGGCAACTTATATTCTTGAAAGTGTAATTGCCAATTTTGGAGATTATGCGCTGGTTGTAATTGAGGCAGAAGAGGAATTGGCAAGAATAAAATCCAAAGAAGCACAACGCAATTCATCCATTGTTCCGGAAGGACAGTAAATAGTGAACACTAAGTATGCAAAAGGAACTTAAAATCATATTAATCACTTTGATATCTTTTGTGCAGTTTATATCTGCACAGGATGAGAAAGATCTTGGAACGGAAACGGTTACCGTGGTTAGACCCTATTCACCCACTGTATCCGATGCCTTTAAGCTAAAGTCTGTTCCAAATCTCAATGATTCCATCGTATTGCAAAAGAAGAAGATCGAGTACAGTATTTTTTCAATACCTGTAGCTTCAACTTTTACACCGGCGAAGGGAAAGGCTGCCGTTGTACAAAAAGCAAAACCTGAAAAGCTTTATAATTCTTATGCTTCAGTCAGTTTAGGGAATTTCAGTAATGCACTGGCAGATTTTTATACCAGCCGAGATATTGACAGGGGAAAAAAAAGAATTGATTTTGGACTAAATCATCATTCTTCAAGAGGAGATCTGGAGGATGTAGCGCTCGACACGGATTTTTACAATACAAAACTGAATGCTACATACAACCAGAAAGACAGAGATTTGAATTGGCGGGCCGATATTGGGTTTCAACATCGTAAATATAATTGGTATGGTCTTCCGGAAGGAGTTTTTGATGCGGCTACTATAAATTCAATAAATGAAAGCCAAAATTATTATAACCTGGAAGCAGGTGCACAGCTCCAGATGGAGGAGTCAGTATTTGCAGGAGGTGAGGTGTTATATCGCAGGTTTTGGGATGCTGTTGAATCTGGTGAGAATAGGTTTTTGGTAAAACCCAAATTTCAATTTCCGGTTTCTTCTGAATTGGTAACTTTAAATGTGATTTTTGACTATGTAGGAGGAAGTTTTAAGAACGCAAGTCTAAATAGTACAACAAATACTTCGGGCATTGACTATGGACAAATGCAGGTTGGGGTTAATCCAAATTTAGAGTTATCGGGAGATTCGTATACCCTGAATTTTGGGGTCTCATTGGTTTATGGCCTGGATTCGGAGCTTAGCGATAGCAATTTTTATATTTATCCGGTAGTCAACGCTTCCTATAGATTAGTAGACGATTCCTTAATTGCATATGGAGGTATAGAAGGCGCCTTAGATCAAAATTCATATTATGGTTATGTTGGTGAAAATCAGTTTGTATCACCTACGCTGACCATAATTCCAACAGATCGGAAATACGATGCATTCCTGGGAATCAAAGGACAGATAATTCAAAGTCTAAGCTACAATATTAGAGGGTTCTACAAAGCTGAAAACAGAAAACCTCTTTATAAATTAAATCCCGAGAATAGCTTCAGGACAGATGAAAAGGGATATTATTTTGGTAATTCTTTTGAAGTCTTTTACGATGATATTAAAACTACAGGATTATTTGCCGAATTAAATGTTGACATAAACAGAGCTTTTACCCTCGGTGTTAATGTTGAACTCTTTGATTACAATACGGAAACCAATAATCCTGCGTGGAACCTGCCAGAGGTTAAAGGCTCTTTATTTTTGGATTATCAGATTGGAAAAAAATGGTACCTCGGGACCAATCTGTTTTATGTAGGTGAGCGCCAGGATTTAAGTTCACAGGCAGTAGAAAATGCGCTACCCGGAGAATTTCCTGCCACTTTGATAACCCTGGATAGTTTTTTTGACGCAAATGCCTATGTGGGATATCATGTGAATGAACACCTTTCCGTTTTTGCCAAAGCCAACAATATTGCAAATAACGCATATCAAAGATGGGCAAATTTTAAGGTGCAAAGCTTCCAGGTATTGGCAGGAATATCCTATAAGTTTGATTTTTAACTAATCTGGAATACCCTAAATCTGAATTTTAGCTCAATCATCTGTAAAAGAGACTGTTAAACGGTATTTGCTTTTTACCTGAAGATTAATGCCTAAATTTAAAGAACCATATTAGCCCCTTTTTATTTTGGTTTCGAAATTTACATACAGTTCGCTGCTCACTTGTTTTTGGGGTATTTCATCTTTATTAGCTCAGAACCTCATACATAATCCAAGCTTTGAGGAATTTGAAGCTTGCCCGGAACGTCTTGGTAACTTTGAAAATGATGTTATTTTGTGGACTACTCCTACCGAGGGATCTACGGATTATTTTAACGGCTGTAGTACCATCATGGGTACACCAGAGAATTTTAATGGTACGCAACCAGCAGATTTTGGCAATGGGTATGCAGGACTATATTTGTATGCCCCGAATGATTATCGGGAATATATACAGGCCTCGCTCAGACAGACGTTGGAGAAAGGTAAAACCTATCAGGTTTCATTCTATGTCAGTCTTGCTGAACGTTCAGATTTTGCGGTTAAGGATTTTGGCGTACTCTTTTCCAGCGATAAGTTAAACCTGCAAATAAAAAAAGAGCTCTCCAGAATGCAGCGTTACAAGATTGCGGGCAACAACTATAATTTTATGGAGATAGGCTATACTAATTTTTATAAAGATACCCGAGACTGGGTTTTGGTAAGTACCAGATTTGAAGCAAAAGGCACAGAAAATTATATGATCATTGGCAACTTTAAACATAATGCAGGTACAAGAAAGTTCAAAACTAAAAAAGGAGCGAAACAGGGGGCCTACTATTATGTGGACATGGTTGCCCTAAAACCAGTACAATCTCAGGATTCCGAGAAGAAATCCCCTTCCGGGGCAGAGGTCGTGGTGGAGAATTATGAGCTTGATAAAATTCACGTTTTTAAAAATGTACTCTTTAATTTTGATGAATTTGAGCTATTGGATTCCGCTAAAGCGGATGTTCGGAGAATCTATGATTATCTTGTTGATAATGAATCCCTGCGGATTAAGGTAGACGGACATACAGATAACATTGGTACAGAATCTTATAATCAGGAATTATCTGATAGGCGAAGTTTTGCAGTGGCTCAATATTTAATAGATCTGGGACTTTCCAAAGATCGGATCAGTTGGAAAGGACATGGTGGATTATCGCCGATTGCCAGTAATGATAATGAAGAAGGCAGGCAGCAAAACAGACGTGTGGCGTTTGTAATTTCGAAAATGGAAGAATTCTAAGATCAATAATTTCATTCATACTTCTAAGAGAAAAGTTGATTTCTTTTCCGCCAAATCGCAATTGCTCAGAAACAGTGGTTTCAATTAATTGTCAACTAAAAAAAATGCAGTAAATTTAGATTTGAACCTATACTTTTATCCAATGAAAATAATTTTGCAGAAGTCCGTCCTTTTAGTTCTCATTTTGATTGTATCTAATGGATATTCAAATAAAAAGAGTGATAACAATTATGACCTTAAAACTATTGAAGTTACAATTAAGAAAAAGAAATGGATTGGAGTTTGGGATTATTCGGTTCAGGATGTTCCCCCTGAATATAGCTCAGGAGTACTCCATATAACTAAAAAAAAGAAGGTGTATAAGGTGCAACTTGAGTTACCCAATGGAAACCTGTCTGCAAGCCGGGTAACGGTTAAAAAAAACAAACTGACTTTCTCTGTGGATATCGAAGGAAGTGCCGTAGATGTGGCTCTTGTCATGGATCGTGATTCTTTTACAGGAGAAAGTTATACCCCGGACGGAACCTTTATGCTTGAAGGAAAACGTCGTATGTAAGGTCTGCTAATTCCATGATATATATTGGAAAATCTTCAGGATTCTATTTTATTTAAACTTCAGTAAAACTTTTTACGCAGCTGTTGCCAGAAAGGACTTGGAAGATTTCCCTGAGGGTGGTTTTCAGATTCAGGATGCATTATCGCGAGAAGAAACACTAAAAGGAATGACAAAATGGGCAGCTTATTCTAATTTTGACGATGACGAAAAAGGCAGTATTGAGGCAGGCCTAAGGGCCGATTTCGTGATTTTAAGTCAGGATATTATGGAAGTAACTTTGAAGGATATTCCCTACACAAAAGCGGAGCAGGTGTATATAGGCGGCCTCCTCGAGTCCGGAAATAGTGATAATTAACCGCTTATAATTTAGGCCTGTATTGGTTGCCAATGAAAAAGCCGAAGTTTTTCACTTCGGCTCTCAATTTTTGATTTAAAAGCTTATTACATGCTCAGGCTAAATGGAACAGCTACTCTGGTAGTACCCCAACCCATTAACATATGTACGCCACCGTCAACTTCTTTGAAACCGATGGAAAAAGCTTCAAGAGACTCATCTCCAGTGCTAACAGAAGCTTTCACTCGTGCTACATCTGCAGATTCATCATAAGAATATGCTCCCCATTGATTTAAGTTACCATTTAAAATCACAGTCCACTCGCTATCCCCGGGTATAGTAAAAAGGGAATAAGTTCCTGCTTTTACAGATATATCTCCAACCATCATATCTTTGTACAGTGTAATCTCCGCAGCTTCATTAGCTCCTGTACGCCAAACTTTGCCCTCTGGTGCAAGCTGTGATAACGACCTGTCCTTCAATTGAGGTCTGCTATAGACCACCTTAATCAGTTTATCGGAAACTTTGTAACTAGATGGGTATGAAGCAATATCTGCCGGACTTTTATCCATCCCGCTAAACTCCTGTGCAGTAATTTCATTGGTAAAAACCAGGGCCAGGGCCATGATTGTTAATGTCAGTAATTTTTTCATAATTGTTTTAAATTTTGTGTTTTTCAAATCTACTTAGTTAACCTTTTGAAGTCTTATAAAAAGTCGTTAAAATTTTAACTTCTTACAAAATGATAGTTTACTGTCTTGATTTTTGGTTTTTTAATTATTAATAAGGTCAATATTTAAATATAGACTTACAGTATGAAGGTAAAAAGGGCATTTATATTTTAAATTATCAATAAAATAAACATATTTGCCTAATAAACGATATAAAACAAATGAAATGTGTGGAATAGTTTGTGCATTTAATATTAAAGAAAGTACTGAAACCCTTAGACCTCAATTATTGGAAATGTCAAAAAAAGTAAGGCATAGAGGACCTGATTGGAGTGGCATTTATGCAGACGAGAAGGCAATTTTGGCCCATGAACGCCTTGCAATTGTTGATCCGGCTTCTGGAAAACAGCCCTTATTTAGCGAAGACAAGAAATTAATTTTGGCCGCAAATGGTGAAATCTACAACCACATGGAGTTAAGGAAGCAATTTGAAGGTTCTTACAACTTCAGTACACAGTCCGATTGTGAAGTGATCCTGGCGCTTTATCAGGAAAAGGGTCCTGCATTTTTGGACGAAATGAATGGAATTTTTGGATTTGCAATTTATGACGCTGAAAAAGACGAGTATTTCGTGGCCAGAGATCATATGGGCATAATTCCATTATATATGGGCTGGGATAAGAACGGAACTTTTTATGTTGCTTCAGAACTCAAGGCCTTAGAAGGAACCTGTACTAAAATTGAACTTTTTCCTCCGGGACATTATCTTCACAGTAGTGATGGGGAATTAAAAAGATGGTACGACAGGGATTGGATGGATTACCATGCGGTAAAGGAAAACCAAACGAGTATTGATGAAATAAGAGAGGCCCTTGAGGCTGCGGTTCATAGACAGCTCATGTCTGATGTGCCTTATGGGGTATTATTATCAGGAGGTCTTGATTCCTCGGTTACTTCGGCTATAGCCAAAAAATATTCTCAAATGCGAATTGAGTCCGATGATACCAAAGAGGCGTGGTGGCCCCAATTGCATTCTTTTTCCGTGGGATTAGAAGGATCTCCGGATTTGGCGGCTGCTCAGGTTGTTGCCGATCATATTGGCACAATTCATCATGAAATCAAGTTTACCATTCAGGAGGGGCTGGATGCAATTAAGGATGTCATATATAACCTGGAAACCTATGATATCACAACCATTCGGGCATCAACACCTATGTATCTAATGGCTAGGGTAATAAAATCAATGGGGATCAAAATGGTACTATCCGGTGAAGGGGCGGATGAACTCTTTGGCGGATACCTATACTTTCACAAAGCCCCTGATCCAAGGGAATTCCATGAAGAAACTGTCAGGAAACTGAGCAAATTGCATATGTATGATTGCCTGAGGGCAAACAAATCATTGGCATCTTGGGGCATAGAAGGCCGGGTACCTTTTCTGGACAAGGAATTTATTGATGTAGCCATGCGGATTAATCCGAAAGATAAGATGATAAATGGAGAACGTATGGAAAAATGGGTAGTGCGTAAAGCATTTGAATCTGTTTTGCCGGAAAGTGTGGCCTGGAGACAGAAAGAACAATTTTCTGATGGGGTTGGTTATAGCTGGATAGACACTTTGAAGGAAGTAGTTGACAAAGAAGTTTCTGATGAACAGCTGGCTAATGCCAAGTTCAGATTCCCAATACAAACGCCTACTACGAAAGAAGAGTTTTATTACAGATCCATATTTGAAGGGCATTTTCCCAGCGATGCGGCAGCAATGTCTGTTCCTCAGGAAGCGTCGGTGGCCTGCAGTACCAAAATTGCCCTTGAATGGGATGAGGCCTTTAAAAACATGAATGATCCCTCGGGAAGGGCTGTAGCCAGGGTACACGAAGATGCTTATGTTAAGTAAGCCATACACTGGCTTTTAGCGTAGTTTATGCATATCCTATGTTGAGGTATAAATAATCAAAAAGGAGTGCTCAGTAGGCACTCCTTTATTCTTCCACAGCCTTAAATACTGTATTTACATGATCATTTGGAATAGAAGGGATATGGCAAAAACACAAAATGTGATGATAATTGGCCCTAATATTCCAAAAAGTGTACCGCCAAAGCGGAAGTCTTTTTGATCGAGTTTTCCTGTACTATATGCAATAGCATTAGGTGGAGTTGATATGGGCAGGTATAATGCCGTGGAGGCACTCAAACCGATTACCAGGGGTAATATAATTGGATTTTCAAAGGTAAGAATAAGACTTATTGGGATAAGAATTGTAGCAGTAGCGGTATTACTCATGATATTTGACATGATAACTGTGAGGAAAGCAAAACTCATTACTATTACGTAGAAATTCAAATTGGTTTGATCTAGTTGTTTGATATAATAACTGGCTAGTCCTGTATCCTTAATGGCGAGCCCAAGTGCCAGACCTCCCGCTACAAGCATAAGAGTGTCCCAGGGTAGTTTGCGAACGTCATCACCTGAAATAATACCTGTCATGGTCAATAAAATAATGGGAACAAAGGACACCATAGCTGCAGGAATACCATGTAAATTTTCTGTAAGCCATAAGAGAAGTGTAAGACCCAACACCGAAAGGACCACCTTTTTTTTGATTTTTTCGAAGCGGTAATTGGGGTCATTGGGATCCAGGGTTTCCTCCTTTACATCAATATGCATTTTCTTTTGTCTGGGAATATATTTTTTGGTTAGGGCAAACCAAAACAGTAAGGTTAGAAGGATGGCAATCGGAAATCCGACAATCATCCATTCCAGAAAACCTATGGGGATTCCGTAATTGTTCAACGCTTCTACCGCAATTGCGTTTGGCGGTGAACCAATTAATGTACCCATGCCACCAAGTGAAGCAGCACCGGAAACACCAATAAGAATTGCCTTGGCAAAGGGAGAATCTTTGTCCAGCGTATTAATAAAAGGCAATACGGATGCAATCATCATAGCTGTTGTGGCAGTATTGGACATGATCATGGAGAATAAAGCCGTAGTAAGCATTAGTCCCAATAATATATATTTTGGTTTGCTTCCAAACTTTGAGATAGACATTTGAAATACGGCCCTATCCAGCTTTGTTTTACTCATGGCCTCGGCAATAAAGAATCCTCCTAACATCAGCCATATGACACTACTCGACCAGGAATTGACATACTCAATCATGTGGCCTTGTACATTCTCAGGGTCAACTTTGCTATAATAATTGCCCATGGCAAATATTAAACCCCCAAAGACAAGCAACCCGACTGCAAAGGGTGGTATGGCCTCAGTAAACCATAGGCTTATTGCCAGGAACAGTATAAACAGGACATAAAGTTGGGCTTCATTTAGGGAAGGTTCGTATAAAAAATAGGTAAGCGCTCCTGCGGCTATAATGCTTAACAGGAAGTAGATTATCTTACTTTGAATATCGACAACCTTTTGAATTTCAGAAAGAATTTTAATCGAGGCGGTTCTGGAATCAGCCATTTTTTTATTGTAAAGTTTCCGCGCAAAAGTACGGTATTTGCCAGTTAAGATAACTAACAAAAGTCATGTTTGTCAAATTTTCATAGCCTTCCCTAAAAGAAGTATAAATTGTTGTTAAATTGTTGATAACTTAAGGGCTTCATATAAGCACAAACACTATATTCTATGGGGTATTATCTATATTTGTAAGATTGCAAAAAATTAGATTAAATACTTAAATTATTGTATGAGCGAAGAAGCTAAGAAAAACGAATATTCTGCTGACAGTATTCAGGCATTAGAAGGGATTGAGCATGTGCGAATGAGGCCATCAATGTATATTGGAGATATAGGAGTCAGAGGCTTGCATCATTTGGTATATGAAGTAGTAGACAATTCAATTGACGAAGCAATGGGAGGCCATTGCGACGCTATTGAAGTTATTATAAATGAAGATAATTCAATTACAACCAAAGATAATGGTCGGGGAATACCAGTTGATATTCACAAGAAAGAAGGAATATCTGCACTGGAAGTAGTAATGACCAAAATTGGTGCCGGGGGTAAATTTGATAAAGATTCCTATAAGGTTTCCGGTGGCTTACATGGTGTAGGGGTCTCTGTTGTAAATGCGCTCTCAGATCATTTGAAGGCATCTGTACATAGAAACGGTAAGATTTGGGAACAGGAATATGAAAGGGGAAAGTCTCTATACCCGGTTAAAAGTGTAGGTGAATCAAGCGAGACCGGGACTATTGTCACTTTTCATCCCGATGCTGAGATTTTTAAGCAAACTATCGAATATAGTTATGAAACCCTTGCTAACAGGATGAGGGAACTCTCCTATTTAAACAAGGGGGTGACCATAAGTATAACAGACATGCGTCAGAAGGACGAGGAAGGCAATTTTGTTTCGGATACCTTTTATTCAGATGAGGGATTAAAGGAATTTGTACGGTTTTTAGATAGTAACAGGGAGCCGTTGATTCAGGATGTAATTTCAATGGAAGGTGAAAAGAATAGTATCCCCGTTGAGGTGGCGATGATTTATAACAATAGTTATACAGAAAACTTACATTCTTATGTAAATAATATCAATACCCATGAAGGGGGGACACATCTTTCAGGATTCAGAAGAGGACTTACAACAACTCTAAAGCGATACGCCGATAGTTCAGGAATGTTGGACAAGGTGAAATTTGAGGTTGCCGGAGATGATTTTAGAGAAGGACTAACAGCTATTATCTCTGTTAAAGTAGCCGAACCTCAGTTTGAAGGGCAAACAAAGACAAAACTTGGAAACAGGGAAGTTTCTTCAGCCGTGAGTCAGGCCGTTTCGGAAATGCTTACCAACTATTTGGAAGAGAATCCTGATGATGCTAAAGTTATTGTGCAAAAGGTTATCCTTGCCGCACAGGCTCGCCATGCCGCTACCAAAGCACGTGAGATGGTGCAACGTAAAACGGTAATGAGTATTGGAGGATTACCGGGAAAATTGTCTGATTGCTCTGAGCAGGATCCAAGCTTATGTGAAGTCTTTCTTGTTGAGGGAGATTCAGCAGGGGGTACAGCTAAACAGGGGCGCGATAGAAATTTTCAGGCTATACTTCCGCTGCGTGGTAAAATCTTGAATGTAGAGAAAGCTATGCAACATAAGGTATTCGAAAATGAAGAAATAAAGAATATCTATACAGCCCTGGGAGTAACCATTGGTACTGAGGAAGATAGTAAGGCATTAAATCTGGAAAAATTGCGCTATCATAAAGTTGTGATCATGTGTGATGCAGATGTAGATGGAAGCCATATAGAGACATTAATCCTGACTTTCTTCTTCCGTTATATGCGTGAATTAATAGAAGGTGGCCATGTTTACATTGCTACTCCACCACTTTATCTGGTGAAGAAAGGCAGCAAAAAACGCTATGCGTGGTCAGATAAGGAAAGGGATGAGATTGTGGATAGTTTTGGTGGTAGTGCTCCAATTCAGCGTTATAAAGGTTTGGGTGAAATGAATGCTGAACAACTTTGGGATACTACTATGAATCCTTCATTCCGAACTTTAAGGCAGGTAACCATAGACAATGCAACCGAAGCTGACAGAATATTCTCAATGCTAATGGGTGATGAAGTTCCACCAAGAAGGGAGTTCATTGAGAAAAATGCAGTATATGCCAATATTGATGTATAGTACATACAACTTAAGATAAAGTAAGATCCCGCGGCACAGGCTGCGGGATTTTATTTTTTAATAGGATTCAGGGAACTCATAAAATGCAATTGATACCTGATATTCAAAGAAAAAGCAGCCTTATAAAAGACTGCTTTTTGCAACTATATGGAAAAAAATTGGGGACTTACTCTCTCTTTGCGATGATTTCTCCTTTTATATCTTCAAGCACCATTCCTTCATCGGACTCTTTCATACTCACAATATCATTGGCCATATCTGTACCGGGATAAGAAATCGTATAAATTCCTTTTTCCTCAGCCCAACTAAAATCGGTTAAAAATTCAATTTGAGACCCATTGTATTTTTGGTACCTGCCTAAATAAACATCATTGAATATCCATTCCTGGCGGATAGTTTGTCTGTTTGTTTCACTGGTGTTAACAACATCAACTCTATACCAAATTCCAATAACGGGATCGTTGTTTTCGGGGATTCTTGAACAGTTACTGGCGAATACAATAGAAACTATCGCCAAAAAGGAGAACAGTTTTTTCAATTTTAGTAAGTTTTAGATTTGGGATCTATTATTCAGGATAACGAAAGTTGAGAAATAAGTATTGTTAAAAATCGATGTATTACACCCTAATTTGACTTTCTTCGTTGAACTACATTTTTTTTTAACAATTTTATAATGAATTGCACCACTAAATTCAACACTCAAGCCGAAATATATGTCGCAAATGAGTTCTTAAATCTGTTAAAATTCAGTAATTTTGACAGTCTTATCAATCACTTTAAAATTTAAATTAACATGAAAGTTACAGTAGTTGGAGCGGGTGCAGTTGGTGCTAGTTGTGCCGAGTATATCGCAATTAAAAATTTTGCCTCTGAAGTTGTTTTACTTGATATCAAAGAGGGTTATGCCGAAGGAAAGGCGATGGACCTTATGCAAACGGCTTCTCTTAATGGTTTTGATACTGAAATTACCGGAACCACAGGAGATTATTCAAAAACAGCCAATAGTGATATTGCCGTAATTACATCGGGTATTCCAAGAAAACCAGGGATGACACGTGAAGAACTTATTGGGATTAATGCCGGGATCGTTAAAACAGTGGCATCCAGTCTTTTAGAGCATTCCCCAAACGTAATTTTGATTGTGGTAAGTAATCCTATGGATACGATGACATATTTGGTACATAAAACTACCAATCTTCCAAAAAATAAAATTATAGGAATGGGCGGGGCATTAGATAGCGCCCGTTTTAAATATCGTTTGGCGGAGGCACTTGGGGCACCAATTTCGGATATCGATGGCATGGTGATTGGTGGCCATAGTGATACCGGGATGGTACCATTGGCCAGTCATGCCGCCAGGAATAGTGTGAAGGTATCTGAATTCTTGTCTGAAGATCGCTTAAAGCAAGTCGTGGAAGATACCAAAGTTGGCGGCGCTACTTTAACGAAACTTCTTGGAACCAGTGCCTGGTATGCTCCCGGTGCAGCAGTTTCCTCCCTGGTTCAAGCGATTGCATGTGACCAAAATAAAATGTTTCCATGTTCTACTTTGTTAGAAGGGGAATATGGATTAGATGATATCTGTATAGGTGTTCCTGTATTGCTGGGCAAAAATGGAATTGAAAGTATTGTGGAGATTGACTTAAGTGATGCAGAAAAGTCTAAAATGCAGGAAAGTGCCGTTGGGGTTAGAAATACCAATGGATTGCTTGAGCTATAGTCATAATCATTTTTAGCGGTATAAGAAACATCACTATGCGTGATGTTTCTTTTTTTATGTAGATCCAGACCATAAAAACCTTCTCAAATAATACGTTAAACCAGAATTGGGTCCCTACAAATAACATAAATAAATTGTCAGTTCTTAAGGGAAATGATATATTTGCACGCTGTTTAAAAATTCCATCAAAAAATCAATTAAACCATGCAGAATAAAGGACTTATAAAGCTATTTGCTTTCTTGTTCGGACTGGTAAGTATCTATCAACTTTCCTACACATTCATTACCGCCAAGATAGAAAAAGATGCCGCATTATATGCTACATCTGCTGTTTCACCTTCTGAAGATGACTATGTTGCTAAAAGAGAAATGGTTGAAGCCGTTTATTTAGATTCCATAGGAAGCAATCCTATTTTAGGATATACCAGTTATGATGATGCCAAGAAAAAAGAATTAAATAAGGGATTGGACCTTAAAGGAGGAATTAATGTTACGCTCCAGATATCAGTCAAAGATATCCTTAAGGGCCTGGCAGATAATACAAAGAATCCAATCTTTAATAAAGCCCTGGCGGATGCAGATATAGCTTCCAAAGACAGTGATGAAACCTATATCGAACTCTTTTTTGAGGCGTTTGATAATATTAAAGGAGATGCGAAATTAGCTTCTCCGGATATTTTTGCGAATAAAAGTCTTAGTGATGAGATAAATTTTCAAATGACCGATGATGAGGTAAAACCCATAATCCGTCGAAAAATTGATGAATCCGTTGTATCTGCATTTGAGGTCTTACGTGAACGTATTGATGGTTTTGGAGTTACCCAACCTAATATTCAGCGGGAAGGTAAATCCGGAAGAATTTTGGTTGAATTACCCGGGGCAAGAGATATTGCCAGAGCACAGGATCTATTGTCGAGTACAGCGCAACTGGAGTTCTGGGAGACCTATGAACCGGGAAATCAGAGTTTGATAAACTTCTTTATCCAGGCTAATGAACGTCTAAAAACCCTGGTGGAAGATACTGAAGAAGACGTAGTTGATAAAGAGGAATCAGAAATTGATTCCTTGCTATCTGATGTAACCCAGGATTCTTTGGACCTTGCAACTGAGCGAAATCCATTATTTGAAAAGTTGCAGTTAAACGGACCGGGTTTTGCTGTGGGGATAGCCGCAATAAAAGATACAGCTGAAGTTGGTGCATATCTTCGCATGCCGGAAGTTCGACGTTTGTTGCCGGCTGAAGTACAATTCACAAAGTTTTTATGGGAACGCCCTACTAAAGACTCGGAAGTAGCCGCGTTATTTGCCTTAAAATCTAACAGGGATAATGCCCCTAGAATTAGTGGTGACGTGGTGAGCGATGCAAGAGATCAGTTTGACCAGTTTAACAGGCCTGCCGTGGGTATGGACATGAATGTTAAAGGAGCCAAGCTTTGGGAAAAACTAACAAGTGAGGCTAATCTTAACAATACAGGAATCGCAATTGTACTGGACAATAAGGTATATACAGCACCTGGTGTTTCTCAGGTGGGTGGGATATCCGGAGGTAGTTCTGAAATTACAGGAACTTTTACCGTAAATGAAACCAAAGATATTGCCAACGTGTTAAGAGCCGGTAAATTACCAGCTTCTGCTGAGATTATTGATTCTTTCGTGGTTGGGCCTTCCTTAGGTCAGGAAGCGATAGACAGCGGCTTTATGTCGTTTTTAATTGCCATGGTTTTTGTCCTCGTTTGGATGGTCTTCTATTATGGTAAAGCAGGTATTTTTGCCGATATCGCATTGGTTTTTAACATTGTGCTCATCTTTGGTGTATTGGCTAGCCTGGGAGCAGTACTTACATTGCCTGGAATAGCAGGTATTGTTTTGACCATAGGTATGTCTGTGGATGCAAACGTGCTTATTTTTGAACGTATAAAAGAAGAATTAGCGAAAGGAAAAGGCAAAGGACAAGCAATCTCCGATGGATTTGCCAATGCACTATCATCAATTCTGGATGCTAACGTTACTACAGGTCTTACAGCAATTATATTATTGATATTTGGTAGTGGTCCAATTAAAGGTTTTGCCACAACCTTGATTATTGGTATTCTAACCTCATTGTTTACCGCAATTTTTATTACAAGATTGTTGGTAGAAGCCTATATTTCCAAGAAGGGGAGAACGCTTGATTTTTCAACACCACTAACGAAAAACCTCTTTAAGAATTTAAATATCGACTTTTTAAGTAAACGGAAAATAGCATACGTACTTTCCGCTATCTTGATTGCCGTGAGTGTATTCTCTTTAGTTACTCAGGGCCTGGATGAAGGAGTTGATTTTGTTGGGGGCCGTAATTACCAGATACGTTTTGTAAATCCCGTTAATCCATCAGAAATTACAAGTGAACTTTCAGAGACCCTTGGAAGTGCAAGTGCCAAAACTTTTGGTGATGCTAACCAGATTATGGTAACAACCAAGTACAAGGTAGATGTGCAGGGTACAGAAGTGGATGACGAAATATTAGGAATATTATATACCTCTTTACAGAAATATTTACCGGATGGTGCTACATATGAAGACTTTATCCCTGGCGGGACAAATGGGGACATTGGTGTACTTAAGTACCGTAAAGTTGGTCCGACCATTGCAGATGATATCAAGAAAAATGCACTTTGGGCTATCTTTGGTTCTTTAGCTGTGGTATTTCTTTATATATTATTAAGGTTCCGTAAATGGCAGTATTCATTAGGTGCGGTTGTAGCCGTTTTTCACGATGTGTTGATCGTATTAGGGATCTTTTCATTAACAAGCAAGATAATGCCTTTTAGCATGGAAGTAGATCAAGCCTTTATTGCAGCGATTTTAACTGTAATAGGTTACTCCCTGAATGATACCGTGGTGGTTTTTGACCGTATCAGGGAGATGGTGGCTGAACATGGCTGGAAAGCTGGAAAAACAATTAACAATGCTTTAAACAGTACATTGAGCAGAACATTGAATACCTCCCTCACTACACTTGTTGTGTTACTATCGATATTTGTATTCGGCGGGGAATCTTTAAGAGGCTTTATGTTCGCCATGATAATAGGGGTAATTGTAGGTACCTATTCCTCTATGTTTATTGCGACCCCAGTTATGTTTGATACGCTGAGAGGTGAGATAAATTCTGAGAAATAGGATTTACCAATCCCAAAGTTTATATGTAAGCCGCAAAACTTAATAGAAGTTTTGCGGCTTATTTTATATTATATCTAATAAAAAAAGCCCGTCGTTTACCGACAGGCTTTTTAAAACAATTACTTAACTCAAAATGATGATTAAATCACCTCAACATTTACTGCGTTTAATCCTTTTGGACTTTCTTCTAGATCGTAGCTAACTTTGTCTCCTTCTGATATTTCATCTGTTAATCCACTTGCATGGACAAATACATCTTTGTCTCCTTCATCCGGAGTGATAAATCCATATCCTTTAGCGTTGTTGAAAAATTTTACTGTACCGTTACTCATGATTATATATTAAATTAGATGCAAAAGTAAGTTAATATCCTTAAATTTAATTAATTAAACCATTAATTTTTCGTTGAGGTGTCATTATTTGGCTATTTCTTAAGGAATTGCAGATTCCTTACCCTACCAGAAGACACTTTACAACCACTTATCTTCTTATCAGAATCTCTGGTGAATTCAATAGTTTTGAAAAACCACTCACTTCCCGTAAACGTATCTTGTTTTACCGGATCCAGAACAATATCACTGTGCCTGCTATGTTTAGCAATTAGTTTATCACCTGCTAACATGAATTTGTATTCTGTAGACAGTTCTTCGCTGTAAAAACTTCCAGAAAATTGGGATAGATCAACAGTAGATTTATCAAATGCAATTATTCTCGGGGCATTCATAATTTGGCCTCCCTGTTCCAGCTTAATACTCTCCGCTTTCTCATTCTCAGTGGTGTTAAAAGTAATTTCGGCTTCCACTTCTGATACCTTAAACTTTTTTTGGGATAAAGGAATTAAGTTTACAATTTCTTGTCCCGACGCCTGCGCGAACAATTCACCGCTGTCTTCGGTGATGCTAATGATAAAGCCTGGCTGCAATTCATAATCTCCCAGGTAGAACGTTATTGTTTCCTTGTCTAAAGTTATTTTTCCATTTGTATTTTGGGAAGCCACAATATTTTCCTTTGACGCTGTTTTTATATAATCTTTTAGATAGATATCCACTATTTTATGAGCCATGGACCCTGATGAAAAAGAGGCATCATTACTAAAAACGGCAACGGAAAAATTTTGATCGGGAAAACGTGTGAGGTATGACCTGTATCCTGCATCTGCCCCTCCGTGTTGGATCTCATTCAGGCCTTTATACTTTCCTACAAATTGCCCGAGTGCTCCTCCAAATGTCTTACCGCTTTTCAAAACTGCGGGAGTATTCATTTTTGCAAAAAGTTCAGGGCTCCCAATTTTTGGTGATGAAAAGTTTAGTGCCCATAAACTTAGGTCTTCAACGGTGGTGAAAAGACTGGTTGCCCCAACATTAGCATAATTCAATACACTTTTTTTATAGCCCGAACTGTCTGAATAATAAGAATATGCCCTGTTTTTTACAATCTTTTCATGATCATCATAAAACAGTGTATTGACCATATTCAAAGGTTTAAAAATACGCTCTTTGGTGAATGTTGCAAAAGACACTCCGGACACTCGAGCCACAACTTCAGCCAATAAGGTAAAACCAGTGTTACAATACATATATTCCTCGCCGGGCTCAAAATTTAGCTCTTTTTGTCTGCTTACAAGTTTAAGAACTTGTTCCTTTGTGATAACATCGTCTAACCGCCAGCCCGCCATAGCTAACAAATTCCATTGATCCCTTAAACCACTGGTGTGATTTGCTAAATGTCGAAGTGTGATAGTCTTGCCAAAATCCGGGACCGCCGGGATGAATTTTCTTATATCGTCATCGAGTGTCAATTTTCCTTCGCTTTCCAGTAATAAAATGGAGAAAACCGTAAACTGTTTGGAAACAGAGGCAATATGAAATATTGTTGAAGGAACAATTGGGATATCATATTCTAAATTCGCCATCCCATACCCTTTTTTATAGATAATTGAACCGTTTTTAACTATAGCAACTGATGCTCCGGGTGTTTCCTTATTGTCCCAGACGGTAAACAATTCATCAACCTGCCCATTTAAGGTTTCTGCCCTCGGTTTTATTTTTTCAAGGGAAATTTCATATTTGCCATTAGGTTGATGTTCATCAAGCGGATAAATTTCCACAATATATTCACCATCAATTGTGGAAGTCAATGTTATGTATTCATATCCGTTTTTGCCATTGGGACTATCAAAGTCACTAATTTTATTGCCACTTGCATCATAGGTGGTTATTTTTAGATCAACACCGCGTTGCATCAACTTAAAAAAGGCAAACTGATCTCTGCCCATATTCACTTTATACTGATGCGTTTCATTTGGTAAAATTTCAGCAAAAATTGGATTTCCCTGGGATAGTTTCCCTTTTAGAAATTGAGCATTCAGGGAAACTGATATAAAAATTAATAGAAGGGTAATCCCCGATTTAGCTATGCAATGATTCATATTGTACTTTTTCTTGTTGAGTTTAAACACTTTTTAGACGACTCATTATCTAACTTGTAACATTCTAATTTCTATTTTGTATTTCTGATACCTTACCAACAGACCCCTCTGAGGTCAATTCTAATTGGTATACAGAATGAGCCTTTAATTGCGGTTCCTTTCTATGTGATACAAAAATGGTTGTAGTCTGACTTTCAGCAGCCATTTTGTTTACTAGAGCAACAACCAGGGCAGCACTTTCATCATCCAGGCCGGCTGTTGGCTCATCGAGGATTAAAAGAAGCGGGTGCTTAATCATTGCCCTTACGCACATGATTAGTCGCTGTTGACCCAGACTTAGGTCATGAAAATAACTATTCTTTTTATTTTCCATTCCCAGTAGCGCAAGCCATTCCCTGGCTAGCCTTAGTTGCGATTCATGGGGTTTAATATAAAGTCCAATTGAATCTAAAAGCCCTGAAATCAGCATATTTTCAAGACTATGGTAGCCCTTGAACCGATCTACCATGGCAGGAGTAAAATAGCCAATATTTTTTTTGATATCCCAAACACTTTCACCACTCCCTTTCCGGGTACCAAAAAGAAAAATATTCTCTCCGTAAGCTTTAGGGTTATCGCCTGTGATCATAGAAAGAAGTGTGGTTTTACCACTTCCATTTTTGCCGGTCAATTCCCAGAATTCTCCCGGTTTAATGGTCCAGTTAATTTTTTGTAGGACGGGTTTCTGTTCATAGCGTACTGAGACATTGTTAAATTCAATAAGATTTTCGTGGGAATACTTAAAGTGATCTAATGGTTCGGGGACTTTACCGCGAAAATTTTGTGTTTTTTTGGATTCCAGTAATGAAAGGTCTTTGATGATAATCAGTTCATTGGATACCAGGCGAAAATAGTTGGTAACAAAAGGAAGCAGATCTGCCGACCTGCTGATTAATTGAATTATGACCACGTGATCAGAAATACCATAGAGAATTTCTTTGAGTTGGCTTTGTGATCCCCTATCCAGATTATCAAATGGATTGTCTAATATCAGAAAGCCTGGTTTAGTTTCCAGAAGATAGTTTAACAGTGCTTTTTTACGCTCCCCACTACTCATAGATTGAAGGCTTTGAGAGGTTGATGAAGTAAGTAACTTGAGATCATGCCTGACTTCTTCTTCAATAAAATCGTCCAGGGCCAGTTTGGAGAATAATGCGCCATTCAATCCTTTTAAAGACTTAAAAGGAGCAGGGAGATTAGTTTCTGACAGCAATTGCTCAATAAAGCCCTGTTTATTGGATTGATTATTGAGAAAAACAGCCCAGTGCTGGATTTGGGTCATAATGGCGGATACGTATTTCAAACAAATATAGTAGTTAGCTGTCAGAAGTTTTATTTATGATTATGCAATTGGGTTAAATAAGCTAATTACAATTTATTTTATATTTCATATTTTTAGTTGCCCGTAAAACAAATAAAGTGTACGATGAGTAAAAAAGTAATAAAGTTGATTCAGGCATGCACTATTTGTTTGGGATTGATTACGGGTCTGGTCTTTTTACTGGACTATATTTTTAATTAAATAAACCATTATGAAAAAGAATATGGGATCTGCGGATCGAACGATTCGATTTATTATTGCGGCAATTTTCTTTGTGCTCTATTTTACGGGTACAGTTACCGGGACATTGGGTATAGTTTTGCTGGCGCTGGCCGGTATATTTGTCTTAACCAGTTTAGTTAGTTTTTGTCCACTTTATGCTCCTTTCGGATTAAGTACCTGTTCTAGCAAGACATAATTATCAAATTGTGATACATTCGGGAAGCCTTTCTTATTAATTCAGATTAAATTAATATCAACTTTCAGGAAGATATACCCTAAAAATATGAACCGGTATACCCTTATAGGTCGTGGTTTTATCTAAATGCATTCCGTTATTAAGGGCTACTTTTTGTGATCCAATATTATCTATATGGATGATTGAAATGATGGATTCGGCCAGCTTATGTTCAAAAGCGTAAGCCTTACACTTTTTGGCTGCCTCGGAGGCGTAACCTTGTCTCCAGTATTCAGGTAAGATAGAATAACCTATCTCCAGTTCCTGAATTTCATCCACAGTTTGTATCAAAAGGCCACACATGCCTATAAGTTTCCCGCTATCTTTACTTATTAAGGCATTAAGTCCACCAAGATTGTTTTTATATCTTTTAAATACTTTCGTAAACCAATTTTGGCAAGCTACCTCAGGTTCAAAAATCTCACCGGCAAAATGTATTGAACTCAAGGGCTCCTGGTGAAATGGTAACCAACTATCAAAATCAGTCTTTGCTACTTTACGGAAAATAAGTCGATCACTTTCCTCCCCTTCAAGAAGTAAGTTCATTTTCTACTTTTTACATTCGTATAAACGCAATGCGATCGCCAACTTCCAACGCATATTTTTTACGCTGTCCGGCATTGAGTTCCAGTACATATTGAACCGGGACTTCGGATGACAGGCCGGTCTCATCCATAGGTTGGGCATTTTCTTTATAACTCGCAATCCTCAGTTCCTCGTCTATAAATATAAGATCGAGGGGAATTTTGGTGTTTTTCATATAAAAAGAATGAAAAAGCACATCCGGGAAGATAAAAAACATCCCCTTATCCAGCTCCATGGATTCTCTGTACATAAGACCTGTCTGTGTCTCATAATCAGATTCGGCGATTTCAATATCGTATTTAACAATTATAGAGTCAGATTCCGCCTTATAGATAGTTAATTCTCCCTCTTTTGTAAATGTTATGGGTTCAGTTTTTACAACTTTTTTCTGGTCTTCTTTGCAACTACCAAGCGTTGCGAAGGCCAAAATCAAGAAAAAACCATATAACGTCAGTGTTTTCATCTTACCGTATGTTTACTCGATATTCACTAAGCGGAAACATTCTTTTTTCTGAACATAAAATAAAAGCCCACAAGGATAAATGGAATACTCAACCATTGTCCTGTTGATATTAGCCCTAAGGTCTCTTCAAACCCACCCTGACTTTTCTTGACAAATTCAACGAAGAACCTAATAGTCCAAAGCAAAACCAGGAATAACCCAAATAAAAATCCGGGATGCTCCTTTTTGTCTGTCTTCCAGTAGAGGTAATAAAGGATGATAAAAACAAAAATATAGGCAACACCTTCATATAATTGCGCCGGATGTCTGAAGGGAATAGCGCTGAAATATTCAGAAAAATCAGAGTTGTTTTCCAATGCTTTATAGGCTGCGTTAACCGTTTTTTCCTTCGTTATCTGCAAGGCTGAGGCTGCCGGCATATCATCGGAGTCCCGAACGAATTTTGTAGCAAACGCAAAGTTTTCATCGGTTATTTTGCCATTTATCTCGGAGTTAAAAAAATTACCTAATCTCACGAAAAATGCCCCTATAGATACCGGAATTACGACACGATCCAGAAGCCAAAGCATTTTAAGGTCTTTATACTTTCTGGTTAACAGGTACATGCCAATAATAATTCCAATAGCGGCGCCATGGCTTGCCAGCCCTGTAAAACCAGTGAATTCATAGCCATTAATTATTCCAAATAATGTACTGCCGGCACGTTCCCTTATGGGAAGAAGAATTTCTATAAGATGATTCTTATAATAAGGCCAGTCATAAAAAAAGACATGTCCCAGACGTGCTCCAAGCATTGTAGAGAGCACCGTATAGATAAAGAGGGAATCTAATTGCTCCAGGGATTTTTTGTCATTTAAGAAAATCTTTTTGGTAATAAACCAACCAAGGGCAAAGGCCACAATCCATGAAAGATTGTAGTATTTTATTTGCAAAACACCTATTTTGAAAAGGGTGTCATCCGGATTCCAGACAAAACCTAAAAAATACATAGAACGAATTTTAAGTGGCTAAGATAAGAAAATAGAAAAGAGGCCAATGGTAAAAAGTAACTGAACTTTTAATGTCTATTGTTCTTATAGATTTAAGTTAAAATTGATTAATGGTCAAAGATTTTTAAAAGCGGGCGATTATGGTACCGGATCATACCCTTTTCCTCCCCAGGGATTGCAACTGAATATTCGTTTAAGGGACAGCCATCCCCCTTTAAATAGCCCATGTTTTTGTAGAGCCTCAAGTGTGTACTGAGAGCAGGTAGGGGAATACCTGCAAGTGGCCGGGGTCAAAGGTGAAATAAACATCTGGTAAAACCTGACTAAAAACACGAAAGGGGCTATTAGAAATTTTTTCACTTAAAAAGTATTATTTAGAGATCAAAACAGATATATTTTCTCAACGATGGCGCATACCTATCCGGACATACTGAAAGTAGTACCTTCTTTACTGTCCTTCAATTGAATACCAAGGGCAGCCAACTGATCCCTGATCTTATCTGAAGTACCAAAATCTTTATTTGCACGGGCTTCGTTGCGCAATTTAATAAGCAAGTCAACCACACCGGTCAATTTTTCCATATCCTTACCCGAATCATTTTTATTTTCCAGGCCAAGAACATCAAAAACAAAGCCTGTCATACTCTCATTAAGTAATCTTAAATCTTCAGAGGATATTTTTTCCTTTCCTTCTTTTATCAGGTTGATATGTTTAACTCCTTCAAATAAGTTAGCGATTAGAATGGGGGTATTAAAATCGTCGTTCATTGCATCGTAGCACTTTTGCTTCCATGCTTTTACATCAAAATCTGAAGTACTATCCGTATTTAATTTGTTAAGATCGTTAACGGCTTCCATAAGTCTTTGATATCCCTTCTCCGAGGCCAGCAAAGCTTCGTTACTCAAATCCAAAATACTGGTATAATGCGCCTGCATCATAAAAAACCTTACCACAGAAGGTGAAAATGCTTTACTTAGAATGGTATTATCACCACTGAAAATCTCATCAGGGAGAATATTATTCCCCGTGGATTTGGCCATTTTTTTACCATTTAGGGTAAGCATATTGGCATGCAGCCAGTATTTTACGGGAGCCTGGCCATTACTAGCTTCGGCCTGGGCAATTTCGCATTCATGGTGAGGAAATTTCAGATCCATACCACCTCCGTGAATATCAAACCTCTCACCCAGATATTTGGTGCTCATGGCTGTACATTCCAGGTGCCATCCCGGAAAACCATCGCCCCATGGGGAAGGCCAGCGCATAATATGTTGCGGTTCCGCCTTTTTCCAAAGTGCAAAATCCTGAGGGCTTTTCTTTTCATCCTGGGCAGTAAGCTCGCGGGTATTGGAAATCATGTCTTCCAACTTCCTGCCACTCAGTTTGCCATACTCAAAAGCCTCATTGAATTTTTTGACGTCAAAGTATACCGAACCATTAATTTCATAGGCATAACCTTTATCCAGGATATCTTTTATAATTTCAATTTGTTCAATAATATGACCCGTAGCAGTAGGTTCAATGCTAGGGGGTAAAAAGTTGAATTTCTGAAGGATATTGTGAAAATCTACCGTATAGCGTTGAACCACTTCCATAGGCTCAATTTGCTCTAACCTGGCCTTTTTCGCAATCTTATCTTCTCCTTCATCCAGGTCATCTTCGAGATGGCCCGCGTCTGTAATATTTCTTACATATCGAACTTTATACCCTAAATGCCTGAGGTATCTGAATATCATATCAAAAGACATGAAAGTTCTGCAATTTCCCAGATGTACGTTGCTGTAAACTGTAGGTCCGCATACATACATTCCCACATGTCCTTCGTTAATTGGTTGGAATGGTTCTTTAGTACTGGTAAGGGAATTGTAAACTATAAGGTTTTGCGTTTTATACAATTGCATTTTTCCTATATACAATTAGAAATTGGTTTCCAGGTTGATATAATCCAGGAACTCACGTCTGGTTCCTTCTTCTTTAAATTTACCACCGTATTCCGCGGTGACTGTACTACTGTCTACATCGCGTATTCCACGTGAATTAACACATAAATGTTTAGCATCTATGACACAGGCAACATCTTTGGTCCCTAAAACTTTTTGAAGTTCTTTTACAATTTGGATATTTAAGCGTTCCTGAACCTGTGGTCTTTTCGCAAAATAATCAACGATTCGATTCATCTTGGAAAGTCCAACCACGGTGCCATTTGAAATATAAGCAATATGCGCTTTTCCTACAATTGGAAGAAGGTGATGCTCACAGGTAGAATATACTGTGATATTTTTTTCAACCAACATTTCACCATATTTGTACTTGTTGTCAAAAGTGGAGGATTTAGGTTTTTTCTTTGGCTGTAAACCACCAAAGAGTTCCTTTACATACATTTTTGCAACCCTGTCTGGTGTACCGTTTAAACTATCATCTTCCATATCCAGTCCCAGAGTAAGCATTATTTCCCTTACATTTTCACGGATACGTTCAATTTTTTCTTCATCGCTTAAAACAAACGCATCTTTTCTCATTGGCGTCTGTTCAGATGATGAGACATGATCTTTACCAAAGTCCTCAAAATGTTCTTCCAATGTACTGTCTAATTTCATCCTGATACCTCTTTTAGCAAGGGCAAAGATATACATTATATGGCACTTTATACGCTGTTTAAGGCGATACACAACATAAATTAGTGTTAAGGATAAGTACGGGGTATTTTTATAAATTCCAAAAGGTATGCCTGTCTATGAAGTGTAAAAGCTTAATATTCTGGATTTTAACAGTTCTTGGGACCAACTCACTAATGGCCCAGGTGGCGGCTGATTGCAGCAATGCTGTACCTATATGCAGTAATACTCCTGTAAATGGTGGTACTCAGGGATATGGTTTGGATGACTATAACGGGGCAACCACCAGTGGTTGCCTGGAACAAACAATGACCGGCGCAATAGAGTCTAATTCGGCCTGGTATCGATTTCGAACAGGCGCATCAGGGCAATTGGGTTTCAATATTGGTTTTGATACCTCTGAGGACTGGGATTTTGCACTATACCGGGCAAGTGACTGCAATAATTTAGGAGACCCTATCCGCTGTAATTTCTTTGATAACAGTGATGAGGAAGCCTTTATGGGGGTAGGGGAAGACCCTACAGGAAATACCGCAACTGTTCTCTATGAAGATTGGTTACAGGTTATGCCCGGGGAGGATTATTACCTGATGATAAATAACTTTAGTAACAATAATTCAGGGTTTTCAATTCAATTTTCCGGTGATATTTTTATAACAAACCCATTTGATGCACTGGACTGCTCTATTATAAACAATCTTCTTGGACCACCGCTCGCAGCCTGCGATAACGAAAATATTATTCTAGATGCTACCACTGCAGACGCTCTGAGCTATACCTGGTATAGTGATACAGGGTCTGGATTTCAGCTTATAGCAGGAGAAACCGGTTCAACGCTGCATGCACTGGTATCCGCCATGTACAGAGTTGAAATAATCACCACATCAATGGCCAATATTATAAGTGATGTGCAAGTTGCTTTCAATACATCCCCGGTTTCAAATCCCGTACCTGATGAAATGCTATGTTCAGAAGCCAACGGATTTGACTTGACTCAAAAGGATAGTCAGGTCCTGGGATCCCAGGATCCTGCTGCTTTCAGGGTTAGTTATCACAATTCTTTAAATGATGCCCAGCTCGGCATAAATTCAATAATATCGCCCTATTCGTTGAATGCGGGCACGGAGACCATCTATATTAGAACCAGCTCGATAGAAAATCCAAGGTGTTATGACGCATCAGAGCAATTTCAACTAAACGTTATAGAAACACCCATTTTAAATATTCCTACAGAAATTTTTATTTGTGAGGATTCCGCGGGATTAGAAATTGGTGAAACCATGCCCAACCCCAGCTATTCGTATTCATGGGATACCGGTGAAACCACACCGAGTATTCTGGTTTCCCAGGCAGGGAATTATACCCTGACGGTTACGAATACACAATGGGGGCAAACGTGTTCAACGACTATTGCAATTGCAGTTGTCGTTTCTGAAACTCCCGTAATAACGGACGTTTTAATTGAAGATTTGCAAAATAATAATACCGTTGAAGTGCTGACCGATATTATGGGTGATTTTGAATACCAAATAGACAATGAAGCATACCAGACCAGTAATATTTTTACTAATGTTTCACCTGGGATTCATACGGTGACCATTAATGATCTCAATGGATGCGGTTCGGTATCTGAAACAATTACCGTAGTAGGATTCCCCAGTTTTTTTAGTCCCAATGGCGATGGAATTAACGATTATTGGCATATACTGGGAGTTAGTAACCTTGAAGATCCTATGGTTTATGTTTATGACAGATATGGGAAACTCCTGAAACAATTAGATGAAACGAGCCTTGGCTGGGATGGTACATTTAATGGCAGGGAATTGCCTTCTACAGACTATTGGTTTAAACTTACTTACATTGATTTTGAAGGCCAGCGTAGCGAGGCCAGGTATATCAATAATCATTTTTCATTAAAAAGATAATCGGCAGGTTTATTGAAGCAGGCCGTTTGTCGATAAAGTGCAGAAAAACTTGGGCGAGATATACTAAATTTTGGACCTGAGAGTTATAGTAATGATTATTTATATAATGATAGCCCCTTAATCTATGCGAACACTCGTTAGCTCCCTGTGCTGCCTGCTCCTTTTCTGTATTGGACTTAATGCACAGAACTCTCCCGATTGCCGTAGTGCCATACCTGTATGTGCCGATGCACCTATTCTATCCCTGACCGATGGTTTGGGAGATGTAGACGATTTTGATCCTGATGTAATCAGGCAATCTGGCTGCTTGGAGAAAGGGAGTGTGAGTTCCGCAAATATTGAAAATAACACATCCTGGTATGTTTTTAGGGCAGGAACTGATGGTCAAATTGGTTTTGATATAGAAGCGTTACCGGCGGTAGGAACTACAATAACTTCTGAATATGATTTTGCCTTGTATGGACCAGACACTTCTTGTGCAGACATAAGCAATGGTACAGCGCAACCTATACGATGTAATTACGAAGTAAATAGCACAAATTTTACCGGAGTAGGGGTTAACCCGGAAAACGGCCAGGAAGGGGCGCCACCTCTTACGGCTAATCAAAATACTTATGATGAATGGCTGGACGTGATCGAAGGAGAGATTTATTACCTCCTGATTAATAATTTCAACACCAATTTTGATGGAAACCCGGAACCTTTTTCATTGACTTTTACAGGCAGTTCTGTGGATGCAGATCAAAATACGGCGCTTGACTGTACGTTGCGAGATGAATTTTTAGGATTGGATATTGTTGCATGCGAAGGGGATCCTGATATAACCTTAACAGCATTAAATTCCCCTGCCGGGCCGGATATTGCCACAGTAACCTGGACGGTAGATTATGATGACGACGGAACAATAGATGCCACCCTTCCGGGAACAGGACCTCTTGGAGCAGAATTAGTAGTAAGCAGTCCAAATTCCGGACGTTATTTTGTGGAGATATTAACCACCCTGGCTACAACTATCACAGATGATATTCTGATAACCTATTATGGAATTCCGGTTTTATTACCAGATCCTGATGGGATAGTTATATTGGACGACTTGTCTGATAGTAATAATGTAGAATTTTTTGTGGATGGTGATGGCGATTATGAATATGCCATCAACGGAGGTGAATTTCAGGACGAATCCGTATTTTTGGATATTCCTCCGGGTTTAAACACGGTAATTATAAATGACAAAAACGGATGTGGTACTACAGAACCCATTGAGTTTTTGGTTGTAGGATATCCTAAGTTCTTTACCCCAAACGGCGATGGTATCCATGATGCGTGGAATATCAAGGGAATTGAAACACTTTCTAACCCTGTGGTGTTTATTTTTGACCGCTACGGTAAATTGTTAAAACAACTGGATGAAACCACCATAGGATGGGATGGTACATTTAACGGAAGACCCATGCCTTCTTCAGATTATTGGTTTCGTTTAGAGTATGCTCGTAATGAAGATGGGGTTCTGGTAGCGAATACCATACGTACGCATTTTTCTCTGGTGCGATAATAAAAAAACCCTGAAGTTCATCAGGGCTTTTTTAATTTCATTTTTCTAGAAGTTTATGGTATACCCGAAACTATAATTATTTATAGCTGCGTATACACTTGCCGGGGTAGAGATGCCAACATCTGCAAGTTGCACATCAACATCACGGGTAGCCCTGCTATAGGTAAAGTCGAATCTGCTTCCTCCAAAATTGTATCCTATCCCTGCAGAAAATCCGTTTAAATCACCTATTGTAATTTTGTTTCTGAAAGGACTTTGTTCGTAGCGATAGCCTCCACGAAGACTAAACTTTTTTATTCTATATTCGCCACCAACCCTAAATGTGGATACAGCTCTGAGTTCCTGGCCAATCTCAGAATTTACTCTAGCAAAACTAGCATCAGAGGTAGGGCGTAATTCGGCATTGGACATATCCTGATATCCGTAATCGAGACTTAACAGACCATTAGCGCCAAACACAAAAGCCATACTTCCATTAAACTTGCCCGGAGTCTTTACTTTGTAATCAGGAAAAAGATTGACAATATTAAAATCAATAAATCTTATATCGGGATTTTTTACAGGAGAATCCGAATTGATTCTTTGCGAAAAATCATCCCTTAAATCATACCAGGTAGGAGATTGATAACTAGCCCCCATTCTTATAAATTTGTTCAATCGTGCAATTAGTCCGAGACTGAATGAAAATGCGTTACCTCGCGAAACCAGTAGATTATCAAAATTAGTAAATTGAATTTCCGATGAAGCATCATATCCTGCTTCACTCAACTGCGTATATTTTTCATAATAGATGCTGTGAAAATTCAAGGATGCGCCCATAAAAAGGAAATCCTTGTATTGGGAACCGAAATTCATTGTAAACTTACTGTTATATCCCCGTGTCGATTGTAAAAATTCCTGATTCACCGTGCCATAATCAGCATTGGAAATATATTGGGTATTGCTGTCATCATCAATATCCACAGGGTCGATAACCCCGGACTGAAATCCTAAAAATGCCTGCTGTGGTCCAAAACCAAGACTACTCCCTATATCCAGATAAGCTTCTTCAATAAGCTCCCCGTCCTGCACACGAAGCGGACCTAAAGGTTCGCCCTGAGCAAAGGCAAGAAAGTAGTTGTCTATTCCTTCATTGCTATTCCCGGAAGCAAAAAACTCATTGCTAAAATTCCGTACAAGATCGTAATTAAAGGCTAAGGAATATTTTCTCCAATCCGAACCTTTGTTCATGTTCTTAAAAACAAAAACACCACCTATCTGATTAATTTTAAATGAATTAAGTCGGGTATTATTTGTTCGCCCAAAGTAAGCAGCATCATTATTTCTATTGTAGTTAGTACCTGTCATGGTAAACTGACTATTGTTGAAAACGGCTGAACCTGCAGGATTAATATTTAAGGCTGAGAGATCACCTCCAAGTGCTCCAAATGCGCCGCTCAACCCTTGAAAACGAGCCGTTCCATTAGTGTTTTCAATACTGTACCTGAGTACATCCTCTATATTCTGCGCGTTTGCAGTTGCACATATCAATACCAGGATGAAAAATATAGATCTTTTCATATTATATAAATTTAATACTACTGTTTTTATGGGATTATTGTCTGCCTCTGCTACCTGATGATCTGGATCCCCCGGAACTTCTTCCGCCACCAGAACTCCTCATGCCGCCACCGGAACTTCTCATGCTGCCGGAACTCCTCATACCACCACCGGAACTTCTCATACTACCGGAGGACCTTGAAGAAGATCTACCTGAACTTCTATAGCTTCCTGAGCTTCTGGAGCTGCTACCCGAACTTCTATAACTTCCGGAGCTTCTTGAACTACTCCTCGAGCCTCTATATCCGGATGTCCTGGGCATAGATGATGAAGATCGTGATCTGGAATACCCTGAGCTTCTCTGAGCGGGAGCCCCGTAAGACCTTCTGGCCGCGCTAGATCTGCTGGCTGTACCTCTGTTATAAGAGCTTGTACCAGCTGTAGGCCGTCTATAGGTATTCCTACTTCTTGTTGAACTTGAATATCCGGGTACAGATCGCGTACTTCTGCTTGACCTGTATGCCCTGTTTCTTTCTATAGCAGCGGTACTAACCGATCTCCTTGCTGTTGCTCCCGAACGTGATCTACTATAAGCACCTGAGCTTCGTGTTGCCGAAGATGTCCTTCCTGTGCCGGACCTGGCGGCACTTGATCTTGTGCGGGAAGCGGTTCTTCCATTTCCTGAGGTCAAACTAGACCTTCCCCTGCCGGAAGTAAGATTAGATCTTCCTCTCAGTGAATTGGATGCTAAGGAATTACTACCGTAATAGCCTCTCCTGCTTCTGTTATATGAATATCTTCCTCCATAACCATAACCATAACCGTAATAAGGATAGTAGCCACCCCAGTAGCCACCCCAGCCCCAGCCATAACCAGGATATCCCCAGCCCCAGCCTGGATAGCCCCAGCCACCCCAGCCCCAGCCTGGATAGCCCCAATAACCACCCCAGCCGATACCAAAACCAATACCAATGCCAGCACCACCCCAACCCCAACCAGTGTTGTAGTTGTTGATGGTTACATTAGATTGATTATCGCCCCAGCCAGCATAGCCGGCATAGTCGTTATAGTCCTGATAATAATTTCCTTCCGGTACAACCTGCAGACTATCATTTTCTACTTCCCCTCCATAATAATCATCAACATCCGTAAAGACTTCACCTTCCATGTAGTCATCAATATCATCTGCTCTTTGACCAAAATAGTCTCCATAAACTCCATCACCCTGATTTTGTTTGGACTGCTTCTTTTGTTTTGTATAGACCTTTTCGGTCCCTTCTGTATAGATACCATCATTGTCATAATAAGAGGCTTCCTGATAAGAACCACAAGAAACCACTAATATGCCTACTAACAGAACTATAGTAGTCATAGTTAATTTGGGTAGGGGTAAAGATTGTATCATCGCTTAAAATTTATATTGTTGAACATTTTAAAAATAGTTAGTTTTACCAAACTATTTCGACAATAAGAATACAAGTTTTGTGCCAAAGTATATTTGATGGGTAAAAAATTAACGAAAAGGAGCGAGGATTATTCCAAATGGTATAACGAACTCGTCATTAAGGCTGATTTGGCCGAAAATTCTGGTGTTAGGGGATGTATGGTTATAAAACCATACGGCTTTGCCATTTGGGAAAAGATACAAGCAGGTTTGGATAAGATGTTCAAGGATACAGGGCATCAGAATGCATATTTCCCTTTGTTTATCCCAAAATCATACCTTAGTAAAGAAGCGAGTCATGTTGAGGGTTTTGCCAAAGAATGTGCCGTGGTCACCCATTACAGGTTAAAAAATGCGGAAGACGGCAGTGGTATTATCGTCGATGAGGAGGCCAAACTGGAGGAAGAACTTATTGTGAGACCCACCTCGGAAACTATTATCTGGGATACTTTTAGAAAGTGGATTCAGTCCTACAGAGATCTTCCCCTATTGATTAACCAATGGGCCAATGTGGTGCGTTGGGAAATGAGGACACGATTGTTTCTTCGCACGACAGAGTTCCTCTGGCAGGAAGGGCATACCGCGCACGCTACTGAAAAAGAGGCAATTGAGGAATCTGAGTTGATCCTCGATATTTATGCAGATTTTGCTGAAAACCATATGGCTGTACCCGTTATTAAGGGAACAAAAACTGAAAATGAACGCTTTGCAGGGGCAATAGAAACCTATTGCATTGAAGCGCTCATGCAGGACGGGAAGGCTTTACAAGCCGGGACATCACATTTTCTGGGCCAGAATTTTGCTAAAGCTTTTGATGTTAAATTTGCGACAAAAGAAGGTAAGCAAGAATATGTATGGGCTACTTCGTGGGGCGTTTCTACCCGATTAATGGGTGCTCTAATTATGACGCATAGTGATGATAACGGTTTGATATTACCACCTAAACTGGCGCCTATTCAAGTGGTAATAGTCCCTATTTATAAAGGTATGGAGCAATTAGATACCATCACAGAACGGGTAAACCCGCTGTTAAAGGAATTGCAAGGCAAAGGTATTTCTGTGAAATATGATAAGCGCGATACCCATAAACCGGGTTTTAAGTTTAATGAATATGAATTAAAAGGAGTTCCGGTCAGAATTGCTATTGGGCAACGCGATATGGAGAACGGAACCTATGAACTGGCGCGCAGAGATACATTGGAGAAGGAAGTTGTAGCAGCAGACGACGTGGTTTCCAGAATTGAATTTTTACTGGGGGATATCCAGAAAAATATTTTTGACAAAGCCAGAAATTATAGGGAGGAACATATTTCCAGGGTTGATAACTACGAAGACTTCAAAGAAGTTTTAGAACAGAAAGGCGGCTTTGTTTTGGCACATTGGGATGGCACTTCTGCTACTGAAGATCAAATAAAAGAGGAAACCAAAGCCACAATCAGGTGTATTCCTTTAGATGCTGAAGAAGAGTCAGGTAGCTGCATGGTTACGGGAAATCCTTCCTCAAAAAGGGTTCTATTTGCGAAGGCGTATTAAGAGGAGTCAAAAAAAAATATAATGGAGTTGGTATAGTAAAAAATAATTGTATTTTTGCATCCGCAATTATGCGATCTAAAGGCCCGTTCGTCTAGGGGTTAGGACGCCAGGTTTTCATCCTGGTAACAGGGGTTCGATTCCCCTACGGGCTACAAAAACTGGAAGCCCGAATAAATAAAATAAAAAGAAGATGGCAAATCATAAGTCGGCATTAAAAAGAATCAGAAGGAACGAAGTTGTGCGGTTACGTAACAGGTATCAGCATAAAACAACAAGAAATGCAATTAAAAAATTAAGGGGTGAGACCGATAAAAAGAAGGCCGAAACCCTACTGCCAGATGTGGTTAGTATGATAGACAAGCTGGCTAAGCGCAATATTATACACTCCAATAAAGCGGCTAATTTAAAAAGTAAGCTTACAAAGCATATTGCTGCATTGTAAAAAAATAAGCTCAACTCTCAGAGCCCTGACCGGTTGGTCAGGGCTTTTTTATGGCGTATAGTGCCTGTCATAATATGTAATGGCCTCAGGTTGAGACATGGCTGCAAAGCTTTTATATCTTGAATGCACATCCACGATTTCATCCATTACCTCGTCAACAAGTTCACGATTTTTCCATTTGCTCAACGATGAGACCACAATAGCCAAACCCCCTTTTTTACAGGAAATCTGTTTTACCAATTTCACCTGCTAGATTAATTGCAGTTTGTCACTATTTATCATTTTCAGAGCTTAGCATAGTTTTGTTCGTCTTTACTATTTTGGGTTTTAAGGTACTTTCCGTATGGTACAATTTGCCGGTTACCGTATATGCGGCCTTGCGAATATAGGTGTCCTCATCAGAGAAATACTTTTTTATCGCAGACTATCGCTCTTGTGAAGATCATTAATTATATCGTTCTGTATTTCATCCACAAGACTTTCCCTTTCCTTCTATGGTAAGTCGTAGAATCCCATCTGGTCAAATTATTAAGCGTTTATTACCCTAAGCGTAATAAATAATCCTATTAATCATATATGCGAATTATTTCTCCATTCACTTTTCCTTCTACACTTCTTATATATCCCCTTAGCATTTTATCCATTGGAATAGGGGTATGACCCGGAAAGTAGTCCCCGTATTTATCCACTGCTTTTTCCACAAGGCCCGGGGAAACTGCATTCACCCTGATTTCGTTTTCCATTTCAAGGATGACAGATTTTACGAAACTATGAATTGCTCCGTTAACCATGGCTGCACTGGTGGTCATTACAACAGGATCGTCGGCAAGTATCCCTGTAGTTAAGGTTATGGAGCCTTTGGCGTTGACATGATTTTTCCCAATTCGTACCAGATTAACCTGGCCCATTAGTTTACTCCGTATACCTATATAAAAATCTTCTTCAGACAGTTCATTGAATGGAGCCCATTTGGCTTCACCGGCACAGCAAATTATGGCATCCACAGGGCCGGTCTTTTTAAAAAGTGCTTCAATAGATTCACTATTTGATATATCCACCAGGAGATCAGCTTTGCTTCTACCTGCCGTTAGGACTTCGTGTTTTTTAGAAAAGTAAGCAGTAAGTTTGCTTCCAATTGTACCCTTCCCGCCAATGATCAGAATTGTCATAATTGCCTTATTTGGTTAATAGTTTTCGCCTCCTCATATTAATAAATCCGTAAGCAAAACAAACGTTCATTGCCACAATCAGAATCAGGTGTGCCTCCCTGAGCCAGGTGCCAAATTCGTATAATTCAGGATAATTCCTGCTTATTTTAATAGGAAGGTAACCCACATAGAAAATGAGGATTCCAAGACTTAGCCAGGACAAAAGATCCCTTTTTAAAAATGATACCCCGAAGTGCTTCTTTAAATGCCTTCGATAAAAAAAGATACAACTAATTAAAATTAAGGCGCCTGCAATATAAGAGGCCAGTTGCGGTTTCGTGGCAAAGGATTGAAAAAATAGGTTCACGATCGATATGACCAAAAATACAACTGCTCCTGCTTTTATAAGTTTTCTATGATTTTTATTAGAGACATAAGAGTAGTAGACAAAATAGAAATACAGAAAAAATACAATATTGTAGATGTTGAAAATAAGCCAATTGTTATTGTAATAGATCTCCTTGAATATAAGGCTAATCTCATCATTTTCTCTAATAAATTGCCCCAGTATTTCCGTTAGAAAAGTATACATTAACAAAACAGGTAAAAAGCGCAAGGGGGTATCATAGTACCTTGGATACCTCCAAAGAGATAGCAATAAGACAATGCCATACAATGGCAGGTATATATATTCCAAAATTGAATCCAGCAAACTCAGATTTAATGGTTATTTATTAGGTTGGTCAAGAAATTTATTTTCTTGGTGGAGGCGCAGAGCTGCCTTCGTTTAAAATGGTACTACCACCTCCAAATTGCAATGGGCTCATAGTTGAGGTATTCGCATTGTTGAAATTTGGTCCCATAGAAGCAAATGATTTGTCATTCTTATGTACGGCACCCATTCCTTCAGGAATATAAGGAGATAAATCCCAACTTAAATAGGCCGGCCTCAGGGAGCCATCTTCCTGTTCCTTAAGATAAAAACCATATTGTGCATTATCTACAGTTGATGCAGGTAAAATAAATATAGAATTTTGTCTGGGATGAATTACTGGATTTCCATCTTCAAACCTGGCCTCATCGGGGTAATTGGAGAAATAAAAACGTAATGTTGAGATTTCAATATCAGCTTTTGCAGCTTCTTGTTCTATATAGGCCAAATAGTCTTTGATGGTCTGGTAATCATAATAGACATATCGGGCAACATCGAAAGAGTCCTTGACTTTAGGTTGTTCTTGTTTTTGTAGCTCTTGTGATTTTTCGTAATTCTGAATTAGGGGCACTCTTCGTTCCGTATAGCTCTGGTACATTTTCCTTGCCTGTTCTACAGAAATAATCTGTTCGGGAGCTTTTACTTCTTCAATTTTTTCAACAGTTTCCGCTTCTTTCGTTTTTTGGTCACCGCAAGCGGTGAATACAAAAAGAGCCGCATAAGTGAAGAAGAGCGCAAACGGAACATTTTTTTTAAAATTTTTCATGGTTCTAAAATTATAGACATATATTAATTAAACTTTTGGGGAACCGTTTTTCTATTCCTAAATGTAACACTTATTCTATTAAAATAGAGAATTGACTTACAAATAGCCACAGTAGATATCCGGAATAAAAAAATCCCAATGATTTGCTACCATTGGGATTTTCTTTAATCGAGGATGATTTTTATTGACTCATAGTCATCAAAAACTCCTCATTATTTTTCGTTTGCTTTATGCGCTGTTCCATAAATTCCATAGCCTCCACAGGATTCATATCCGCAAGGTATTTTCGCATAATCCACATCCTTTGAATGGTATTTTCATCTAATAAAAGGTCATCCCTTCTTGTCGAAGATGAAATAAGGTCTATAGCAGGGAATATCCTGCGGTTACTTATGCGCCTGTCTAGCTGCAATTCCATATTACCGGTTCCTTTAAATTCCTCAAAGATAACCTCGTCCATTTTAGATCCGGTTTCCGTAAGGGCCGTAGCGATAATAGACAATGAACCTCCATTCTCAATATTTCGGGCTGCTCCAAAAAATCGTTTGGGCTTATGTAGTGCATTTGCATCTACACCTCCACTGAGAACTTTTCCCGAAGCGGGTTGAACGGTATTATAGGCCCGTGCAAGCCTGGTAATGGAATCCAGAAGGATTACTACATCATGTCCGCATTCTACCAGCCTTTTTGCTTTATGAAGTACAATATTGGCTACGCGCACATGCTCTGTTGCTTCTTTATCAAAAGTAGAGGCAACAACTTCACCACTCACATTCCGCTGCATATCGGTAACTTCTTCAGGCCGTTCGTCGATTAACAGAATAATCTGATAAACTTCCGGGTGATTTGCGGCAATAGCATTGGCAATATCTTTTAAAAGCATTGTTTTACCCGTTTTAGGCTGGGAAACAATCATTCCTCTTTGCCCCTTGCCTATAGGTGAAAACAAATCTATAATTCGTGTGGAAAGGTTACTTTGACGTTCGGCCAACTTAAATTTTTCCTGAGGGAACAAAGGTGTCAGGTGTTCAAAAGAAACCCTGTCCCGCACTACCTGAGGATCCATTCCATTAATTTTGTTCACCTTAATTAAAGGAAAATATTTTTCTCCTTCTTTTGGCGGACGTACGTTTCCTAAAACCGTATCTCCCGTCTTCAGGCCAAATAGCCTTATTTGCGACTGGGAAACATAGATGTCATCAGGAGAAGAAAGGTAATTATAATCCGAAGATCTGAGAAAACCATAACCATCCTGCATGATATCCAGAACACCTTCGCTTTCAATAATACTGTCAAATTCGTATTCGGGCTGCTTGTATTTATTTTTCAGGTCCTTATCAAAGTTACTGTTCTTGCTGTCTTGCCCATTTTTATGGTGCTGAGGTTTTTTTCCTTGCTGACCCTTACTGTGTTGAGTACTGCTTTTTGGATGCTCTTTTTTAGGATGATGCGAAGAACCGCTTTGCTGGGAACTATGTTGCTTTGGCTTAGGTTTAGCCCCCTTATCCTCAGATGTTTGGGTCTTTTGGGGAGCTTTCCTGACGCTCTTTGCAACATCAGGTCTGTGAACCGGGGCCGTTTCTTTTTCCTTTACGGCTACTGTGGTGCTTTTCACAGCTTGCGGATTACTGGCTTGTAAGTCTAGGATTTGATATACCAAATCCAGTTTTTTTAACGTCTTATATTTAGGGACGTTTAAATTTTTAGCAATATCCTGAAGCTCAGGCAGCTTTTTTGCTTTTAAATCTGAAATCTCAAACATTGAGTATTGAATAAGTTATAATATATAAAATTGAAGTATGTTGATATTTTGGGTATTACATGGGATTGAGATCCCAATAGGTAAGTGTTAGAACTACTAACGTCACAATATTACGAATTATTTTAAACAAATCACCGCATATTATTTATTAATTTAATTCTCCTGCGTTCTGCTTAACCCTTTAAATCCTATAAATAGCTCATATTTATAAAGGCACTACCTTAAATTATACAAATTGTATCTCCTTACGACAGTATTTTTTACTTTATATTCCATGGTTATATTTTAAAAGACATGTACTTTTGCATTTCTATTTTTAGATAAACCATGATTCAGCGAATACAAACTGTTTATTTAATTTTGGTTACTCTTATTACAGGGGGATTACCATTTTATGTAAGCCTTTGGACAGAAACTGAAAGCAATGAGGTTTTTGCCTCGGATATTCCCTGGATAGCCATAGCCTTTTTAGTTTCCTCTGCCTTAACCCTTATTTCTATATTTTTATTTAAGAACCGAAAAAATCAATTTGTTTTTAACAGGTTGAATATAATATTACATCTTTTTTTACTAGGATTTTTCGTTTACCGATCGCTAAACTTATCCGGAGAGACCTCGGTCTCTGAGAAGGGTATTGGGATGCTGATTCCTGTATTTTCTATCGTTTTTTTAGTCCTGGCCAACAGGGCTATAAAGAAGGATGAAGATCTTGTAAAATCTGTTGATCGCTTACGTTAAACCTGATATCTTAGTAGTATTAGTGCGTAACCCTGAAGTATGTTTATCTCTGCTTCAGGGTTTTACGTTTTAAATATGGGCTTTTGGTAGTCGCTTTCCGCTCAATGCGCAAGAGCTCCAACAATACCTCAATCCCTAGCGCTTTCCTAACTCTATTACTTCCAGGTTCTTTATTTCTTGCCCGTCAATATCAAAACGTAACATAGTTCTGATCTGATGAAATCCATTCTTTCCGCAAGAACCCGGATTCATATGTAATAAGTTTAACTTCTTATCCCACATCACCTTTAGAATGTGTGAATGCCCGGATATAAAAAGTTTAGGGGGATTGCGCCTTATTTCATCCCGAATCCTCCTATCGTACCTGTTGGGATAGCCGCCAATATGGGTCATCCATACCGAAACATTCTCGCATTTAAAACGGTTATTTAAAGGAAACTCCTTTTGAATTTTGTGATCATCAATATTCCCGTGAACCGCACGGACAGGTCTTAGTGCTGCCAGCGCATCGGTTACCTTAAAGGAACCAATATCGCCTGCATGCCAGATTTCATCCGCCTGCCTGGCATATTTTAGAATGGTATCATCTATATAGCCATGTGTGTCTGATAGTAGTAAAATGTGCGTCATTTAGTTCAGCGAATGATATAATCTGTGGTTGGCCATTAAATAAACTTATCCTATAAAGGCATTAAAGTTTGTATAGATTTAGACAAATTCAAAGCACCCATTTCTAATGTCCAACTTCGTTATCTTTGCCTATCACAAAAATAGACTAATCGATTGAGATATTTTATCGCTTTTTCATACTTCGGGCTGTCATATCACGGTTGGCAAAGGCAACCCAATGCGATTTCTGTTCAACAAATAATAGAAGAATCCTTAAGTACACTCTTAAAAATGCCTCTTAGTGTTGTTGGCGCGGGCAGGACCGATGCGGGAGTACATGCAAAAAGTATGTTTGCCCATTTTGATTTCCCTGAAATCCCCGACCTGGAAGATCTCTCATACAGGTTAAATTCCTTTTTACCTGATGATATTGCCATCCAAAGGATCTTTAAGGTTCCTGAAGAAGCACATGCCCGTTTTGACGCCTTGGAGCGTACTTACGAGTATTGGATTGTACAGGAAAAGAATCCGTTTTATAAGGATACAGCACACTATATTAAATATCCTTTGGATATTAAAGCAATGGACGCAGCAGCGGCTTTATTGCTCGATTATAAAGATTTTGAATGCTTTTCCAAATCCAACACCGATGTAAGAACTTTCATCTGCAACATTAGTTTAGCATCCTGGAATATGGAGGAAGAGCGACTTGTTTTTAGCATTACGGCAGACCGGTTTCTTAGGAATATGGTACGCGCTATAGTCGGAACCCTGCTCGATGTTGGGATGGGAAAAATCACTTCTGAAGATGTTAAGACTATTATAAAAAGCAAGGATAGGCGCTCGGCCGGCGCTTCTGTCCCGGCAAAAGGCTTATATTTGACGAAAGTTATATACCCTTCAACCATTCTGGAATTTAATGGATAAAGACACCGGAAAAGCATTTGACTTTAGATTATTTAAACGCGTTTTGGCGTTTACCGGGCCCTACAGACTTACCTTTTTTGGGGTAGCCCTGGCTGCTATTCTAATTTCCGGTTTTGCAGTGTTAACACCTCTGATAGTAGGTGAAATTATTGATGGAGCCATAAAGCAGAGCGACTCTGAAAAGTTATTGTTTCTTATCATGGCTTTGGGCTCAGTATTATTGGGACAGGTTATAAGCCAGTTGTGTTTTAATTATTATGCCAATTGGCTGGGGGAATCTGTAATCAGGGATATCCGGATTTACCTGTTCAGGAAAATGATCGGGTTTAAAATGAAATATTTCGATAACTCCTCAATTGGACTACTGGTTACGCGGGCAGTAGCGGATTTACAGCGTATTGGGGAAATTTTTAGCCAGGGATTTTTTGTCATTGTCTCCGATCTTCTGAAAATGTTTGTTGTAGCCGGAGTAATGCTGGTTCTGAACTGGAAATTGGCGCTTATTGTTTTTGCTGTCCTTCCTGTAATTTTATATGCTACCCGAATCTTTCAGCGTGCTATGAAAAAGGCTTTTATAGATGTAAGGGCAGAGGTTTCTAATCTCAATTCCTTTGTGCAGGAGCGTATTACGGGAATGAAGATCGTTCAGCTCTTTACGCGTGAAAAAATTGAAAGTGACAAGTTCAGGGAAATAAACAAGAAGCATATGAATGCCTGGCTTAAAACGGTCTGGTACAATTCTTTTTTCTTTCCTATTGCCGATTTCGTTTCATCCATTACCATTGGATTGATAGTATGGTACGGAGGACTTCAGAACGTAACCAATATTGAAGCAGACGAATACGGGACAATTTTTGCCTTTATTCTCTTGTCAGGCATGTTATTTCAACCACTAAGACAAATAGCAGATAAGTTTAATACGCTTCAAATGGGGATGGTAGCTGCAAACAGGGTTTTTAAAATCCTGGATACCGACAGTCATATAGAAGATAAGGGCACTTTAGAAAAGGATCATGTTCTGGGGAATATTAAATTTTCCAATGTTCACTTCGGTTATTTGGAAGATGAGGAAGTATTGCATGGGATCTCTTTCGATGTAAAAGTAGGTCAGACAGTAGCCATAGTTGGGGCAACAGGTGCCGGAAAATCCACGATCATAAATCTGTTGAATCGTTTTTATGAAATTAATTCAGGTGAAATCCTGGTAGATAGCGTTAATATAGCAGACTACAAATTATCTTCCCTTCGCAGAAACATTGCAGTGGTGCTTCAGGATGTCTTTCTCTTTGCAGATACCATTGCAAATAACATATCACTGAGGGATAAAAATGTTTCTTTAGAAAGTATAGAAGATGCTGCAAAACAAATAGGTGTGCATGAGTTTATCAGCAGTCTGCCCGGTGGATACCTATATAACGTAAAGGAGCGGGGAACCATGTTATCAAGTGGTCAGAGACAGCTCATTGCCTTTCTGAGGGCCTATGTGAGCAATCCCAGTATCCTAATCCTCGATGAGGCTACTTCCTCTATAGATACCTATTCTGAGCAGCTTATCCAAAAGGCTACGGAAAAAATCACTTCTGGCAGGACTTCCATTATTATTGCGCACCGACTTGCCACCGTAAAGAAAGCGGATAAAATTCTGGTCATGGACGCTGGGAAAATTGTGGAGAGTGGTACGCACAAGGAGTTACTCAAAAAAGGCGGTTATTACAATAACCTCTATGAGGCGCAGTTTATGGCTGAGGAAGTAGCTTAACCGTTTTTACTGCTCTACCGGTTTAAAGTCTTCTAAGTTAATTGTTCCGGTTGCGAAAAGTATCGAATAGAAAACAATAACTATTCCCAAATAGCCCAAAAATGCCAAAACTAGAAAAAGACACATTCTAAGAATAAATTTGCCTGTCTTAAACCTATTTATCCTTTGCATTACATATATTGAGAAAGCTATCATCGCAGGAAGCATAATAGTAGACAGCTTTAAATAATCATCAGGAGTGAATATTATCACACTCAGACTTATTGGAAAAGAAATAATACTCCAATGCGGTAATGTGTAAAGGAACACAATTATGTATTCTGAAAAGACATATCGTTTTCTGTTAAAAGTCAACCAACCGGCAATTGCCAGGAGTGGGATAAATAAAACAAAGACTAAAGACGAAAAGTCCATCACAATTGGCATTATCTTTTGAGTCAATTCAGGATTTACGCCTTCACGATAGACGTCTAGATCGAACTTTACATCAAAAACTTTCTGTATCAAATAAATTGTAAGACCGGATAGTGTTAATGCAATTCCTTAATAACTTATCGGATTTAGATACTTTCTTCGGATGCCAGAGATATAACCTTCAATTACCTGTTCTGGTTTTGTGAACATATGTATAAAGGTCCTGAGAAAAGTATTGTCAAGATCAAAATAACGCTCAATAAGGTCATGCGACAGGTTTTTAAAGGTAAGCCTCTTGCGAATTATTCTGGCCCCACAATTGGAACAATAGTTAACATCTTCGTTTAGGGTTGTACCGCAGTTTTTGCATTCCATACCTAAATGATATCTACCTTGATAAGGTTCGCCAGTTCGGTTAAATCTTTATAGGAAACAAATGCGCCATTATTGATATAAGAAATAGATCCTGTTTCTTCACTAACAACGAGTGCAATAGCATCTGTTCGCTCTGTAATCCCCACAGCGGCCCTGTGCCTTAAGCCAAAGCGCAGAGGAATATTACGTTCATTGGATAAGGGAAGAATAACCCGGGTAGCTGTTATGATATTATTTTCAATAATGGCCGCCCCGTCATGTAAAGGACTATTTTTATAAAAAATACTTTCTATAATAGGTTGGTTAACTTCTACATTCATCTGATCCCCGGATGATTTTACAAAATCCAGTGAATTACTTCTTTTTATAACTAAAATGGCACCTGTTCTGCTTCTGCTCATTCTGTCACATGCTTTTAGAATAGCATCGATATCCAGTGTTGAAGAATTACTATCCTGCCTTAAGAATTTAAATCGCTTTACAAAGTTCCGTTTATTGGACAAATTGGTAGACCCGACCATAAGAAGAAATTTCCGTATTTCCTGCTGGAAAACAACAATTAAAGCAATTAACCCAACAGACATGAAACCACCAACAATACTGCTAATCATTTTCATATCCAATAACTGGGTTAATTTCCAAAACCCCCATACTATTACGATTCCAATAAAAATATTGATAGCAACAGTACCTCGTACCAGTTTGTAGATATAATAGAGCAGTATAGCCACAAGGAGGATGTCTATAATGTCCGTGATCTTTAAATCCAGAAAGTTAAAAAAGTCCAATCCTTGTAGTTTTTGTAAAATTAGAAAAAATAGGTAAACAAAAAATTAATCTTCAATTTGCTCTACTGCCTGCATTAATTCTATGCATTCCACTGCTTCTTTAACGTCATGGACCCTTAAAATATTGGCGCCTTTGGTCAATGCAAAGGTGTTTAATGCAGTGGTACCGTTCAACGCCTCATCAGGCTGTATACCCAAAGTCTTATAGATCATGGACTTTCGGCTCAAACCTACAAGGATTGGCAACCGGAAAGTCTTAAAAAGGTTTAAGTGCTGTAACAGGAAAAAACTCTGAGCCGGGGTCTTCGCAAACCCAAATCCGGGATCAAGAATGATGTCATTAATTCCCAGGGAATTGGCAAGAGCTACTTTTTCAGACAAAAAATAAATGACATCTTCTATGATATTGCTATAATTAGCCTGTTTTGTCATGTTTTGTGGTGTTCCTTTCATGTGCATCATAATATAAGGCACCTTATGCTCAGAAATGGTCTGCAGCATGTTTTTATCCAAATTCCCCGCGGAGATATCATTGATCAGGGAAGCACCCATCTCAAGACAGCGCTGTGCTACTTTACTGCGAAAGGTGTCTATGGACAGATAAATATCAGGAAAAGTCTTCAATAGCAGCTCCACAATGGGCAGAATCCTGCTTAATTCTTCTTCTTCGGAAATATGAGCTGCGCCTGGCCTGGAACTGTAGGCTCCGAGGTCTATAAATGTGGCTCCCTCATCAAGCATTTTCTCAGTTTGTTTAAGAATAGCGGCTTCATCCCTGTATTTTCCCCCATCGTAAAAAGAATCTGGCGTAACATTTAATATGCCCATAACTTTGGGCTTTTTTAAATCAATTAACCTGCCTTTACAATTTATTGTCATTGGATATTTTTAATCTATTTTGGAGCGCAAATTATTTTGAAGACCAAGATTATCCGAACTTTGATGTTTCCATTATTTTGAGCGAAATTTACGCAAATTAGAACAATTTACATGCAGCAAACCTCGGAACAATACGATGGCATCATAACTACTTGTCGGGACCTGTTTTCAAAGAAAATGAAAGATTACGGAAGTGCCTGGCGAATTTTAAGACTACCTTCTTTAACGGATCAAATTTATATTAAGGCCCAACGCATCAGAAGTCTGCAGGAAAACGAGGTTCGCAAAGTAGATGAAGGTGAAAAGTCAGAATTTATTGGTATTATAAACTATGCCATTATGGCCCTCATTCAACTAGAGAAAGGTGTTGCTCAGGAACCAGATCTTGCTCCTGCAGAAGCCCTCGATTTATACAATAAACAAGTTGAGATTACTAAATTACTCATGGAGAAGAAGAATCATGATTACGGGGAAGCATGGAGAGACATGAGAATAAGTTCGTTGACAGATCTGATTATTCAAAAATTATTGAGGGTTAAGCAAATTGAAGATAATAAAGGCAAAACTTTGGTTAGTGAAGGCATTGAGGCAAATTATCAGGATATAATAAACTATTCAATTTTTGCCATGATTCATATGAATGATTCCACACAATAAAAATTCTTTTAATAGTATGAAACATTTGGTAGGCTTTTCGCGAGTATTTGTTGGAGTGCTATTTATAATCAGCGGTTTTATAAAACTTAATGATCCGGTAGGCTTTTCATTCAAACTGGAGGAATATTTTAGTCAGGGAGTTCTCGATTTGCCATTTTTAATGCCATATGCCCTTGCTATTTCAATCTTTGTAGTCATTTTTGAAGTAGTTTTAGGTGTTTTCCTCTTAATAGGGTATCGTAAGAGTTTTACAATATGGAGCCTGTTAATCATGATCCTGTTTTTTACTTTTCTTACCTTTTATTCGGCTTATTTTAATAAAGTAACGGATTGTGGATGTTTTGGAGACGCTATTAAATTAACGCCCTGGGAATCATTTACCAAAGACATAATCCTGCTGGTACTCATCCTGATTTTATATTTTGGCAGTCAATATATAAAGCCTCTCTTTAGTCAGAAAGTGCAGCAAATTATTGCTTTGGTAGCTGTAGTCATTTGTATTCTATTTGGAAACCATGTGCTAAATCATTTACCGGTATTCGACTTCAGGGCTTATAAAGTCGGGGCAAATATAGAAGATGGGATGCGATTTCCTGAAGATGCACCGAAACCCATTTATGAATATTCCTGGAAATTTAAGAACAATGGGAAAGAATTAGTAGTCGTCACCAATGGAGAGTACCCTGATGTTGACGGGGAATTCATTGACGTGGAAACCAAAGAAATTCAGAAGGGTTACGAACCTCCTATTCACGACTTTACTATTGAACAGGAGGGGGAGGATTTTACCCCACTATTGATGCAGGAGGCTAAATTACTAATGGTGGTTACTTATGACCTTTCCAAAAGTGAATATGTAGCTTTTGAAAAAGTAAAAGCAATAGCCGATAGAGCCGTTAACCAGGGTTATAAGGTTATTGGAATGTCGGCTTCTAATAGTGAATGGACGAATAGAATAATACAGGAATACCAATTGGGATTTGAATTTTATTTTACAGATGAGACTACTTTAAAAACCATCGTCAGATCCAATCCCGGTATTCTAACTCTTAAGAATGGTACTATTACTCAAAAAGTACATTATAATGATATTGAGGATTTGATAATTGAATAAGTTTTCAGCTAACCTGAACTTAATCAACTGTTATAACAATTAGAATTAGAGAACACCTATTGTAAACATAAAAGAACTAAAAAATGAGAAGTAAAATAGTTGCCGGAAACTGGAAAATGAATAAGAACTTAAGTGAAACCAAGGCCTTATTGGAGGAATTATCTGAAAAATTACCTGCTACTGAAGCAGAAGTTATCGTGGCACCCACTTTTGTAAATCTGGCAGATTCCTCACGTATGCTCAAATCATCCAAGATAAAAGTTGCCGCCCAGAACATGCATTTCGCAGAAAATGGTGCATATACCGGAGAAATATCGGCAGATATGCTCCTGAATATCGATGTAGATCTGGTTATCATAGGACATTCAGAGCGCAGGGCGTACTTTGGAGAAACAGATGAATTGCTGTCTAAGAAAGTGAAAGCAGCATTGGCGAAGAATATGAGGGTAATATTTTGCTTTGGAGAGGAGTTGGAAGAACGTAAGGCCGGGAATCATTTTAGCGTTGTGGAATCCCAGCTAAAAAATGGTCTTTTTGATTTACCTGCTGAAGCCTGGCAGCATATCGTACTTGCTTATGAACCTGTTTGGGCTATTGGTACCGGCGAAACTGCTTCTCCGGAACAGGCGCAGGAAATGCATGCCTTTATCAGAAAAACGATTACTGATGCTTATAACGCATCAATAGCCAATGAAGTATCAATTTTATATGGTGGTAGTGTAAAACCATCTAATGCACGGGAAATTTTTTCAAAACAGGATGTAGATGGTGGTTTAATTGGAGGCGCTGCCCTGGTGGCAGATAACTTTATATCTATTATTCAGGCTATTTGAACTCAGGATGCAGGAACGCTTTCTTGAATTAAAATTTACGGTACATCCATTACAGCCTGCTACAGATATCTTAATGGCAGAGCTGGGTGAAATAGGTTTTGACAGTTTTGTTGAAACAAAGGAAGGGATGCAGGCATATATTAAAAAGGAATTATGGAATCCCATCGATTTAAAAGATGTGCAGATTCTTTCAAATACGGATTTTAGTATTACCTATGAAGTTGGTGAAATTGCCCAGGCAAACTGGAATGAACAATGGGAAAAGAACTTTGATCCTATCCTCGTTGATAATCAGTGTATGGTGAGAGCTCCGTTTCATGATAGATCGGATGTAGATTTTGATATAGTGATAACACCAAAAATGAGTTTTGGTACCGGGCATCATGAAACTACGCATATGATGCTTAAATTTATTTTAACACTGAATATTGAGGGTAAAAACGTGTTGGATATGGGTTGCGGTACTGGCGTCCTTGCTATCTTGGCTTCGATGAAGGGAGCTCATTCTATTGATGCCATTGACATAGATAACTGGAGCTATCTGAATGCCTTGGAAAATGTTTCTGGAAATAGCTGTGATGGGATAACAGTCTTGGAAGGGGATGCCGCTTTGTTAACAAATCAAAGCTATGATATCATCTTAGCAAACATTAACCGCAATATTTTACTTTCAGATATCTCAATCTATTCAAAGCATTTAGTAAAAGGGGGCATATTGCTTCTAAGTGGATTTTATAAAGAGGATCTTGCCTTGATTTCAAAGGAATGTGCTGCCCAGGGCCTCTCATTTCAAGAAAATTTGGAAAAAAATAACTGGGTTGCTGCAAAATATGTATTTTAGTTCAAACAAAAACCTATCTGCATGAGTACTAAGGAAAAAGTCTCCGAAGAACTACTTTTGGATGAGGAGACGGTAAAACAAAATGAAATTGTATTGTTCAATGATGAAGTAAATACGTTTGAACATGTAATTTATACCTTAATTGATGTTTGTGAACATACTGCAGAACAGGCAGAACAATGTTCACTAATAGTTCATTACAAAGGTAAATGTACAGTTAAAACCGGCGAGTATAAAGACTTGGAACCTCGTTGTACCAAGTTATTACAGGCCGGATTAAGTGCTGAGATTGTCTGAATTTGCATGTTCTTCGGGTTCATTATTTGGGCTAATAGTCTTTTCTTACCTAATAAAAAACATGTAAAAGAATAGTTCCTCTTTATATCCATAGTTTGAGAATAACCTTTATTCTTCTGTTATTATTTTCCAATTTCCGGGGTTTTACTCAGGAATTACCCCCTATTCAGAATTATGCTCCAATAGATTATGATGCAGGAACTCAAAATTGGGCTATATCCCAGTCCGGTGAAAAGTTGATATATGTGGCCAATAACGATGGGTTGCTTGAATTTAATGGCGCCCAATGGAAATTGTATCCTTCTCCAAATGGCACATTAATAAGATCGGTTCACGTAGTTGAAGATCTAATTTACACCGGATGCTATATGGAGTTTGGATATTGGAAGAGAAACGAGTTTGGCAATTTGATTTATTTCTCACTGACCAATCAGCTTAAGGAAGATTTAATTGAAGATGAACAATTCTGGAATATTTTGGAATTTGAGAAATGGCTATTGTTTCAGTCTTTAGATCGCATATATATTTATGATACCAAGGAGAAATCTTTTAATATTCTCGAAGCCAGGAGTATTAGGGCAGAAATATTTAATGTAGACGGTACGATCTATTTTCAAAAGGTAAATGAGGGCATATTTAAGATTGAAAATGGAAGATCTGTTCTGGTCTCTGATGACACTTTAATCAGGGAAAATATTGTTATTGGGGTGTTTAATCGTAATGACCGGGTACTAATTCTTACAGAACGCGGTGAGTTTTACTTCCTTACCCCAGATGGTCTTGAAAGATGGAACATTAAGGGGAGTAAAGAATTGTCGTCCGTTAATGTTTATAGCAGTTTACGCCTTGAGGACGGGAGTTTCATTTTAGGAACTATTTCTAATGGAATTTATCAATTGAATGATAGTGGAGAGGTTATTCGAAAAATTAACCAGCAGAAAGGCCTCAATAACAATACAGTGCTTTCCATATTTGAAGATATGGAAAACAATCTTTGGCTCGGATTGGATAATGGGATAAGTAGCATAAATTTAAATTCTCCCTTTAATGAATATATTGATAAAATAGGAAAGCTGGGGGTTGTTTATACTGCTGTTATTTATAAGGGTATCCTTTATCTGGGAACAAATCAGGGTTTATTTTATAAAAGACAGGATGAAGAAGGAGATTTTGAGTTTGTAAAAAAAACGAACGGACAGGTGTGGTGCCTTAGGGTTATAGGAAACACTTTGTTTTGCGGCCACAATGCAGGAACTTTTGTCATTGACGATAATACGGCAAGAAAAATTTCGGATTTCCCGGGGACATGGGATTTAAAGCCCTTATCAGATAATCCTGAATTAATTCTGCAGGGCAATTATACTGGTTTAAGTGTTATTCAGAAATCAAATGATATTTGGCAGTTTAGAAATAAAATAGAGGGATTTGACATTTCAAGCAGGTTTATAGAAAGAATTGAGGAAAGGTATATTTTGGTGAATCATGAGTACAAAGGAATTTTTAAAATATCCGTTGATGAGGACTTCAGAAGTGTAATTAATATTAAAGAAGAAACTTCAAAAGGGATTGGTTCCAGCCTAATTTCATATAATAGTAATCCCCTGTATACTACAAATAATGGGGTTTTTAAATATCAAAAGGAGGAGCATAAGTTTTATTTAGATACCTTATTAACGGGGAAGCTATTTAATGAGGATGATCCAATTATTGGTGTATTGAGCGCTGATAATATTGCTAATAAGTTATGGGGGTTCACAGAATCTAATATTGTTTATGTGTCTCCGGGTAAGTTTGATAATGAGCCAACCGCAGTTCGGATAGCAGTTCCCTCATTTTTTCGAAGAGATCTGGGGGTTCCGGGATTTGAATTCATTACCCCATTGAATGAGCATTTATACCTTATAGGAATTACCAATGGTTATATCACCTTAGATTTAAAAAAGCTTAGGTCCAAAGAATACGCCATTAGTATTAGTAATATATACCAGGAATTCTATGATACGGCAGGTAGTAAGATCCCTTTCAATGGCGACAATGAATTTGAATTTGAAGAAAATAACCTGCATTTTTCATATAACGTAGCAGAATATGATAAATATTCGGAGGTGAATTATCAATATAGGTTGGATGGAATGTATGACAATTGGAGTAGTTGGTCATCAATTCCGGAAATCTCCTTTAAGAATTTGCCCTATGGAGACTATGTTTTTAATGTTAGGGCAAAAGTTGGCAATACCCTGACAAATAACACCGCTTCTTATTCATTTAGCATTAAAAAGCCCTGGTACCTTTCCAATATGGCCATCTTGCTATATATACTTGTCTTTGTTCTTATTAGTTTTCTAATTCATAGGTCATACCGCGCTTATTATCATAAAAAACAAAACCGACTCCTTCAAGAGAATAAGAAGAAACTAAAGCGCAAAAAATTAAAGGCACAGAAGAAAATTATCCAAATCAAGAACGAGCAATTAAAATTAAAGATTGAAAGTAAAAATCGTGAATTGGCTGCCTCTACAATGAGCATCATTAGGAAAAACGAGTTTCTTAATACAATTAAAGATCAACTTCAGGATTCAGAAAGTACACATCAAATAAAAACGGTAATTAGAACAATAGATCGTAATATTAATGATTCAGACGATTGGAAATTATTTGAGGAGGCATTCAATAATGCCGATAAAGGATTTCTAAAGAAAATTAAGAAAATGCATCCTGAGCTGTCGCCAAATGATCTTCGCTTATGTGCATACCTAAGGTTAAATCTATCATCAAAGGAAATAGCACCTTTGCTAAATATTTCTGTAAGAAGTGTAGAGGTTAAACGATATCGATTGCGTAAAAAATTACAAATGAAGCATGAAAATAGCCTTACCGACTACATTCTGCATCTTTAGACTACTACATCAACCCTATAAAGTACCACAACATTACCTATACAACAACCCTATTTTGATTTTTTCAAGCATTGTTGCTATTTAGAATAAAATATGGTACTCATAATATTTTCAGGTGTTTTTTGCGGATTTCATAAAATCTCTACCAAAATATTATTATGTATGTTTTTTGTAGGGGTAAGATTTACTAATTTTTGAGAAGGATAGAATATCTTTCAGTCCAAAAAATTACTACACATGAAGTACTTTGTTTTAGTCCTTACATTCCTTTGTTGCACTTCAGGACTCTGGAGTCAGGATCTTACCATAAGTGGAATTGTTAAGGACGTGGCATTTGATCAGCCCTTACCGGGAGTTAATGTTATTGTTAAGGGGGAAACAAGAGGGACAACCACAGATTTTGACGGAAACTTTGTAATTGCCAATATGGGTATAGGCGATGTACTTGTATTCTCTTACCTGGGTTTTGTTACACAAGAAGTAACTATAAATAATGCTGATCCACTTACAATTATTTTGCAGGAAGATGTAAGCGCCTTGGATGAGGTGATTGTTGTGGGTTATGGTACACAAACTAAAAAAGAAATTACCGGAGCTGTTGCCGTAGTAGGATCAGAGAGTATAGAAGAATTGGCACCAACCCGAATTGAACAAGCCCTGCAAGGTCAGGTAGCCGGGGTACAGGTTACGGCAGAATCCGGATCACCGGGTAGTGGATCAAATATTCGTATCAGGGGTATTTCCACTAATGGAGACAATCGACCTCTGATTTTAGTAGATGGAAATGTCATAGAGGATTTGAGTGTTATTAACCCCAGTGATATTGAAAGTATAAATATCCTTAAGGACGCAACAGCCGGTATATATGGTGTAAGGGCAGCTAATGGTGTAATCTTGATTACTACTAAAACAGGTAGGCGTAATACCGAATTAAAGTTTAGTTATGATGCATGGGGAGGATTTCAACAGACCTCAAGGCAAATCCCGGTATTAGATGCTACAGAGTATGCCATAATTGTTAATGAGGCTTTTGCAGCGGGAGGAGGTACTTTACCTTATCCGGATGTTTCTTCTTTAGGTAGGGGAACCGACTGGCAAGATGAAGTATTCCAGACTGCGCCTATTCTTAACCAGAACATTACATTAAGCGGCGGAGGTGAAAAAACAACATTCTCAATAGCATCTTCTTATTTAACGCAAGATGGTATAGTAGGAGGGCCTAAAGCTAATTTTAGAAGATCTACCAACAGGGTGAATTTGAATTCAGAAATTTTCAAAGATTTTAATGTGGTAGCTAACCTTATATATACGGGTACCACACGTAAAACCCTGCCTGAGAACGCCCTTGGGTCGGTGTTGTTCAATGCCTTGAATAATGCACCTACTTTTGCGGTTAAAGATCGCAATGGAGAATTTACCCTCGCAGAAGGTTTAGGTAATGAGGTTATTAACCCCCTTGCTCAGATTGAAAATACGTTTAATCAGACAGATGTAGATAAAATAAGCGGAAAATTTGGAGTAAGTTATGATTTCCTAAATGACTTCAAGGCCGAAGCCAGTATTCAGTTTAACTATGCTGAGGTAAAAGGAAAAATATTTAATCCTACCATATTTTATGGTTCAGGTAAAGTTTTTAACAATACGGGCAGACCAACATTATTCGTAAATAAGGATATCTTCCGGGACTATACATTTGATGCCTTTCTTAATTACGATAAAACCCTCGGTGAAGATCACAATATAAAAGGTACCCTGGGGATGTCAATATTTGAAACCAGTGGGGTATTCTCCGGGACGACGCAGGGATTTTTTGAAACACAGGATGTAGACTTTGCAAATGCCGATATAGAGGATACAGTGGATAGGAGAAATGGTTTGCAGGATAGCGGATTAAGCGGTAAGTTCAGGGACAGATTATTATCTTACTTCCTAAGGGCGCAATATAACTACAAAGGCAAGTACTTGGTTTCAGCTATAATAAGGCGGGACGGATCTTCAAAGTTCGGACCCAATAATAAGTTTGGCTACTTTCCTTCAGGTTCCCTTGGATGGGTTGCTTCAGACGAGTCTTTTTTAAAGGATAGTAAGGTTATTGATTTTATGAAGTTTAGAGGCAGTTACGGTATTGTTGGGAACGATAGAATTCCAAGCAATGCGTTTAGATCTGTATTATCAGGTGAAGCTGCTTATGTTTTCTCCAACCAACTTGTATTTGGAAAGGCAGTAGGGGTACTATCTAATCCTGAAATTCAATGGGAAGAACAAAAGACCTTGGATATTGGTTTAGATATGAGGTTGGTTGACAATAGGATTGATATTACCGCAGATTACTTTAATAAACGTACAGATGGACTTTTACTGCAACCCCCTGTGTCAGGAATTTTAGGGGCTGCTGCTCCGGGATCGCAACCCCCTGTTGTAAATGCCGGTCTCGTGGAGAACAGTGGATTTGAATTTGCTATCGGATATAGCAATAACTCTTCCAATGACTTCACCTTTGGAATCAATTATAATGTTACTTTTTTAAATAATAATGTAGTTTCTGTAAATAATGGCGTTGGGTTCATTGCTGCAGGATCTTTTGGTGTAGGTCAGGAACCGCCATCCAGAATGGAAGAAGGAAAACCTATAGGATATTTCTTTGGGCTGCAAACCGATGGAATTTTTCAGAATCAGGCAGAAGTTGATGCGCATGCCACTCAGGTTGATGCAGCTCCCGGAGATTTGAGATTTGTAGATATAAACGGAGATGGCCAAATAGATTCAGATGACAGAACGGATCTTGGAAATCCAATTCCCAATGCAACTATGGGGCTTAACTTTTCATCTAAATACAAAAACTTCGATTTTACAGCTTATGCCTTCGCTTCAATAGGAAACGATATTGTTAGAAATTATGAAAGAAATCAACCCTTGGTAAACAAATCTATTTACACCTTGAATAGATGGACCGGGGAGGGGTCTACAAATTCTTTTCCAAGAGTGACAACAGGAGCTACCCAGAATACTCTTTTTTCAGATTTCTACGTGGAAGATGGCTCCTTTGTTAGACTGCAAAATGTACAATTAGGGTATACTTTAGGTGCCGATGTAGTCGAAAAAGTGGGGATAGATAAGCTTCGCTTTTATATTACGGCAAACAACCTGTTTACCTTAACGAAATACAAAGGCTATGATCCAAGTGCTTCTTCCGGAGCACCAATTGGGGCTGGAATTGACCAGGGATTTTATCCGGTACCCAGAACTTTTTTATTATTTAATGAGGACTCTGAAAATTTCTTTAACTCGCAACAAGATTATGAAGATGCGCTTATTGGTGCTTATGATTTGCTACAATCATCATACCTCAATGTATTATTGGGCGAAATTGCCTCGGATAATACAGTTGCCGGTGGTGAGAGTGCTACAGATGTACCAGGAATACAGGAAGTGGATAAAATGACACATACCCCTGTCAATGCGCAATTAAGAGATATCTGGAGCTGGATGTTTGCGGGAGTTAACAGGGCCAATTACATTTTGGAATTTAAGGATAAGACAGACTTCCCCGATAGAACCAAGATTATTGCGGAAGCTACTTTCCTTAGAGCTTATTATTATTTTGAATTGGTAAAATGGTTTGGGGATGTTCCTCTCGCAGTAGATCAAAGACTACTATTCGGGGATCAGGATGTGGTTGATAGAACCCCTAAAGCAGATGTTTACGCTCAGATCGAGCAAGACCTTATTTTTGCTGCGGCAAATCTTCCGGTAACACAAGATCAAATAGGTCGTGTAACAAAAGGAGCTGCTCAAGCCCTTTTAGGCAAGGTTTATTTGTATCAGGATAAGTTCTCGGAAGCATCTGTAGTCTTAGAAGATGTTATAAACAACGGACCATATGACTTACTTGCCGATTATAGTACAATGTTTGAAAATGATAATGAGAATAATATTGAATCTGTCTTTGAAGTTCAATATACGGATGAAGAAGGAGCAGGATTTGGATGC
>NZ_CAMYKG010000009.1 GCF_947258925.1 uncultured Eudoraea sp. | reverse complement strand
TATGAAAAATACATCAGCTAGAAATTTGTGGGGAGACTATTTAGACAAGCACCTTGAGTATGCATTTTCACATGAACCCAAAGTATCAAAACTTGGTGAAAATGAAAAGGAGGTAAAAGAATTGCTTAAATTGGTCCTATCGGGAAAGAAAAGGGCAATGTCTCACTCCCTGTTGGGACTTCAATATAGAGAAGAACCGCTTCCCAGGATTGGTGATTTTACTGTCCTCACAGACTGGCACGGAGATGCCAAATGTGTTTTAAGAACAGTAGCAGTGCGTCTTAAGCCTTTCTTTAGCATAAGGGAATCGTACTCTAAAGTTGAAGGTGAAGGCGATTTGTCCTTGGCATACTGGAAAACTAAACACTGGGCACATTATACCAAAGAACTGGAAGCTTTTGGTCGGGTCCCCAGGGAAAGTATGATCATTGTTTGTGAATATTTTGAAAAAGTATTTGAACGCTAAATTGCAAAACAATTAAGACCTCTTTATTTAAAAATCTTTTTTATATCCCGCATTTCATTTATTCCATATTCACCCATACATTGCCTTCTTTATTAGATTGTACAGTGGCTTCAATAAAATTAAGCCCCCGTACACCATCCAGCATCGTTGGGAATTCACCATCGTCATATTTTTCTCCACGGATGGCCCGCGCAGCTCCTAAATAGATATTGGCCATAGAATCGAAAATCCCCTCGGGATGTCCTGGCGGCAATTTAGTGCCATCGAGGGAGAGTTCAGAATTATATGCATGTCCGGGTTTATAAACTTGTACAGGTTCTGTATCGCTTAACTTATATAGGAAATTAGGTTTTTCCTGTTCCCATACGAATGCGGCTTTCTCACCATAAATTCTAATGGCCAATCCGTTTTCTTCACCGGTTGCTACCTGGCTACCCCTGATAACTCCTTTAATATGTTCCCCCATGCGTATTAATACCGTCCCATCTACATCCATTTGGTTATCCTCATAGAGGTAATTGAAATCGCATAACAAAGATTTAATCCTTAACCCGGTCGTATATTCTATGAGATTAAAGGCATGTACCCCAATGTCTCCCATGCACGAACTTACCCCTGCTTTTTTTGGATCCAGTCTCCAGACAGAGGAACGTTTTTCCCGGTCGTGGATTATTGTATTGATCCAACCCTGGTAATATCTCGCATCCACTTTGTGAATCTTACCCAAAGCTCCTTCCTTAATCATCTCACGCATCTGTCTTACCATTGGATAGCCGGTGTATGTATGTGTTACAGCGAAAACCGTCCCTGACTTTTTATGTGCTTCCTGTAAAATTTTGGCTTCCTCCAGGGTGGTTGTCATTGGTTTCTCACAGATTACATGAAATCCATTGTCCAAGAGCTTCTTAGCCATGGGAAAATGCAGAAAATTTGGCGTTAGTACAGAACAAACCTGCATGCGTTCTGCTTCAGGTAATTTCAATTCCTCTTCAATTAGGGTGTCAAAATCTGTATAGATCCTCTTTGTTGGGACATCAATTTCTTTGGCAAATTCTAAATTTTTGTTATAATCGGGATTAAAAACCCCCCCAACTATTTGGTAATTGTCATTAATATGTGAAGCCACCCTGTGCAACACTCCTATCAGAGAATCTCCTCCTCCGCCTATTATTCCCAATCTAATTTTTTTAGCCATTTTATTATATCGATTTTAGTAATTCTTTATGTCTGTCTCTGCATAATAACACCTCGGAAACTGTTCAATTTTCCTGCATTTTAACACCCCACATTGAGCTGTTTAGCTAGTTCAATTTATATAAAATATCTAAGATTTATAGGCAATTTTCTCGTTTTTAAACAAGATCCCAAACAATATAGATACCCCAAGAGCAAATATCGCCGGAAACATCCAGATCATTTCCCAATTATGTGTTGAATCAGGTAGCGAAAAATAATCTGTAATTCTACCCGCTATCCAGAAACCTATTAACATCCCCAGGCCATAAGTAGCCAGGGTAATTAATCCCTGAGCAGCACTTTTATATTTTGGACCCGCCTTGCTATCGGTATATATCTGACCTGAAACAAAAAAGAAATCATAACAAATACCATGTAAGGCAATCCCAAGAAAAAGAAGGAATGTAAACTCTCCTGCACCCCCATAAGCAAAACAGATATAACGAACGGTCCATGCCAACATGGCAACAATCAAAGTTTTTTTAAATCCAAACCTCCTGAAAAAGAAAGGTAAAAGAAGCATAAACAAAATCTCTGATAATTGACCAATGGTCATCTTCCCTGCCGGGTTTGAGATTCCAATTTCCCCAAGAAACTGTCCTGCGTGCTGATAATAAAAGGCCAATGGAATACAAATAAGTACAGAAGCGAGAAAAAACACCAAAAAATTTCTGTTTTTTAATAGTTTAAGAGCTTCCAGTCCAATGATATCAGCAATCCTAATTTTTCTTCTTCCGGTTAAAGCAGGAGGGGTTTTAGGCAATGTAAAACTAAAAAAACCCAAAAATCCTGAAGCCATTGCTGTCAGTAAAAATGTGTTTCTTAGATCTCCTTTCGTCAAACCTTCTTGAGAGTCCCAATGAAAAACATAACTAATTGTCAGACCGGCGACTATCCATCCTATTGTTCCAAAGACACGAACAAACGAGAATTGTTTTGCCGGGTTATCCATCTGGTTAAAGGCTATGGAATTAACCAGAGCCAAAGTTGGCATATATAAGACCATATAGGCCAAAATAAACGGGTAAAATCTATTAAAACTTTCGGCATAAGCTAATTGAACCATTAAAATTGCCCCAACAAGATGTAAGACGGCTAAAATCCTTTCTGCGTTAAAATAACGGTCTGCGATAAGTCCGATTATAAACGGGGCTAAGATTGCTCCCCAGGACTGGGTAGAATAGGCCAAAGCAATTTGAGGGTCACTAGCTTCCAGACTATTTGGCAAATAAATGCCCATAGTAACGAACCAGCTACCCCAAATAAAAAATTCTAAGAACATCATTACAGAAAGTTGAACCTGAATTTTCTTATTCATGATTATTTTTCGCTAGCGTTTATAAAAAATATAGTCTAACGAAAGTGGTTCAAGTTCATTATCCCTGAAATTCATGGCTATTTGCGACCTGTGATGTGTAGAATGATTTATAATGTGAAACAGTATATCCTGTAAGGTATTTGTGAAAAGCCTTCCTTCCGCGTTTTCAAAATCTATCCTAATTTCAAAATCTGTGGCATTGGTTGTTATCTCAAAAGAACTTCTTTGATTTTCATAATGTATATCCCCCCATTTTTTAATGGGATGAATTTCCCAGACTTTATAATCTGCCGGCTTTTGTAGAATCCGTGCATTCCAAATATTATGTGCATTAAGGATATGGCTAAATAACATGATACTTTTCTCCGGAACCTTATCTAGTTTAATGCACTCCTCAATGAGCTTTTTATTACAATAAAAATTATAATCAAAAAGTTGATTAAAAAAAACTTTCATATTGTTTAGTGGTAATTAGCCAACTTCTTTTGATGCTTTAAGTAATAAATCTCTAGTGGCAATAATGCCTTCTTCTTCTGACAGTTTCCGCCCCTCGTACTCAACACCTATATAACCTGTATATCCGGCATCCTTTACAATTTGTAACATTTTGGCGTAGTCTATTTCCGTCTCATTTCCATTTGCATCGAAATCATGCGATTTAGCGCTAACCGCCTTTGCATGAACCATAAGTTCCTTTACTCCTTTATAGATATCATAATTCTCTGCGCAACCTGCCGTATAATCCTTGGGGTCATTCCTCCTGATACAGAAATTACCAAAATCAGGTAAGGTTCCACAATTAGACATATTTACCTGGGTCATAACGTCGGCCAACATAGCAGCATTTGATGAAAGTCCCCCATGATTTTCTACCAGCACATTTATATTCTTTGTTTTTGCATATGTGGAAAGTTGAGCAAGACCATCTATAGAATTGGCTTTCCATTCAACCGGATCGGAGCTTCCAGCCAGATTAACCCTTATAGAATGGCAACCCATTGAGGCTGCGGCATCTACCCATTTAAAATGATTTTCAACTGCTTTTTTACGCTCGTTAGCGTCAGAAGTTGCCAGATCTCCCTGTCCATCTATCATAATTAAAAGATTCTTTAAACCATGCTTTTCGGCTTCGGCATTGCACTTATCCACAAAAGATTGCATGGCTTCATTTGAAAAATTGGCAGCTTCTAACTCTTTGTTATAAAGTTGACTTACATACTCCAGGCCTTCAAATCCCCATTGTTTGGCCTTTTCAGCAAAAGAATAGGGATCAACCCCATCATTAATGATCATATTGTGAATAGACCATTGCGCCAGGGATAATTTAAAAAATGGTGTAGAAGTTGTAACAACATTTTCTTCAATATCTGCTTCTTTTTTATCCGATTTCTTATCCTCCTTACACGCATAAATACCAAGTAAAGAAAAACCAATTCCGACTTTTGCACTGTTTCTGACAAATACTCTTCTTTTCATAAATATATTTCAGTTGAATAGTTAATATTTAATTTAAGGCTGAAGAATCCCCATTTACCTTTACGAAGCAACATTGGTTCTTGGTGCCAAAATATGATTCTTGCCTGCTTAATAACCGCCTTATATTATTCTCAAATAAATTGTTTTTTTAGTTGAAACCCCATAAGTCAATATCCCAATAAATGTAGAAAATTAATTCTATATTTGATACTTTTAGCAAATAAACAATATTACCGAATGGGTAAATTTTTATACAATGAAGAACAAGAATCCTATGATGCGATTGTTGTGGGTACCGGGATCAGCGGTGGTTGGGCTGCTAAGGAGTTATGTGAAAAAGGATTAAAGACCCTGGTTCTGGAACGAGGAAGAATGGTAAAGCATCGGGATGATTATCCTACTGCAAATATGGATTTGTGGGATTTTCCAAATAACGGGGAATTGTCTCCGGAAGAAGCAGCCAAGCAAATTAAACAGGCACGTACTGGCTATACAGTAAAAGCACCACATAATTTTTGGTTTGTTAATGATTTGGAACATCCCTACAATGAAACTAAACGCTTTGACTGGATGCGAGGCTATCATGTTGGAGGAAGATCCTTACTATGGGGCCGGCATAGCTATCGCTGGAGCGATATCGATTTTGAAGCAAATAAAAAAGAGGGGATTGGCGTGGACTGGCCTGTTCGTTATAAAGATATTGCACCTTGGTATTCCAAAGTAGAAACCTATGTGGGTATAAGCGGTGAACCTTTAGGTCTGCCACAATTACCCGATAGCGTATTTGAACCCATGATGGAATTAAATTGTGTAGAGCAACATGTAAGGGAAAAGGTAGCAGAAAATTTTGGTGGTCGCGTAATTACGGCGGGCCGTGTAGCCCACATAAATAGTAATAAGCAATTTGAAGGCGACGGGAGAATTAAATGCCAATATAGAAATCGATGTATTCGTGGATGCCCTTTCGGTGCCTACTTCAGCAGCAACTCATCTACCTTACCTGCTGCCGAAGCTACCGGAAATATGACCCTGAGACCAGATTCAATTGTTCATGAGGTTATGTACGATGCCGATACAAAGAAAGCAACAGGTGTTAAAGTGATAGACAGGCTTACCAAAGAGACTTTTGAATTCAAAGCTAAGGTGATATTCCTTTGCGCCTCGTCTATTGCCTCCACTTCTATATTAATGCAATCTAAATCGGACCGATTCCCTGATGGTATGGGCAATGATTCTGATCAATTAGGGCGTAATATTATGGACCACCACCTTGGCGTAGGTGCTTCGGGTAAATTAGATGGATATGAGGACAAATTTTATAAGGGTAGAAAACCTAATGGAATTTACGTGCCCCGTTTCCGGAATTTAGGAGGTAATTCCAATGTAGCTGCTTTTAAGCGGGGCTATGGCTATCAAGGAAGCGGCAGCAGAAGTAACTGGGATGATGTTGTATCTGAATTGTCTCATGGCAAAGACTTAAAAGAAGCAATCCTGAAACCCGGAGGTTGGAACTTTGGAATGGGAGGTTTTGGAGAAGTGTTACCCTATGAAGATAATAGAATGACACTTGATTACAATAAACTGGATGGTTGGGGATTGCCAACGGTAACATTTGATGCTGAGTTCAAAGAAAACGAGTGGAAAATGCGTGAGGATATGAAAGAACAGGCATATGATATGCTGACAAAAGCCGGACTTCGCGATGTTAAAGCTTTTGACAGGCCGGGGGCACTTGGTTTAGGAATCCATGAAATGGGTACTGCAAGGATGGGCAGAGACCCTAAAACTTCGGTGCTTAACGGATTTAACCAGATACATACTGTTAAAAATGTATATGTCACGGACGGTGCCTTTATGACCTCTGCATCTTGCGTAAATCCGTCATTAACTTATATGGCCTTTACGGCACGTGCCGTAAACCACGCCGGCGAACAACTTAAAAAAGGATTAATATAATGGACAGAAGAGTAGCATTAAAAAATATGGGCCTGGCACTGGGTTATACAGTAGCCACTCCAACTCTATTTAGCCTTGTTCAGGGATGTAAAAATGCAGAAACCGTAAACTGGATCCCTGATTTTTTTACTAAAGAACAGGGTAACGTGCTTTATAAACTGGTAGATATCATTCTACCAAAAACAGACACGCCTTCTGCTTCGGAAGTTAACGTTCATATCTTCATAGATCGATTTACGAATGAGATTATGGAAGATGGTCAGCAAACACTGATCAAAGTTTCCTTCGAAAAGTTCATTGAGACGGCTTTAGAGGCCGCAGGTAAAAAGAAAGCGGATGATTTAACTTCTGAAGACCTGGAGCCTGTATTGGCGGAGTCCCTTCAAAAGAAGGATGAAGAGGAGATATTGAATGAAGATCTGATTATTAAAAATCCTTCGGCAATGATTAGAGGTGAAAATGAAGCATTATCGGATGAAGCATTTAGTTATTCGTTTACTAAGAATCTTCGGGATATGACAATTTGGGGATATAAAACTTCGGAATATGTAGGGGAAGAAGTGCTTGCTTATCTACCCGTACCCGGAGAATATATTGGATGTGGTGATGTTGATGAACTCACTGGTGGCAAAGATTGGTCTCTATAAATTATTAATTTGAAAAGAAGAAGTTTCATAAATAAATCAGCTTGCGCGGCAGGTGCCCTGTCCTTATCAGGGTTTTCAGCCCCGGGAGCTATTTTTGAGGATTCCTTAAAACATACTTTTCATCTGAAATATGCACCGCATCTGGGAATGTTTAAACATAGTGCCGGGGAAGATCCAATTGCACAACTTAACTTCATGGCAGACCAGGGGTTTACCGCCTTTGAAGATAATGGAATGATGCAGCGATCCGTTTCCCTGCAGGAAAAAATGGCCAGGACTATGCAAGGGAGGGGAATTGAAATGGGCGTCTTTGTTGCGCATAAGATATATTGGACAGAACCAAATCTGGCGTCAGGGGATTTAGGGAAACGGCAAGAGTTTTTAGACTATATAAAGCAAGCCATAGATGTAGCTCAGCGCGTAAATGCCAAATGGATGACAGTTGTACCGGGCCATTTAGATTTACATTTATCGATGGGATATCAAATGTCTCATGTTATTGAATCTTTGAAACAAGCAAGTGCACTGCTGGAGCCTCATGATTTAACAATGGTTCTTGAACCATTGAATTTTAGAAATCATCCCGGTCTTTTCCTCACAGAATCTCCACAGGCATATGAAATTTGCAAAGCTGTAAATTCCCCATCATGCAAAATACTCTTTGACATTTACCATCAACAAATTCAGGAAGGGAATCTTATTCCTAATATAGAAGCTTGCTGGGATGAAATTGCTTATTTCCAAATTGGCGATAACCCGGGCAGAAAGGAACCTACAACGGGAGAAATAAACTATAAAAATATCTTTAAGTTCATTTATGAAAAGGGTTTTAAGGGTATTTTGGGAATGGAACACGGGAATTCCAGGCCTAATAAAGAAGGTGAATTGGCGGTAATAAACGCCTACAAATCAGTTGATGCTTTTAATTGAACTTTCCTGATACTTTTGATATTCCCAATAGATATCATATCCCCAAGCAATAAATCTTATTATTGCCGTAATCCGGATAAATCATTGTCATTTAATAGTAAAATTGATGATATTAACATTTTTTATATGTTTTTTTTACAATTTGGTAATCTGAATCCGAATTTGGTCCGTATATAAAATTGTTAGCATTAATTAATATTCCCCTGGCAATGGACAATTATTTTATCATTTTATTAATTTACACAGCATTGATTCTTATATCTTATAATGTTGTAAGACCTATTTTTAAAAAATAGGATTAAAAGCACTATTTAGTAAAAATACTTCAGGCTTTTATGGGTGATGTACCCCAAAAATTAAACTTATACAGCGTTTACTTCCAAATGTAATCCTAATTACAATTCAATTTTATATTTATTCCCCGACTAATTTCTATAATTCTATACGTAATCCTTTGGGCATAATTTCATTACATTTTTACAATGAGTAGAGTATGGTTTATCATTTAAACCGTACATATTCGCATTTGTAAGCCAACCCGGTATTTAAGTGTAAAGAAAGAAAATTGTGCGCATGAAAAAACACCTACTGACAGATCCGAAAATGGGGTAGATCTGCCCCAGGTGTTTTTTAATTAATAAACACTATCTACACTATAACTGAAACGGTATAGTATAATCAGCCAACAGCATTTCAGTATAGGTTACGTTCATGAACCGCACATCAGACAATCATCGTCTGCAAGTCCTTCTTTAGAACGTGCGATCAATTCTTTCATTTCTGATTGTGACATTGGCTCAACATCCGATTCCTGTTGTTTAACAGGAGTGGTTTCAACAGGTAAAGCCACTGCCGCTTCCGGTGTTGCAGCAGAAACCTCCGCCTCCGCAGCCACACTAACTGGGACTTCCTTCTTCTTGGTGTTGTCCAGCGTAAACTTAATTGCGTCTACCGCTGCTTTGGTCCTTAAGTAATACATCCCGGTTTTAAGTCCACTTTTCCAGGCGTAAAAATGCATAGAAGTAAGTTTACCATAATTCGCATTCTCCATAAATAGATTTAAGGACTGGCTTTGATCTATGAAATAACCTCTTTGCCTGGACATATCAATAATATCTTTCATACTGAGTTCCCAAACAGTCTTATATAGTTCTTTTATGTCCTCTGGTATAATATCAATATGTTGTATGGAACCATTGGCACGCATCAGTTCCTGTTTCAGGTTTTCATTCCATAATCCCAATTTAACCAGATCTTCTAACAGGTGTTTATTGACCACAATAAATTCGCCTGAAAGAACTCTTCTGGTATAAATATTGGACGTATAGGGCTCAAAACATTCATTATTACCCAAGATCTGTGATGTTGAAGCTGTTGGCATCGGTGCTACTAAAAGTGAATTACGAACCCCGTGCTTTTCTATTTTCTTACGCAATTTGTCCCAATCCCATCTGCCTGATAGTTCTTCATCCTTTACGCCCCATAGATTATGCTGAAACTGACCCTGGGAAATAGGTGAGCCTTCATAAGTTGAATAAGCACCCTCTTCTTTTGCCTGCTCCATAGAGGCCGTAACAGCCGCGAAGTATAGGGTTTCAAATATCTCTTGATTTAATTGTTTTGCTTTATCACTTGTAAAAGGCAAACGCAGCATAATGAATGCATCCGCCAGACCCTGTACCCCCAATCCAATTGGCCGGTGTCTCAAATTGGAATTTCTTGCCTCTTCAACCGGGTAATAATTACGATCTATTACTCTGTTAAGGTTTTTAGTCACCCGTTTGGTTACCCTAAATAATTCTTTATGGTCAAATTCCCCGTTTTTAATAAACATTGGTAATGCAATAGATGCAAGGTTACATACTGCAACTTCATCTGGTGAGGTATATTCCAATATTTCGGTACATAAGTTTGAAGATCTGATTGTACCAAGATTCTTTTGATTACTTTTCCTGTTCGCCGCATCTTTATACAACATATAGGGGGTTCCGGTCTCTATTTGAGATTCAAGGATTTTTTCCCAAAGTTCCCTTGCCCTTATTGTTTTTCTGCCTTTTCCTGCTGCCTCATATTTCGTATATAAGGTCTCAAATTCTTCACTGTGATTTGTGAATAAGCCAGGGCATTCATTAGGACACATTAGTGTCCATTCCGCGTCGGCCTCCACTCTTTTCATAAAAAGATCTGGCACCCACATGGCGTAGAAAAGGTCCCTTGCCCTCATTTCTTCTTTGCCGTGGTTCTTTTTGAGATCCAAAAATTCAAAGATATCTGCATGCCAGGGTTCCACATATATGGCGAAACTACCTTTACGTTTTCCACCTCCCTGATCCACATAACGAGCCGTGTCATTAAATACCTGGAGCATAGGTACAATGCCATTAGAAGTACCATTTGTCCCTGCAATGTATGACCCGGTAGCCCTAATATTATGAATAGATAAACCAATACCTCCGGCAGATTGAGAAATTTTGGCAGTTTGCTTTAAGGTATCGTAAATACCATCTATACTATCATCTTTCATTGCCAATAAGAAACATGAAGACATTTGTGGTTTGGGAGTTCCCGAATTGAATAAGGTTGGGGTTGCATGTGTAAAATACTTCTTGGACATAAGTTCATAAGTCTCAATAGCTGCATCCAAATCGTTCAGGTGTATGCCAACTGCGACTCTCATCAGCATGTGCTGTGGCCTTTCCGCAATTTTCCCATTTAATTTTAAGAGGTAAGATCGCTCCAGTGTTTTAAATCCAAAATAGTCATACCCGAAATCCCTATTATAGATAATTGTTGAATCTAATTTATCAGCATTTTCAGAGATAACTTTAAACACCTCATCAGACAATAACGGCGCCTTTTTACCGGTTCTGGGATTTATATATTCATACAAATCCTTCATTGTTTCGTAAAAAGACTTTTTAGTGTTCTTATGTAAGTTAGATACAGAAATACGTGCGGCCAGTTTTGCATAATCCGGATGCGCCGTAGTCATCGTTGCGGCAATTTCAGCAGCAAGATTGTCCAGTTCAGAGGTGGTTACACCATCATATAAACCTTCAATTACCCGCATGGCTACCTTTACAGGATCTACCAGGCCATTAAGACCATAACAAAGTTTACGTACTCTTGCCGTGATTTTGTCGAACATCATCGGCTCTTTTCTTCCATCTCTTTTTACTACATACATGTGTTTATAATTATTTTAAGTGCTATGTTGGTTATGTTAAGCTGATTTTACGAGCCTAAGACTTTACTAAAATGAATTGATATCCCCATTAAAAAAGGGGTAATACTATGTCGTCCTTTTTCTAGAAATCAGCGTCGAAGCTTATCTTTTGGGCATCTACATCCTTATCTTTATTAAGAACGCCGGCTTTTTGATATTCAGAAACGCGTTTCTCAAAGAAATTGGTTTTCCCCTGAAGCGAGATCATATCCATAAAGTCAAAAGGATTTGTGGCATTGTACACCTTCTCACATTCCAATTCAACTAATAACCTATCTGTTACAAATTCCAGATATTGAGTCATTAGTTTAGCATTCATCCCAATTAGACTCACGGGAAGGGATTCTGTAATGAACTCACGTTCAATATTTAGAGCATCTACAAGAATTTCAGTAATTCGCTTTTTAGGAACTTTGTTAATCAGGTGTTTATTATGCAGGTGTACTGCGTAGTCGCAATGCATGCCCTCATCTCTTGAAATTAACTCATTAGAGAACGTTAGTCCGGGCATTAAACCTCGTTTTTTTAACCAAAATATGGAGCAAAAAGCACCAGAAAAAAAGATTCCCTCTACAGCTGCAAATGCAATTAATCTTTCTGCAAAGCTGGGGGAATCAATCCATTTCAAAGCCCAATCCGCTTTTTTCTTTATAGCCGGAAAATTTTCGATTGCCTTGAACAAAATCCCTTTTTCCTTTTCATCTTTAACATATGTATCTATCAACAAGGAATAGGTTTCGGAGTGAATATTCTCCATCATAATCTGGAATCCATAAAAGAACTTAGCTTCTGAATATTGAACTTCATTCACAAAATTTTCTGCCAGGTTTTCATTTACAATTCCGTCTGAAGCGGCAAAAAAAGCAAGTATATGTTTTATGAAATATTTTTCATCCTCGCTAAGTTTGTTGTTCCAGTCCGTAAGGTCTTCATGAAGATCAATCTCCTCTGCAGTCCAAAAACAGGCTTCACATTTTTTATACCACTCCCATAAATCGTCATGTTGAATGGGAAAAATTACAAATCTATCTTCGTTTTCCTGTAAAATTGGCTCAAAGGCTGCAGTCATTTTATTTCTTTTTATTAGTGTTATTGTAGGATGGAATTTCCTAAGAGTTAGGGCTAACAAAGATTCAAAAATGTTATCAAATTGTAAAGGAGGTTTTATTAAATAGTACCCAAAGTTTTTAACACCGTATGTTGAAATCTAGGTTCGCCAGTGATGTTTGCTGCCTTTTTAGGAAAGTGAGTTTTTAGAAAAATTTATATCATTTTCAAGCAGGAATAATTAAACCAAAAAGTATAATAAAACATACTTGCTGGTTTATTAATTTGAGTGCAATCAAGTTTTACAGACTTAAATCCCTTCCAGGCAAGGGTTAGCAAATGAATTTTGTATTTATTCCAATAAAAAGGACCGGCAGGTGCAATCTTTGGATGAATAAGGAATACCAAAGTAAATAAGTAGAGAATATTAATGATATACGGATCTAAGCATTCCGTAACATTGTTTAATGTCAAAACGCGCAAAGAGCTCTGATAGATGATCAAAAAGAAAAAAAATACCGCCAAACCGCACGGCTCGTTAGATGTTTAAATTGTAATTACTTCTTGGTTCTGCTGATCTAGGTAGTTCCCCCGAAACCTAAAAATCGAGCAAATAACATGACCAACATGATTGGTATGGTTATCCAATTAGCAATTCCATCTATGGGCTGCTTAAAAGCACCAGTAAATCTATAAAGACATACTTTCCCAGAGTCGCACTTATGGTTTGACGGCTTTTCCTTTTTCTTAAAAGTTAAAACCTTTATAATTCTTCAATGAACTTATTCTCAATGGACAAATTTAAGGCCATAAAACCAAATAATCGAGCTTTAATTCTATTTTCTTAAAGCGATAAAATCTCCTTCTATGGTTAAATTTTCGCCGAGGTGATTTTCAAAATCCACATTTATATTTCCTTCTACTAAATTTTCATTTACGTTATAAAGCCCAATGCTCCCATTTTTTGTAAAAAATGGTACTTCCCCATATTGATCAATATTGGCAAACCCAAAAACTCCAACAAAACGATCCAGGAAACCATCAATATTTCTTGACACCCTATATCTGCCTTCTTTTAATTTTGCCGAATCGTAGTTTTCTGAAATAAAAAACCCTATTGAATTTGCAGGTGTCGTCTGCCCGACCTTTAGAGCTAATTTAAAAGTAGTGTACTCTTTTCCTTTCCGGGTTTTCTTTGTAGCAGTCGTAAAATTTACTGTACCATGCAAGAGTAATTCACATTCTCCCCTAACCTTTAACACATAACTACCTTCAGGCAAAATTGGTTCATCCGCACTGACATTCAAATTTTTATTAACCGTAAAGAGCATCGGAAAAATTAACCATAGACCAACCTTAAGGGATTTAATAACAAAATGTGGCATGGTTGCTAATTTTAAAATATTACTTGGATCATTATTACTCTCAGAAACCCCGATCTTCAGCTAAAAGCTTATCAATATTATTTTCTCCCAGGACCACTTCATCAACATTAACAGAGTGTTCCTTATTATCCGTCAATACAGCAAGCAGTATAGCCAGGATTAAAAGGGTAAAAAATATAATACATTTTTTCATTGGATCTCATTAGATTTTTGAGCATATGCTCGTACTCGTAATTCCAAATTATTTTAAGACCAAATTATGTGGTAACAAATAATCCTCACAATCTATTTGTATAATTGGTATTAAAATATGTATAAATGGTACCTCCAAAGGGCGGTAAAAAATTCGTTTATTTTATTTCATTGATATTCAGATGATTATAAATAAATGGTTTCTCTCTATAGACACGAAATATTGGCAGCAAATTCTAAAATACGTCTCTTAGATGTCAGTTCTAAGTATTTTTCCGCCAACCATACGCCCATTCAATCTATCTATACATATTTTGAAATGAAAGGGAAGCAATAATTCTAAATTTGTAACTTTCAGGTATATTTAAAAGTAATGTTAGAAGCAGTTATAGTAGATGATGAAAAGAAAGCGCTTCAAAGTCTTTCATGGGAATTGACAAATTTCAGTGATGAAATTAGTATAGTTGCCTCTTTTACCGATCCTTTTGAAGCCTTATCTTATCTAAAAAACTCCACGCCGGATTGTTTATTTCTAGATATTGAAATGCCTACCATGGATGGTTTTCAATTCATTAAAAAATTGAGCAATAGAGATTTTCCCGTCGTGATTACTACGGCCTACAATCAATATGCCATAAAAGCACTGAAGAATGAAGCCATTGATTATCTTTTAAAACCCATTGATACAGACGATCTTAGTGAGACTATAGTAAAAATAAAAAAGTTTAATGCGAAAAATTATACTGCAGATAAACTTGAAAAGATATTATTGAATTTTAATTCCAATCAAAAGTATAAGAAAATAACTTTTAATACAGATGGAAAACTGGTATTCCTGGAGAGTGATCAAATTCTATACGCTGAATCGGACGGAAATTATAGCACCATTTATCTTAAAGATGGGCATAAGATGGTACTCACCAAAAAACTAAAAGAAGTTAATGAATTGCTCCCAAATGATTCCTTTTTCAGGATCCACAACTCTTATATAATTAATCTCACCAAAATTAAGGAGTTTCTTAAGACAGACGGTTACGTTGTGCTAGAATCCAATCATAAAATACCCGTATCACGTCAAAAAAAATCTGATTTTTTAGATTTGTTATAATCAATTCGAGAATTACTAATGGCAAAAAGTAGCAATACCCCCCGTATCCCTTCTTTTTTTACCCCTTATCTCGTGATATCATTTCTTCTTATCACGCTTGTTTTATTTCAGGCCAGGGCGCAGGACATTTCCAAAAATTTCAAAGAAACTACAGAAAACCTTATTTCAGAGGCCCCTAAAACTTTTAAAGGTTTGAATACTATTCTCGAACCCATTAAACGGGATACTAGTTTGATGCGTTATTTTGCAAACGCTTCTGAAATTGGTAATTACCCCGAAGGTATTTCCTATGCCTTAAATGAATTGGGAATATCCTACCGAAACTATTCACTATACAGCAAAGCCATTAAACTCCATGAAAAAGCTTTAGAGGCTGCCAATGTAAATGATAATAAAGAATTTCAAATTTATAGTTTTGCGCTGTTAAGTGCTGTCTATCGCAGAACAGAGGGTATCCCATCAGCTCTGGACTATGCGCAAAAGGCTGTACTACTTGCGGAGAATATAGAAAACCCTAATAACCATATTAAAAGGAATTTAAATTTCACTTTTAACAATATAGGCCATATTTACAGGACTTTAGGTCAGTATGACCTTGCGATTTACAATTTTAAGGAATCCGCAGTGCTCGAGGAAGAACTGGGTAATTCGCTTGGTATTGCAACAAACTATAAGGATATAGGTGAGTGTCTTGAGGCCGAAGGTGAATTGGAGGAAGCCTTAGAATATTATGAAAGATCACTGAACTTAAACAAAAGTGCGGGGTCTGTTAGACTAGATATATTATCAAATCTTGGAATTGCACATGTTTATGTTCATCTAGGTAAAGCCAGGGAAGCTATTGAAATTTTTAACACCATTCTAAAACCCGCTGAAGAACTTGGCGATATGAAAATCATCTCTGAGATTTACGTAAATATTGGTTGGGCACAGATCAAAAATAATCAGATAGAGGAAGCCGAATTCAACCTGAACAAAGGCCTTGAAATAGCTAAGAAATATAACCTGCTCACGGAGATGGAAGAGGCTTACTCCTTTTTATCTGAGTTATGGGAAGATCAGGATGATTTCAAAAAATCCAAAGAGTTTTTTCTAAAGGCAGATGAAGTAGAGGAAAAAATATCCAATGATCGTAACAAGCGTTACCTAGCTGATTTAGTTAACAGGTCGGAAACTGAAAAGAAGAACACCCAAATAGAAGTACTTGCCAAAGAGAATGAAATAATTAATCTAAGGTTGCGTAAAAATCAAAATACCTTATTAATAAGTTTGCTATTGGTTGCCCTTCTTACCATTATTCTATACATTTTATATAGACAAACTCAACTCAGAAGTGATAAGAAATTGCTTACTCTTGAACAAAGTATGCTCCGCAGCCAAATGAATCCACATTTCTTGTTCAATTCTCTCAATTCAATTAAGCTTTATATCATCAATAACGAAAAAAAGAATGCTGTTTTTTATCTGAATAAGTTTTCAAAGCTCGTGAGGAAAATACTAGAAGCCTCATCGGTCAGGGAAATCCCATTAGCCGAAGAACTTGAAACGGTTGAACTATACATGAATATAGAAAATATCCGTTTTTCTAATGAAATCCAGTTTGATATTGTCGTGGATGAGGGAATAGACACCCATATCATTAAAATTCCTTCCCTTATTTTACAACCTTTTTTGGAAAATGCCTTATGGCATGGACTTTCTTCAAAAGATGGTGACAAATCAATTTTATTGCACGTAAGTAAAGGTAATAATGCATATATAAATATTGAGATAACAGATAATGGGGTAGGCAGGGCAGTTGCGGAAAGACTAAAAGAAAGCAAAGTTTTAAAACGTAAATCCGTTGGGATAGCCATTACCAAAGAACGTTTGGCAAATTTTTCCAAGGATTATCAAAATACATTTAAATTAGAAATTGAAGACCTTTTTGATCCTGAAGGTAATGCTTCTGGCACAAAAGTAATTCTGCGTATCCCTATTATTTAAACCTGGCCTCTGCAATTTTTTCTAATTCTTCATACCAGTTTACGCCAAATTTTCTGATTAAAGCCTCCTTTACAAACTTATAAATAGGAATTTTCAATTCTTCCCCCAATGAGCAAGCCGGGTCACAAATCTCCCATTTATGATAATTCACTGCGGTAAGTTGCTCATACTCTTTAATTCTTACCGGATACAAATGACAGGATACGGGTTTTTTCCAACTTGTAGCGCCATTATTATATGCCTCTTCAAGACCACATTTTGCGACTCCCTTTTTGGAATATACCACATATGCGCATTCTTCCTTATTAATTAATGGTGTCTCCCACTCTCCATCCATCCCTTTTACGAAAGCACCTTGCTCCTCTATGGCCAGGATACCTTCGGGCCTGAGAAAAGGTTTAACATCCGCATAAATATCCACTAAAATTTCAGTCTCCTTATCTTCCAAAGGGGCACCGGCTTCACCATCTATACAACAGGCCCCCTTGCATGCTGATAAATTACATACAAATTCCTTTTCCAGAATATCGTCTGAGATAATTGATTTGCCAATTTCAAACATCCTATTGAATTAAGCTGTTAAAGATACTTTATTGAATTTTACATTCATAAAATATTTGACCTACTGTAATCCATAGACCTATTATATGACGTAAATTTGCCAGCTTATTAAAATATCAGCATAAAATGAATTTTAACTTTAGAGAAATAGCTACAGCGAGCATGATCCTTTTTGCCGTTATTGACATTATAGGCAGCATTCCTATTATAATCAGCCTGAGAAACAAAGTTGGTCATATACAATCTGGAAAAGCTACGATTGTGGCCGCATGTATTATGGTGGCTTTCCTTTTTATTGGTGAGGAAATTCTAAAGCTAATTGGTATAGATGTGAACTCATTTGCGGTAGCCGGAGCTTTTGTATTGTTCTTTCTGGCCGTTGAAATGATTTTGGGGATTGCCCTTTATAAAGATGATGAGCCAGAAAGTGCTTCTATAGTCCCTATTGCGTTTCCACTTATCGCAGGTGCCGGCACTATGACAGCCCTTCTCTCTTTAAGGGCTGAATTTCATGTAGAGAACATTATTGTTGCTATTGTAATTAATATTATTTTTGTTTATCTGGTGCTAAAGTCATCCAAATCCATTGAACGCGTATTAGGAAAGAATGGGATAAATATTATCAGAAAAGTGTTTGGTGTAATCTTGATGGCCATAGCAGTTAAATTATTTGCATCAAACATTAACCAACTTTTTTAGGATAGGGAATTTCCTGTTGTCTTATTAAAGAATTAGAAACAATTAATATGAATAAAACATTCACAATTATATTGATCGTCCTGGCGGTTGTGCTTATAACTTACAATGTTACTCTTATTGATTTTGAGGACCCCATCAAAGGAAATAGCATAGTAGCGTTAATTGGGATTGTTGCCTCTTTGTGTGCTATTTTATTATTGATAATATATCTTACTTCGAAGAAAATTCAGAAAAAAATAGAGGATAGCTAATTACTGGATTCTATCAAATCTTTTTCTTTCTTGTGGATGGTAGGTCGATCCAATTCCAGAACTTTTTGAAGCATTTTGTCCGAACTGGACCTGATTTTTGCATTTAGATTTGCTGAAAATAACTGTTCCGCTAAGGCACCTTTCAGGTATTGCTTAATCTTCTTTTCAAAATCATAGAAGTTTAATTTAATGTTTCGATCTATAGAATAATCGACAAATTTTTCAAAAAGAATATCATCCACATTAAATTCTCGTACAAACGACGTTTCATTATAATCAGAATATCTATTCCTGTCTTCCTCTAAATGTTCAAATATAAATCTGGACATAAATCCAAGACTCTCCAGACTCTCTACGGCTTCTTCTTCGTTAGTCCCTATAGGAACAAAAACATCAGGTATAATGCCACCACCTCCATAAACCACTTTTCCCTTTGGGGTGGTGAATTTTAAAGAATCTGCCACCTTTATACTATCCACCGAAATGAGTTCCCCATTCTGATAGCGATCCGTAAATTTTTGATAATAATCTTTACTTCCGTTTTTATATGTCTTCTGTATAGAGCGACCTGTAGGTGTGTAATATCTTGATACCGTTAAACGAACAGCAGAACCATCTCCCAATTCCATTTCGCGTTGTACCAACCCTTTGCCAAAGGACCTTCGGCCAACTATAGTTCCAATATCATTGTCCTGCAAAGAACCCGCTATAATTTCACTGGCCGAGGCCGAACGTTCATTTATTAAAACATAGACCGGTTTATCTTCGAAACTACCTTTTCTGGTAGCAAAAGTTTTTTCTATTTTACCCTTTTTATTTTTTGTATACAGGATGAGTTTTCCATCCTTTAAAAATTCATCTGCCAACTGTTCTGCTATACCCAGGTACCCGCCGGGATTGTCCCTGAGGTCAAGGGTAAGTTTATCTGCCCCCCGACGTTGTAAAATCCTAAGGGCCGTATTAAATTCTTTATAGGTAGTTTCGGCAAACCTGTTTATTTTAATATATCCCATTTCAGGTGTAAGCATATAATACGCCTGAACACTCTTTATGGGGATACGATCTCTTTTAATATTTACAGTAAATAACTTGTCTTCCGATTTGCGATATACCTCCAATTGAACAGATGATCCGCTTTGCCCTTTGAGCTTTTCAACAATAACTTCACTTCCTAATCTTTTGCCATAGAGCGTGTCATTACCTGCCTTTAATATACGATCCCCTGCCTTAATGCCCTTTAGGTAACTTGGTCCTTTTTCAATGGTACGTATTACAGTGATCGTATCTCTGTACATATAAAAATTTATTCCTATCCCAACAAAATCCCCTTTCATATTTTCAGCAACGCGCCTCATTTCTTTTTTGGGTATATAAACCGAATGGGGATCTAATTTATCAAGGATATTATTTACAGTAACATCTACTATACTATCCGTATTAATATCATCAACATACTCATAATCAATATAATCTATGAGTCTGTTAAGTTTATCCTTTTTAGAATTAGTGGTAAATAATTTCTCCGGGGTATCATTAAAATGAAGTTTCCCCCCAACAAAAATTCCCAAAGCTAGCGCCAGGGCAATAATTGTAGGCCATAAATAATGTTGCTTCTTCATAAGCTATTTATTCCGTATCTACACTTTCAATCGCAGGGAGATGCCGCAATTCCACTCCTGCTCTTTTAAGAAAATCCAATCCTGAATTATCCTTATATAATATTTGATATACCACACGTTTTATGCCAGATTGGTGAATTAACTTGCTGCACTCCCGACATGGAGATAAAGTGATATATAAAGTAGCTCCCTCACAAGACTGCGTGGAAGCCGCTACCTTGGAAAGCGCATTAGCCTCGGCATGAAGAACATACCACTTGGTATATCCTTCATCATCCTCACAAAAATTCTCAAAACCAGTTGGTGTCCCATTATAGCCATCTGAAATAATCATCCTATTCTTGACCACAATTGCACCAACCTGTTTGCGTTTACAATAGGATAATTTGCCCCATTCATGAGCCATTCTCAAATATGCCTTATCGTATTTTTCCTGTTTACTTCGCTTCACTAAACAGAATCTTTGTATGCGCCATTTAAATTCCGGTAAGGCACTAAGATACCTGCTTTGTAAAATTCCTACAACCTTAAACGGTTAATTTTTAATTAAAACCGTTGTTTGGTATAGAGAAACTCGCAAAACATAGGATTTAATCAATTTAAATTGATTTTCATCCGACCGCATGAAGTTACCATGGCCAGCTTTTGATGAGGAGTGGTATGGTAAGCAGAAAAATAATTACGGAAATTAATACGGTAAAAACTAGCTGTTTCATACCCAGTTTCTCCTGAAAAATATAGGCTAGCATTAAAATAGAAAATATGACCATGATTTGAGAAATTTCTATTCCACTGGCAAAGCCCAAAAGAGGGCCAATCTTATCCTCTTCATCCATCATCAGCATTTTGAAGTAATTGGAAAACCCGAACCCATGTATCAAGCCAAAAAAAGTTGTCGCAATTTCGGGCAGATATCCCTTATAATTGCCCTTGATAACTAAGGCTTTAAAAATATTGAACAGGGCAGTCACCAGGATCGTGATCGGAATTAAAAATTCTACCAATTGCACATCAACAACAACCACTTCATAGACGGACAACCCTAAAGATAAACAATGAGCTACAGTAAATAATGTAGCCAACACAATTACTTTCTTCCACTGTTTAAAAGTAAAAGGTGCGGCAAGGGCCAGAAGAAATAGAACATGATCATATGCTCCCCAATCCAAAACATGGTTAATACCAAGTTTGCAATAGAACCAAAAATCAAACATGAATAAATCCTTTTATTTCAATAGGGATTACAAATTAACCTTTAATACTGCCCAAACATTTCTGTCATTCCGAATGTTTCCCTACAATCCTCTTTCCTTTTGTATTTGTTCATAGGCCTTTTGAACTTCCTTAAACTTCTCCTCAGCGCCTTTTTTAATAGCCTCATTTTCTGTAATTACCTTATCCGGGTGGTATTTTTTGGCCATTTTACGATATGCCTTTTTTACCTCATCATCCGAAGCAACTTTTTCTATTTCCAAGATTTTGTAAGCATTATCAGCAGATTTTATAAACATAGCTTTTATGCTTTCAAAATCTTGCCATCCTACCCGAAGATAACCCGCTATTTCTTTTATTTTTTCTATTTCCAGGTTACTTACCGCACCATCTGCCTGTGCAATCCCAAAAAGAAAATGCAATAATTGCAATCTTACTTCATACCGGGTGCGTTGATTCAGGTAAGTGCAGATTCGCTGTGCAGAAATCTCTCGATTCTTTATGACTTCGTTAAATGTTCGAAATATTGCATTAGCTTTTTCTTTTCCGTAGGTACTAAGAAAATATTGTCTAACATAATCCAATTCCCGCTGACTGATCTGCCCGTCTGCCTTAATTACAATTGAACATAGGGATAGCAGGTTAAGTTCAAAATCTGCCGGCGATACTTGCTGTCTCGTAAAATCGCTGAAGACTGTTCTTGGACCAGATCCACTGGATAGATTATCAATTAAACTTCCGATTAAAAAGCCCAAAACAGCACCAGGAAAACGAAATAGGAAATAACCAATAATTGCGGCGAACCACCTAATCATAACTGTAGTAAAATTTGGGCAAATATAGAATAATATGAATGAATACGAGACTTAAAGAAAGGTTAAGCTTTTCGCTGGGATATTACAATTTCATTATCTTTGTCTTCAATTTAATTAAAAAAATGCTTATGTATCCTGAAGAATTAGTAAGACCAATGAGAGTAGACCTGGCTTCAGCCGGTTTTGAAGAATTATATACAGCAACTGCCGTTGAAAATGCCATTAAGCAAGATGGAACTACCCTGGTAGTAGTGAATTCTGTTTGCGGCTGTGCCGCTGCCAATGCCAGACCAGCTGCAAAATTAAGCCTGGAAAATGAAAAAAAACCTGATCATCTGGTTACTGTTTTTGCAGGTGTAGATACCGAAGCCGTGGATGCCGCGAGAAATCTTATGGTTCCATTTCCACCTTCATCACCTAGTATGGCCCTGTTTAAAAATGGTGAGCTTGTACATATGATTGAAAGACATCATATTGAGGGAAGACCTGCAGAATTGATTTCTGAGAACTTAGTTCAGGCTTACGAAGAATTCTGCTAGAAGTACCTGGCAATAATTAGACTTTATTTAATTTAAACCTTTAGGTTAAATCCTTATAAAAATTTGTAAAAACCCGCTTCTATAGGAGCGGTTTTTTATTTTTGTGTCATGCGAAAATTATTGGCCTATCCTCTTACTGTTCTATATTTTATTCTTTTTGGAATAACCCTGGTCATCTTTCACCCCATTCAATGGATTTGCTTTAACCTATTTGGTTATAATACCCATAAAAAATCAGTAAGTATCCTTAATTTATTTTTAATTCGGTGTACACATGTGTTAGGAACCAGGTATACCTTTACCAATCCTCACCAAATTCCAACAAACAAGCCGCTAATTATTGTTTCCAATCATCAGAGCATGAATGATATTCCGCCAATCATATGGTACATGCGTGCGCATCATCCCAAATTTGTAAGCAAAATTGAACTGGGAAAGGGCATTCCCAGCGTTTCATATAATCTCAGGCATGGCGGATCTGTGCTTATTGATAGAAAAGATGCCAAACAAGCGTTAACAGAAATATCCAAACTAGGGCGATATATTGAAAAAAATAACAGAAGCGCGGTAATATTTCCTGAAGGAACAAGGAGCAGGACCGGACATCCAAAAAAATTCCAGACAACAGGTTTAAAGATTCTTATGAAAAAAGCTCCATCGGCCCTGATAGTGCCTATTAGTATTAATAATTCCTGGAAGATGCTTCGGTATGGGAAATTCCCTTATGGGATTGGTTCTCATCTAAAGTTTCAGGTTCATCAACCTCTGGATAACAGTGGTAATGCTGATGAATTGATTGAAAAAGTTGAACAGTTGATAAACAGTGGGGTAACTTCTTATTCATGAACGAGAATTCCATAATCAAAAAGACAAAAATCTTTGTTAAGAATAGGTTTGTCGGAGCCGAAGGAGGTCATGATTGGTTCCATACCAAACGAGTATTGGCAAATTCTATCCATATAGCCAAAGAAGAAAATGCCGACTTATTCGTGGTGCAACTGGCAGCACTACTGCATGATATCGCCGATTCGAAATTCCATGATGGCGACGAAACAATAGGCCCAAAAATTGCTTCTGAATTTTTAAAAGGCCTGAAAGTAGACAAATCCAGCAGGGAACATGTCATAAGAATTATTGAAACTGTTTCATTTAAGAATAGCCTATCCCTTGAAAAAGAGCCCTTTAATTCTATTGAATTGCAGGTCGTACAAGATGCAGATCGCTTAGATGCCATTGGGGCTATAGGAATTGCAAGGGCTTTTAATTATGGGGGGTTTAAAAACAGAGCACTCTATAACCCTAAAATTGAACCAAAAACTACGATGAGCAAGGAAGAGTATAAATCTTCCGGTTCCCCAACGATCAATCACTTTTACGAAAAATTACTACTCTTAAAAGAAAAGATGAATACAATTACGGGAAGAAAGCTCGCAGAAAAACGCCATGCCTTTATGCTTAATTATCTGGACCAGTTTTATAAAGAGTGGGAAGGAATCTATTGATTACCGAAGTTTTCTTGTTGGGCCTATTAAGTACTGAAACAAAAGAATGGAAACAATCAGAGACTTCTACCATCTGAAAAAGTAGATTTAACTATCCCGGCAGGCGAAAAAACATTGGAATAGTGTTATCATGAAAGCTGTAATTTATTTAGCTACAGCTATTGACCATTAAATAGATTCCATTGTCCATGTTTATATTCATTGTGTAGTTCTCTGTTTAGTTTGGGGAATTTTCGCCCTTTGTAATATTTCAATTTAGCTAGTCTGGCCATTTCCTTTATTTGGTGGGCAATCTTGCCTTCGCCCGTATTGCGCAGACCAAACCTGCTATCGTTTAAAGTACCTCCGTGACATGATGCAATAAGATTCAGTACTTTTTCTGCCTTATCCGGCATCGCTTTGTTGATCCAATCCGAAAAAATATGACCGATAGCACCATTTAATCTGACTATGGTATAGCCGAAAGAAGACGCCCCATAATCTGCTGCTGCCTTTGAAAGCTTAATTAGCTCATGGCTATTTATTCCAGGTATAATTGGAGCTAGCATGGCATTTACCGGGATTTTGTTTTCGGTTAAAGCCTTGATTGTTTCTAAACGCTTCTTTATAGTTGCTGTCCTTGGTTCTAATATTCGTCTGGTATTTTCAGATAGCGTTGTAATGGAGATATTAACTCCTACCAATCCATAAGTATTCAATTCCTTTAACAAATCTAAATCCCTTAGGATCAAAGAATTCTTGGTTATGATTCCCACAGGATGGCGGTATTTCAAAAATACCTCAAGGCACGCCCTTGTTATTTTATACTCTTGTTCAGCTGGCTGGTAACAATCTGTATTTCCGGAAAGCACAATTGTATTGGCCTTCCATTTGCTGTTTTTCAATTTGGATTCAAGCAAGCTTGCGGCATTTTTCTTTATCAGGATTTGTCTTTCAAAATCCAATCCAGCACTCAATCCCCAATATTCGTGAGTATTACGGGCATAACAATAAATACAACCATGCTCACAGCCCTGGTATGGATTCATGGAATATTCCATACCCACATCCGGACTGGTTACTTTGTTAACAATTGATTTTGGAAAAACCGGCAGGTATTGTGTTTTCCTTTGTGATACTGCTTCTCCTTCCTTAGCACAAAAGTCAAGGAAGTCGCTCCGTATTTCATGAATATGCTTCAGAAATTTATTGGGTGTATTCTGTTGAGCCCCTCTTCCTTTTACATATTTTTTTTGTTTCAACAAATGGATTTTATCCAAATTTATGGATATTATCCGATTAAAACAATTATTTTAATTGATGGAGACGTTTACCAATTGTTTCTTTGTCCCCCTCTTAGCGTAAAACAGAACCGCACTATCGTCGTTATCCATAAGCGGCTTTGAAATCATTAGTGGCAAGCGAGCTTCTTTATCATCAATTATTTTTTCATAACTCATTTTACCCTGATCGTTGAGTTGGATTACAAATACATTTCTATTCCTGCTGAGACCCTGTTTGAAAATAATTCGTTCATTATTAAGTAACTGAGGGTTCTCTGCCGAGCTACTAATAAAAAAGTAAGTATCGTTATTTTTGGTATACGAACAGTAGGACACATAGGCACCATCACCTTGAGTTACTTCAGATTTATTAATATTTCTTGCCCATAGCATTTCCCCTTTCAGATTAAGCTTTGCACTTACTATGTCATTATGATGAAATCGTTCTACGCGCAGTCTCCCTCCGCTTGAATTGGCTTGTACGGAAGAGGTAACAAAATACTCTTCTGCATTAAATAATATTTCATCATTTTGTGTAAAACTCACATTCTTAAAAACAAGGTTCTTTACCTGTTCTACTTCCTCTTTACCAAATTTATCTGCCATAAATTGGCGTGAAAAAGGATTGTACTTTCTTATTTGTACATCAAGAGTTATTGGATCTAATTTAAAATACCCAATTCCATTGTACCTGTTATCCTTCCTGTTTGCATAAAACCCTACGCATATGAGATTGCCCTTCCTTAAAATAGGTTTGAGAGACTCTGAGTACTTCTCAGGAGCATCAAAGGTTTGGATACGGGCTCCTTGTTTTGAAAGCATTATTAATTCATACTGAAATTTACGTTCCTGCGCTTTAAATCTTTTTTTCTTAAAATAGGCCTTGCCAACGATGTATGCCCTATTAAGGTCCTGAGAAACGGCTATGTTTTCAAAAGCATAATTTTTATCCTCCACTTCATTTGAAAAATCTTGTTCTAATACTTTCTTGAGTGAAGCGTTATACAAATAAATATGATGTTTGTTTGTCTTACCCTTTTTAAAATGCGTACTAATTATAAAAGCGTTTTTGTCATCATTGAATAAGGCAGTTGTTGTAAATCCTTTGGTAAAATTTCTGTTATAATAGTTGCGGTCATATGGTTGTTGTACCTGATCCGATTTGATGGATAATAACTTCTCTTCTGTAAAATTAAATTCGGTTATTGGGCTTCGGTACACTAAATAATCATAGGACATCGTTTCCAGATTATAATTCAAAAACAGCAAATATAATTGTCCGTTTTTTACGAATCCCTCTATAAAATCGGGACCTTTCAATTTGTAATTGTATTCTGAAATCAGTTCCAGATCCTTGTTATAGTGTTCTATAAAATAACCTTTAGGTTTCAATATCATCCCGGTATAATAGGATCTTACTAAAACAGTACCTCCCTGGCCATCTTTAGATATAGAAACTAAATTGGAATACTTGTATCTGTCATTATACTTTTCTCCAAAATCATAGGAAAGAGGCATCTTTTGCCCGTACGCAAACATTGCAGTGAAGACTGCAAAAAAAACAATAAAATGAATTTTCATGTTAGATAATCAATTTAAAGCTCATCAGGTTCCCGGAAAGTCTGCTTTTCTTTTTTCTAAGAAGGCAGTAGTACCTTCTTTAAAATCAGCTGTTCCAAAACAGCTTCCAAATGCATTAATCTCTGTCTCAAACCCTTTCGCATTACTCTTAAAACCCTTATTTACGGCTTTTATTGCATAAGAAATTGCAACAGGAGAGTTATTCGTTATTTTGCCCGCAATTTTCCGGGATAGGGATAAAAGCTCTTGTTGGGGCACAACATAGTTAACAAGACCATACGATAAAGCCTTTTCTGCTGTGATCATTGCAGCTGTCATGATAAGTTCCATAGCCCTCCCTTTACCAATTAATTGAGGTAGCCGCTGAGTACCCCCATAACCGGGAATTACACCAAGTGAAACCTCAGGCAGGCCCATTTTTGCATTATCACTAGCCAGTCTGAAATGGCATGCCATGGCCAATTCAAGTCCTCCTCCAAGAGCAAAACCATTAATGGCAGCAATTACAGGTGTAGAAAGGTTTTCCAACAGGTTAAAAAGGTTTTGCTGTCCTTTAGAAGCAAGTTCTTTGCCCTGTTTAACAGAATAATTGGCAAATTCAGAGATGTCAGCGCCGGCTACAAATGCTTTCTCTCCGCTTCCGGTAAGTATAATGGCCCTGATATTTTTATCTTTTTCAAGGGCCTTAAATGCCTTACTCAACTCCCTGATCGTGGCCTTATTTAATGCATTTAATTTTTTTGGCCTGTTTATAATAACCGTGGCCAACCGGCCATCGTATTCTACTAGGATGTTTTCAAAGTTCATACTGGGTATAATGTTTAATTTTTTATGCCTTTGGGAAATAAAATCGTAAAGACAGTCCCTAATCCCGGTTGGGATGTAAAATTAATACTGCCGTTATACGTTTCAACAATATTTTTTACCATGCCCAGGCCTAAACCCATTCCGCTGGACTTGGTTGTAAATTTAGGTTCGAATACCTTATCCTTAAAACCATCCTGAATTCCAACACCATTGTCCGCCACTGAAATCTTTACTTTATCTTCCTCAGAAACTACCGAAACCAATATTCTTGGCGATTCTACTTCGGGAACTGCTTGTATGGCATTCTTTACTAAATTGGTAATTACCCTGATTAGTTGTGTACGGTCTAACCTGGCTATGATTTCTTCTTCATCTGCCAAAAAATGAATGTATTTTTCATTGAAAATATCTAACGCCAGTTTCACAATTTTTACAACATTTATATTTTCATTCTGCTGAGCCGGCATTTCCGCGAAACTTGAAAAGGCTGAGGCTATACTGCTCATTGTATCTATTTGCTGAATCAAAGTCTTAGAATACTCTCTTACTTTGGTTTGCACATCTGGGTCATCAGGGTCAAATTTCCTTTCAAAACTTTGAACGCTTAATCGCATTGGAGTAAGAGGGTTTTTAATTTCATGAGCTACCTGCTTCGCCATTTCGCGCCAGGCCTGCTCCCTTTCACTCCGTGCAAGTTTCGCCGCGCTAATCTCCAGTTCATCAATCATCTCATTATAGGAATCTATCAGTTTTCCTATTTCGTGACCAGGATTTTCAATGAATATTTTTTCGTTTCTTTTGGTCAGCCTGGTCTGTGTTATCTTATCGGAAATCGTCTGTAAAGAGCGGGTAATATATTTTGAAATAAAATAGGCCAAAACAATCGCAATCAGCAGCATAAAGAGATAGACCACCCCCAGGCGCATAAGAAATTCCCTCAGTTCCATATCGTTGAACGAATTATCCTGAAAATAAGGCAGGTTTAATATCCCAATAGGTTTATACTTTTCATCATTGATATAGGTATAAGAAGCCTGATATTTATCTCCTGCAGCGGTATCGTCCTGAACGTAGCGTTTCTGTACGGAGTTGGCCAACATATCAAGTATTTCAGGTGACAGATGAAGCGAAATAGAATCGTTCCGAAACCTTGGTTTAGAACTCTTGATTAAGTTCCCCCTCAAGTCGTAGATATTAAAATTCACATTCTGAACATCGGCTATCCTGTAAATTTCATCTTTAAATATTAGAGCAAGGTTTTCTGTTGTAACAGGGTAGGTAGTCTCTTGCAAGGTATATGCTATGCTTTGCTTTATTTGACCTTCCTTTCGCTCTAAACGAACCTGATGGTAGTCTTTAGACTGCTCTCGGTATTGATAAATAGTAACCCCGGCTATTAATACTGATGCAATAAGCACCAATAAAATCATAGCTACAAAAATCCGAGATCTAAGGGATAACTTTCTAAGCAAGGACTCCTTATTTGAGTTTAAAGATAGCAATAATCAGGCCAAAGCGTCCTATCAATTTCCTCAAATCAAAGAAGATTAAGCATTCGGATTTTTATCCCGAAACCTTTTGTACAATCGTATTCCAAGCATAAGTAGGATGCCAAGGACAATAATTCCTAAAACTCCAAATATCCAGTTAAAGGTTCCCTTCAATATTACCAGAAAAGTGACTGCAAATAAGATGATAGTAGCGCCTTCATTCCAAATACGCATAAAGTTTGAAGAATATTTTACTTCATCCCTTTGTAATTGAAGATATATCATGTGTGTTTTCATATGATAAAAAATTAGTAGTACTACAAAAAACAATTTAATATGCATCCATGGTTGTTCTAACCAGGCAGGAATCAAAAGCAGTAACCAAATTGCAAAAATTGTACACAAAATAGCTGAAGGCCAGGTAATTATATACCACAGCCGCTTTGTCATTAACTTAAACTGATTTGAAAGGATTTCTTTCTCCGGTGAAGGCTTTTCGTATGCTTCAATATGATAAATGAATAACCTCGGAATGTAAAACAACCCGGCGAACCATGTAACTACAAATATGAGGTGTAGTGCCTTTATGTAATTATAATATTCCTCCATTATTTTTTATATCGAATTGCTCCGATGCCGGCATTCCACAGTCTTTGGTTGAATTCCGGGAGATCCTTGTTTAAAAACGTATTGCCCTTCGTTTTTAATTGCTGCCATTCCTTATCTAATTCATTTTTGCGTGTTATTGATGAGCTATTAACCCTGGGGATAGCGCTGCTGGATTGATTAATTAGAAAAAGGTATTCTGCCGTAAATTTATTCGGAAAATTCTCTACATCATCATATGCCTTGGATTTACGTTGAATCATATCCTTATCCCACTTGTCCAATTCATCGAATAATCTCATCCCATCGTTCTTTAATACATCATCTTCCAGGTCTTCAAGGATGGTTTTGAGCTGAGTCTTTGCACTAAACAGTGTATTAACCATCTGGTGCATTTCTGTGAGATTTTGTTCCATTTCCCTCATAAAGGCATCGTATTCCTCATATTGACCCGCCCGGGTTTCAAATCCCAGGGTTTCAATTATCCTGGCTTTGGTACTGACACTTTTTTCACCCAATTTCAATTTCAAAGTATAAGTGCCCGGCGGTACCTTATGCCCCCTGAAGTTTGCCTCAATATATGTTCCGGGAATTCCGGGCATTATGGGATAACGCATGTCCCAAACAAACCTGTTTAATCCTTTTTCTTTAGAAAGCAGTGGTGCTGGCGGAGGTCCACCCCCATTGTGTTTTATATAGTTTGGATCCTTTTTGGAACCTATCTTTCTAATTAGCTCACCTTTTTCATTTACAATATCCAACGATATTTCAGTGGAATCAGTCATTTCCGGTAGTTCATAATACACCACCACTCCGTTAGCAGGGTTAACTCCATTAAAGGGGTCCGTACCTTTAAAACTGGATGTATTTCCGCTCATAGGGCTCCCCCATGAACCATTGTATGCATCCTCTGGTTGCATTATTTTAAGACCTGTATCCTGAAAATCATATTGATTAAGTGCTCCCAGGTCATCTAATATCCAAAATGATCTTCCCGAAGTAGCCACAATCAGATCACCCTGATGTACCTTAAGGTCGGTAATTGGTGCAATAGGCAAATTAAGCTGAAATGACTGCCAGGACACCCCTCCATTCCAGGATATATATATCCCCTTTTCTGTGCCGGCATAAAGGAGGTCTTTCCTTGCACTATCTTCCCTGACTACCCTGGTAAAGGAACCATAGGGGATCCCTGCACTTATATTAGTCCAACTCTTACCATAATCTGTGGTCTTATACAATGCAGGTGTGTAATCATTAAATTTATAGCGAGTAGTTGCAATGTAAGCTGTAGCGGGATCATGCGGAGAAATATCAATAGCATTAATTAAACACTCTTTAAGACCTTTAGGCGTTACATTCTCCCAGCTGGTTCCTCCATTTCTTGTAATATGCACATAACCATCATCACTCCCTGTCCATAGCACATCTTTTTCATGTGGTGATTCAATAATATATGAGATAGTTCCATAATTTTCAGCCCCTACAGCCTCAACAGTATATGGGCCTCCCCCTTTGCCCTGTTTATCGTCCATATCACGGGTAAGATCCGGAGAAATCTCTTCCCAATTCAGGCCTTTATCCCTGGTTCGTAAAACCAATTGGGCACAATGGTAAAAAGTATCCGTTTCATACTGGGACCTGATAATGGGGGCACTCCAATTATAAAGGTATTTCATATCCCTTGCCGCTCTTCCTAGATACTGTATGGGCGCGGCCATGATTTTTGTTCCTGACTTGGTCTTCATATCCAGAATTTCTATGGTACCCAAATAATTGCCTCCCATAACATACCTGGGATTATCAGGATCAAAAGCCAGAAAAGCACTTTCCCCACCTGCAGCATATGTCCAGTCTTCTTCTGTAATAGCATCTCTGCCCAAAGAAAGACTTGCAATCTTTACTGAAGTATTATCCTGTTGTCCACCATAAATGTTATAGGGAAAAAGCCTATCGGTACTTATACGATAAATTTGCGCAGTTGGCATAATATCCTGTGTTGACCAGGTTTTTCCATGATTAAAGCTGATAGCTGCTCCCCCGTCATTAGCTATAACCATATTCTTGGAATTATCAGGATTAATCCAGAGATCATGATAATCCCCGTGAGTACCGGTGATCATTTCCCAGGTTTTACCCCCATCAATAGATCGTAAAGCCTGAGCACTCATTACATAAACCGTATTCTCATTATTAGGATCAGGAAAGACCTCTATGTAATACCAGGCACGTTGAACCAGTCTGTTATCACCGCTAACCATTGTCCAGCTATTTCCAGCATTTTCAGAAACAAACAATCCACCTTTATCCTGATCAGAATCACTTTCGATTAATGCATAAACTTTATTGGAATTTGCAGGACTAACCGCAATGGCCATCTTACCTTTTTCCTCCGGTAAGCCTTCAAGCAATTCTGTCCAATTCCTTCCGCCATCAACAGATTTGTACAAGCCACTTCCTGAACCCCCACTAATGACTATATCAGGTTTCCTTTGGTGATGCCACATGGCCGCATATAATACTTCGGGTGTGTCAGGGTCCATAGACAGTTCAGAACAACCTGTCAGCGAATTGACAAATAATACCTTTTCCCAGCTTTCGCCTCCATCCAAAGATTTATAAATTCCCCGTTCTTCAGTAGGTGCATGAAGTGCGCCTTGAGCAGCAACATAAACAACATCGGGATTGTCCGGATGAATAACAATTCGGGAAATATGCTGCGTTTTACTCAACCCCATCTTCTTCCAGCTCTTCCCGGCATCTATAGACTTATAAACCCCATCTCCATAGGAAGTCATTACACCTCTCGGTGCATGTTCACCCATACCAACATAAACAATATTTGGATGAGAAGCCGAGACTGCGACCGCACCAACGGAACCAGTTTCAAAAAAGCCATCAGAGATGTTTTCCCAGCGCTGACCCGCATCCGAAGTTTTCCAAAGGCCTCCACCTGTAGTGCCCATATAATAGGTTAATGGATCTCCAACAACCCCAACGGCTGATACAGATCTCCCACCTCTGAAAGGTCCGATATTTCGATACTTAAGGGGTTTAAAATAAGTTTCTGCATCCTGGGCAAGGCCCAAACTTATTGTAAATGCAAGAATGAATACTAGATAAATTTGTTTTAACATAATGGTATAGGATCTTAAAAATAGCTACTTCTCGATGAATAAATAATTCAGATTTAAATCATTAAAGGCTTTATTAAATTCTTTGATCTCCTGGTCAAGCATTGCATCAAAAGACGTTAGCTGCTCATTAATTTTTAGAGTCAATTCATTCTTCACAGCAATGTCCTGTTCGGTGGGAGGAAAGTCATCTAAAGAGACCAAACTGTTTAAATGTGCCAGTTTGTTTGTAAGACGGATTGGAAAATTTAAAGGATCCTGGCCGCTTCGGTTCTTGGTTTGATACAGTGCTTTTTCAATCTCCCCAAAATCCTTTTTCATTTCCTTGGCCTTTTTTACTAAATCTTCAGTTGAGGAGTTCCCTTCGTATTGTTTGGTAAAAGCATCTAACCGGGCGTTGATTTTGCGTATTTTCTTTATGGATTGATGTGCTTTGTCAACTGTTGTATTTATATCGCTTATAAAATCATATTGCTTTTGCATATCGCTTACAGAAACTTCTGCTCTAGGATCAGCCAAAATAGTAAAGGTCTCTGACAAGTCTGTACCATTTCTGTTCAAAGCAACTTTGTAAGAACCCGGGACTGCTTTTGCTCCATCCAGGTTTGCCCACCATAGTATCATTCCTTCCAGCTTTTCTGCTCCTTTACCCCTGGTATCCCAGACATGAACATTGCCATTCTTTTTTACTTTTAATTTCTTATCCTTTTTGTCGCTATAGGTGCTAAAACTAGCCAGGGTATCACCAGACATTGACATATACGTTAGTGCTATACTGTCCTTTTTATCCCAGTCTTTTAAATAAAACTGAGTAACTACTCCGGCAGGGTGATTTTGGCCTTCAGTTTTTGAAGGCTCTTTTGCTGCCCTTCCCTTTGTCCTATATGCCGATTTTGGCTTATACAAAATGGTTGATGCGTTTTTCTTTGATTGATCCAACTGATGTAAGACAGTTAGGTCATCAATAATCCATAAACTACGCCCCTGGGTTGCAACTATCAGATTGTCATCTTTGACAGCAAGATCTGTTATAGGAACTACCGGTAAGTTAAGTTGGAAAGACTGCCAGTTTTGGCCATCATCAAAACTAATATACATTCCCGTTTCAGTTCCGGCATATAGCAGTCCCTTTCTTTTTGGGTCTTCCCGAAGCACCCGCGTAAAATGTTCACTGTTTATACCGTTCGTTATTTTTGACCACGTTTTTCCATAATCGGTAGTTTTGTAGAGGTAAGGTTTGAAGTCGCCCAACTTATAGCGCGTAGCGGCAACATAACAAGTTCCTTCCTCAAAGGCCGAAGGCTCAATGCTGTTTATCATACTCCACTCAGGCATTTCTGATGGTGTAATGTTTTCCCAACTTTCACCTCCGTTCCTTGTAATATGAATTAGTCCGTCATCACTTCCTACCCAAAGCAGGCCCTCTTTCAAAGGACTTTCATTGGCTGCAAAAATGGTGCAATAGTATTCAACACCCGTATTATCTTGTGTAATTGGCCCGCCACTGGAACGTAGTTTATCCGGATCATTTCTCGTCAGGTCATCACTCAAAAGTTTCCAGCTTTGTCCCTCATTTTCACTTACATGTACATGATTTGAAAAGGTGTATAATTTCTTTGGATTATGTTTGCTAAAAATGATGGGGAAGTTCCATTGAAACCGATATTTCATTCCCTCGGCACCGTAGCCCATTGGGTTATCCGGCCATACATTAATCCCACGAACAGTCCCTGCCTTGTGATTAACCCTGGTTAAAAAGCCCCCGTAACTACCGCCATAAACAATATCATTATTCAAAGGATCTACAGCAATGTGCGCGGATTCACCTCCAGCGGTTTCTTCCCAATCATCTTCACTAATACTACTACCATCACTTCTATGTTTGATACGGATAGTTGAATTATCCTGTTGGGCTACGTAAATACGGTATGGGAAATCATTATCTGTGGTCACCCTATAAAACTGGGCTGTGGGCTGATTATAATAGGTACTCCAGGTTGCACCACCATCATATGATACCTGCGCCCCTCCATCATCACCTATAATCATTCGTTTTGAGTTTTCAGGAGCAATCCATAAGTCATGGTGATCGCCGTGGGGGGCATTGAAAGTGTTGAAAGATTTGCCGCCATCTGTTGATTTATGATAGCGAACATTTAACACATAAACAACATCCTCGTCTTCTGTATCCGCATAGAGACGTGTATAGTACCAGGCTCTTTGTCTTAGTTTTCTTTCACTATTCACTTGCTTCCAATCTTTACCTCCATTTTCACTTCTATAGAGACCTCCCTTTTCTTTATGTTCCACTATAGCCCATATCCTTTCCGAGTTTTTTGGAGATACTGTAACCCCGATAATTCCTAAGGTATCCTTAGGGAAACCATCATTTTTGGACACTTCATTCCAGGTTTCTCCACTATCAGTGCTTTTCCATAAAGCTGAGCCATCTCCCCCGCTACTCAGGCTGTGAGGGGTTCTTTTGGCCCGCCATGTAGAAGCGAATAGAATTCTTGGGTTGTTAGGATCCATTACAAGGTCAACCGCACCGGCTTGCTCATTAACAAAAAGAGTTTTCCGCCAGGTCTTTCCACCATCAGTACTCTTGTAAATTCCACGATCTTTAGTCGGTTTATAGATATTACCCAATACAGCGGCATAAACAATATCCGGGTTATCAGGATGTATACGAATACGTGGAACATGTCTGCTCTTTTTAAGGCCGGCAGACTTCCAGGTCTTCCCGGCATCCTCAGTCTTCCAAACGCCATAACCAGAAGAAACATTACCTCGTAAGGTTTTCTCCCCGCCACCAACATATATTACATTAGGATCACTTTTAGCTACTTCCACAGCACCTATACTTCCGCCAAAATAGCCATCTGAAATATTTTCCCAGCTACGACCTCCATCTGTAGTTTTCCATACGCCCCCTCCTGCAGCTCCAAAATAAAAAAGATTGGGTTCTCCGGGAACACCTGTCACTGCCGCCGATCTCCCTCCACGAAAAGGGCCCACGGATCTGTATTCGAGGCTTGAATATAATGCTTCCGGAAATGCTGCCGCTGTGGTTGCTTTATTACCTTTTTTTTGAGCGAATGTCAGCGAGGTAAAAGAAAAAAGAACCAAAAGAAAAAGCCTGATTTTTGAGGAAATTAACTTCATGTTTGTATGCTTTGTGTTTGAAGGCCTAAATGTAGGGAAAATGTTGGGATTTGTACTCGTATTTTTGAGTCCGATATTTTTGCTTTGTTATCTTAATTAATCGTAATTTACTACTATTAAATTTCTGTTTTTAATTGAAAGAAATCCAATATCCTTTGATAGTCGCCAAAATAAATACTACTGGATTATTCAGCTTTACTAACTCCTATAATTTGGCCAATATATTCAGGATTTCGAATAAAAAGAAAATGGTAGAAATTTTAGATGTTACCCAATGATATTAGAAAAGAGAATTCCTTTGCGGTATTGGTTGAAAGAAATAAAATGGGATCTGCTTATTGTATCTGTGTTTTCCATAATTATTTATTTTTTTAAACTTTATATAATTAACCTGGAAATTCCAATAAGTATAGGAGCTTTTTTAGGAACAGCAATTGCCTTGTTATTATCTTTTAAGCTCTCACAGTCCTATGACCGCTGGTGGGAGGCCCGTAAAATTTGGGGAGCTATAGTTAATGATTCAAGAACTTTTGTTATACAATTGAAACAATTCTGCAAGGAATCCGATCAGGGTACCATAAAAACAATGGCCTATCGACAAATTGGCTGGTGTTATGCCTTGGGACAATATTTGCGAAGGCAGCCTATGATGGATCCTCTAGAAAACTTTATTTCTGAGGATGAACTATTAGTTGTAAAAGGAAAAAAACATATCCCGCTTACATTACTTGACCATAATGCACAAAGTGTAAGGTCCCTTTATAAAGCTAATTCAATCAATGATTTCCAACAAATTCAGTTAGACCGTACACTATTGAACCTAACAGCTTCAATGGGTATGGCTGAGCGGATAAAAAATACAGTGTTTCCAAGAACCTACAGAAATGTTCTGCATTTTTTTATTTATATCTTTTTGTTATTGTTGTCTTTGGCCCTTGAAAGTGTCTATGGGTTTTTGGAGGTTCCAATTTTGATATTGATTTCAATTCCTTTTTTTATGTTAGAAAAAATTGCCTTTGTTATTCAGGATCCTTTCGAAAATAAACCTACCGATACCGCTATGACAAGCATAGCCCGGGCCATTGAAATAAACATAAAGGAACTCCTGGAAGAAGAAGAATTACCTGAACCTACAAAAGATAACGGGTACTATATTATGTAAGTTCGTGTAAGTTCAGCAATGAAATGAAATGTAAACGCTATGACATCATATATACTCAAGCATAAGTTTTCTATACTGGGTTTTTTAATTGTGCTGGGAATTCTATCTGGTTGCAAGGAACAGACTGGTACAGAAAAAACGGCACCAATAGCTAAATTATATTGTACCTCTCTCGATAAATCTCAATTATTAAAAGAAATTGAGATTAAGGAGAGTGCTATTGCCGCAACAACTTCCGTGGTGGCGAAAATTAAGGTAGACCCCTCAACCACCTATCAGGAAATGGATGGGTTCGGTTATACACTTACGGGTGGCAGCGCATTACATCTTCAGAAAATGAATGCTCCAGCCCGATCTAAAATTTTAGAGGAACTCTTTGGGAATGGTCCCAACAGTATCGGAGTGAGTTATTTAAGGGTAAGTATTGGCGCTTCGGATCTTGATGAATATCCCTGGTCTTATAACGACCTGCCGCCCGGAAAATCAGATCCCGGTCTGAAGCATTTTACGTTGGCCTATGATACCCTATACCTCATCCCAACACTAAAGGAAATACTAAAGATAGCACCGCGAATTAAAATTATGGGGTCCCCATGGTCGCCACCGGCATGGATGAAGGACAATAAAGATACACGAGGAGGCAGCCTGCTAAAAAAATACTATCCTACCTATGCGAATTATTTTGTAAAATATATAAAAGCCATGGAAGCCGAGGGTATTCCTATTGATGCTATAACCATTCAAAATGAACCCTTACATCCTGGGAATAATCCTAGCCTGTTAATGCTTGCAGAGGATCAGGCGGAGTTCATTAAAAAATTTTTGGGGCCGGCTTTTAAAGAAAATGGAATAAAAACGAAAATAATTCTTTATGACCATAATGCAGACAGGCCAGATTATCCTATTTCTATCCTGGACGATCCGGAAGCTGCACAATATGTAGATGGCTCGGCATTTCATTTGTACGGTGGTACTATTGATGCTCTTTCCGATGTGCATAACGCCCACCCTGATAAGCATCTCTATTTTACGGAGCAATGGATAGGTGCACCTGGGAATTTTGAGGAGAATCTTAGCTGGCATATAGAAAATCTGATCATTGGTGCACCAAGAAATTGGAGTCGCAATGTATTGCAATGGAATCTTGCCGCAGATGAGAATCAACAGCCTCATACGGATAGAGGTGGTTGTACCCGGTGTCTTGGGGCTATTACCATAACAGGAGATAGTATCATTAGGAATCCGGCATACTATATTATTGCCCATGCCTCCAAATTTGTTGCCCCGGGTTCTGTTAGGATAGATTCTAATCAGGGCGATAATATTCTCAATGTAGCCTATAATACTCCCGATAATAAAACAGTAGTGCTATTGCAAAATAAGAAGAATGAAACTGTAGTTATTGAGCTCCATAAAGAAGATGAAAAATTAATAATCACTATGGGAGCCAAAGAAATAGCTACTTTGGTATGGGAATAAAATCATCAGACCAGTGATCTCTTCACTTCTTGTCTTAAGTAGAAACCGGTAACCAGGGTGGACAAAACATCGGCAATTGGGAAAGAAATCCAAACCCCCAATTCTCCTAAATAATTTGGTAAAATCAGGATCAAGGGGATAAAAAAGAATCCTTGTCTGGTTAAAGTCAGGAGCAAAGCCGGAACCGCCTTGCCAACTGCCTGAAAGTATGCAGCTCCTATGAGTTGAATAGAAATAATTGGTGTTGCGGCAAAAACCCAACGCATCGCAGATGGAGCATGCTCCATCACATAGGCGTTAGTTGCCATTTCCAGGGCTGACATATTGGGTTTATCGCTTAAAAATAAAGATGCTATTTCAGCCGGAAACACCATGAGACCAATAAATACCAAAGTTGCAACTAAGGAGGCGTATTTAATAGCTGTATTAATAGCCTCTTTAACACGATCGTATTTATGAGCTCCATAGTTATATCCGGCAATTGGCAGGAAACCCTGGGTAACGCCAAAAACAGGAAAAAGTGCGAACATTAACATTCGTCCAATTATTGCATAGACCGCAACCAGGGGTTCACCTCCAAGGTCGAACAAAATATTGTTCATAAGTAAATAAGTGACACTGGTCACCGCCTGTCGGGAGAGCGTAACAAATCCCAGAGAACCTATTTCCCCTATAATAGCCCTATTTAACCCAAAATGATGCCAGTTGAGTTTAAGTTCAGAATTTTTTGAATTGAAAAAGTAAAAAATATATGCAAAACACATTAGGTATCCTGCGGTGGTAGCCCATGCAGCACCGTGCATTCCCCAGTCAAAAACATAAATAAAAAGGTAATCCAAAACAAGGTTACCTATTGAGGGTATTATCATCGCTATCATGGCGAACTTTGGTTTACCCTCGGCCCGAATAACCGTGTTGCCCATCATACAGAGGGCTAAAAAAGGTACACCGTACAGTACTATGATATAATAGATCTTGGCAGGTTCAAAGATGGCGCCTTTCCCTCCAAAGGCCGGTATTAAGCTGTCTACATAGTACAGTCCTAATACCACCATAGATGTAGTTACCAGTAAGGTAAGCGTAATTTGATTGCCAAAGGTTTTTAGGGCTTTCTCTTTCTTATCACTCCCAAGGGCACGTGATATAATACTGCTCCCTCCTATTCCAATAGCCATTCCCAATGCCGCGATAAAAAAAGAAACAGGAAGTACAACATTAATAGCCGCTATGGCAATTGAGCCTATCCAGTTACCAACAAATATGGTGTCAACCAGTATATTTAGCGACATTACAAGAATGCCGATGGAAGCCGGCACTGCTTGTTTTATGAGGAGTTTCCCTATAGGTTCAGTACCTAATTGATCTGCAGAGACTTTAGCCATTATTGGGAAATGATCATAAAATTATAATTATATAGCCTGATGAACTGAGTTCTTAAAAGTCGAAAAAATACGAAATCAAAGCTTGCTATTAAACCGGCAGGGTTTTATTTTTATTCCATTCATTTATCCATTGTGCCATTAGGCTCACCCATGAATCATTATCGTTTAAGCAAGGAATATGTACATAATCCTCTCCTCCTGCTTCCAAGAATTGTTCTTTACCTTCCATTGCAATTTCTTCCAGAGTCTCAAGGCAATCGCTTACGAAGGCAGGAGTAATCACTGCCAATTTCTTAACGCCTTCTTTGGCCAAACGTTCAAATTCAAAATCCGTATATGGCTTTAACCATGGATCCCCGGCAAGACGAGATTGAAATGAACTACTCACCTTTTCTTCGGGCAGATTTAATTCTGTTTTTACTAATTCGGTAGTATCATAACACTGGTGTCTGTAGCAGGTGTGGTGTGCTACCGAATTAATCTGACAGCACTTCCCGTCAATTTTGCAGTGGAATTTAGTAGGATCTGACTTTCTAATGTGCCGTTCCGGTATCCCGTGATAAGAAAATAAAATATGGTCGTAATCAAAGTTTTGTAATCCCTCATAAATTCGTTCTGAAAGAACCTTTATGTAATCTGAATTCTTATAAAAGGCCGGTAGCGTAGTAATTTTTAACTCGGGAAAATAGTTCTGTTGTTCCTGCATGGTTTTCACCACCACAGTTTCATAGGAAGACATAGCGTAATGCGGGTAAAGTGGTACAAGTAATATTTCACTAACTCCTTTGTCTTTTAATTCCTTTAAGGCATTCTTAATGCTCATAGAACCATATCGCATCCCCAGGGCTACAGGCAGTTCGGTTTGCTGCCTTACCTTGGATGTAAACCGCTCTGAAATTACTATTAGAGGTGACCCCTCTTCCCACCAGATCTTAGCATAAGCTTTTGCAGATTTTTTAGGACGGGTTTGCAAAATTATTCCCCTTACCAGTAAATTTCGCAACCATTTTGGCACATCTATGACGCGCTCATCCATTAAAAATTCATCGAGATACGGTTTTACTTCCTTAGCTGTAGGAGCGTCCGGAGATCCTAAATTAACCAGTAATACACCCTTCATATTTCCCTGTTAAGCAATTTTTTTTAACAATACAAAAATACTACTTGGAATGAAACTCCGTTAAATTTAGGCGAATACTTTTCTGATGACCTTATAAACAATTCTTATTGAGCTAACCACTCAGACTTAGAATTTGTTGGATATTATTTGGTTTTGAAAAATATTTTAACTTAGCTAAAAGTCCCCCCGAGGGCCCAAACATACCAAAATAATGCGCTTACGCTTTGTATTCATTTGCTTTGTTTTTTCTGCGATGGGCTATGCCCAATCGGAAAATAGTTTACTCTGGGAAATTTCCGGAAATGGCTTAGAAAAGTCCTCCTATTTGTATGGCACAATGCACGTTAGTAAAAAAGTAGCTTTTAGGCTGGATGATGTTTTTTATGAGGCCCTGGACAAAAGTGAAATAGTTGCCCTGGAATCTAATCCCGAAACCTGGCTGGATAGTGAAGAGCGCTTCGGTTCAAATTCACTGAAAGAAGGTTATGGTTTTACTACCAAAGGCTTTTATACCCACGCTTTTGCCTTACCGCACCCACGTAAAAAAGATCTTGCTTCTTATCTGGCTTTTGAAGAACGATTGGTCAATGGTATCCTTTATAGAACCAATGAATACAATCAAAACTTTGAAGAAGATACTTATTTGGATATGTTCATCTACCGGGCAGGAAGTCGGTTTAACAAACCCATTCTTGCGTTGGAGAAACTAGAGGAATCAGCTACCCTTGTCGGAAGGGCAAGTTTGAATTCTATGAAAATGAAGCCTGATGAATGGTTGCAAAAACGAATGCAGCAACAAGATTTAATGTTTTTAATGCAAGATGCTTACAGAGAGCGCAACTTAAGCCTGCTCGACTCGATTGATAAGGCTATGTACACCGACCATTATTTGAAGAATATGCTCTATATCCGCAATGAAAATATGGCAAAAAGTTTGGATTCGGCTATTCAAAATGCCAAAGTATTTGCAGGAATAGGAGCGGCTCATTTACCCGGTGATCATGGAGTCATTGCTTTATTGAGGCAAAAAGGATATGTTGTTCGGCCTTTAGTTTCAGAAGCCACTGAGAAAGGACAAAAACTCAAGGAAAAATTCTCAAAGAAAATTAAAAAGCATGCTCTTACAATGGTAGGGCCGGAAGATAAATTTTTTACCATTTCACTCCCAAATAAATTATATCCGGTATCAGAAAAAATTACTACAGTTTATGTTTCACCGGATTTAGCAAATGGCAGTTATTTTATGGTGAATAGGATTCCAACATATTCCAGTCTAAAACCAGGTGGTGACTATACTTTAGAGGATATTGATCAATTGTTGTTTGAAAATATACCTGGTAGTATATTAAGTAAAACCCCTGTTGCCAACAAGAGATTCAAAGGCCTGGATATAAGGAACAAATTAAAAAACGGCGATCACCAAAGATATCAGATTTACGTTACACCCCTGGAAATCCTGATATTTAAAATGGGAGGTAAAGGTGATTACATAGTAAATAATTCAGATCGAATATTTAATAGCCTAAAATTTAAAAAGCCGGATGAAGGAAGCAGGTTAATATCTTCAGCGTATAAAGATTTTGAAATATCCATGCCGGAGCTGCATAGATATACTAATACGACCAGAATTGGCAGTCGGCATATTGAAGGATACGATCCTGAAACGAAATCCTACTATTTCTTAAAGAAGAATACTCTGAATGACTTAAATTATATTGAGGAAGATACTTTTGAGCTTAAACAGATTCAAAAACGACTATATCAGGATCTCAAACTTAAACCTCAATACAATGATTATGAAGCTGAAGCTCTTACGTCTAAATCCGTTTGGGATTCGGTAACTGGGCAAGATTTATACCTTAAAACCGTAATCAAACGCGGCGATTATTATTTACTTGGTGTTCGGACAACAAATGAAAAAAACGCTAAAGATTTTTTCAATTCTTTTAAATTAAAAGAAATCGCATATCCAGAAGTATTCAAAAAGGTCGTGGATACAGCCTTGCATTTCAGCACTATTACATCAGTTGATCCGCCCAAATTTGTTCAACACAGCAATTATCGGTTCGGAAACAAGAAAAAAACAAAGGCTTACAGCCCTTATTCCAAAAAGACAATTTATCAGAATAAAAATAATGAGGCTATCGAAGTTGAGATAACTAAATCTCATGACTACCTTACCTTTTCTAATGTTGATTCCATTTGGGAATTGCGCAAAAAACACTATTTAGATAAACATTTTCACATTAAAAATGAAAAAACCACAGTATATGACGAAGGATATCATGAGATAGAATTCGTAATAACAGATTCCGCCAGTACCCGGGGTATTTTGCTCAAAAATGTAATACGCGGCGGGCTATTTTATGAAATTAAGACCGTAATTGATACCATTTCAAAACCCAGCGCTTTTGTCAAGGCTTTTTATGATAATTTTAAACCAGAAGGAGAACCCATAGGAAGAGATCTCCTGGAGGATAAAACTTCAGATTTTTTTAGGGCACTAAGAGAAAATGATAGTATTGTTTTGAAAGGCCACAAGTATCTTTTGTTTGATGAACGCCATGTTGATTCATTAAGCTACTACATCTCACATTACCCTTTTGATGAAGATAAAAAACAAATACAATCATACCTTATCACCAGACTTGGAGAAATAGAACACGATAAAGTCGTCCCGTTCTTTACAAACTTGTATACAGAATCATACAATAACTCCACTGCTCAAATTAAAATTCTGCAGTCCATTGCTCGTAAAAAAGATGAAAAATCAGTGGATCTATTGCTCCAACTTATGTCACAAGATCTGCCTTTACTTACAAATGCCAAGGAAATAAAAAATATTTTCAAACCTTATCATGACAGTTTGGGATTGGCAAAGAAATTATATCCACAAATATTGGAATACAGTTTGATTGCCGAATACAAAGCACCTATTTTTTCACTTTTGGCTAAACTTAAGAAGGAGGGCTTTATTAAGCCTTCAGTATACAAGAAATACCGGGCACAACTATTAAGTGATGCCAAGATTCTATTGAAAAGACACCTTGGTGAACAAAACAATACGCAGCCCAGGACAAGGCTGGCAAATTATACAAGGTTGAGAAACAATGAAATATTGGAAGATTATGTTGTTTTGCTTTATCCTTTTGCCCGAGAAAAAGAAATGGATAAGTTTTTCAACCGAATCCTACTTGTAAAAGATCCTCAAATACGCAGTACTTATTTAACACTCCTGGCTTCGGAAGGAAAGGATATTCCCACGGCTGTGATAAACGCCATGGCGTATGACATTAATACAAGGATATTATTGTATAACAAATTGATGGCGCAAGGGAAATCCGATATTTTCCCGCATCAATACAGTTCTCAGCAATCTTTGGCTGAAGCCTATATTTACAAGGATAGAAAATTTGATAGAAATAAAGACACCATTATTTATATTGGACATAAATCTCTAATCTACAGAAATAAATCTTGTTCTGCATTTTACTTTAAATCCCAAAACAATCAGGATTATCACAAGAATTTTAAAATACACATGGTGGTATTTGATGATGATGATCCTTTCAATTCAGTTCCTTTTTATGTTAATGACGGGCTGCGAATGGCGGATACAGATACTGAGAAAGAGACTGTGGAATTCGTGACAGAAACCTTTCTATTAAAAGACCGTTACAGGGCAATTCCCTATAAGCCAAACAATTACAGAACTTATGGGAGTATAGGCTTCTAAGTTGTATTTTTGCAGTAATTGCAAACAGCCATGAAAATATTTCCATTACTACTATTCTTTTTCATATCCCTTAACACTAGTGCCCAGGCTGTTATTTGTTCTGATCAGGACAAAATTGCTTTTGATGCTAAAATGGGAGAAATACAAAACCTTGAGCAATCGGATATTGGCGGAACCATGGTCCTTGTTGGCAAAACATTTCTTGGAATTCCATATGCAGCCAAAACTTTGGAAATTGGAGAAACCGAGTCGCTGGTAATAAATTTGCACGGTCTGGATTGTACGACCTTTGTTGAAAACGTTTTGGCTTTTAGCAACTTAATTATCGAAGACAAAATGAATTTTGATGCATATGCCGATGAACTGGAAAATATACGCTACAAGGATGGTAAGTTAGATGGCTATGCATCACGATTGCATTATTTTTCTGAATGGATTGCAAATAATGAAAAGAAAGGACTGCTGAAGGATATTACTGCAGAAATAGGAGGTCAGCAAATCAATAAAGTTATTAACTTTATGAGTACTCATAGAGATCTATATCCCTTCTTAAAAGATGAAGATAACTATCAGAAAATCAGGGAATCTGAAAATTATCTCAATCAGCAATCCATATGTTTTTTACCACAGGATCTTATTGAGGCCAATGAAAGCAGCATACGAAGCGGTGATATTATTGCGCTGACAACCTCCATCAATGGGTTGGATATAACCCATACTGGAATTGCCTCCAAAGAACAAGACGGTCGCATTCACTTATTACATGCTTCTTCTTCAGGAGAAGTTGAGGTTTCGGAAATGCCATTAGTGGATTACTTAAAAAAAGTAAAGAACAATACAGGAATAATGGTGGCCCGACCACTATAGCCAATTACTTGTATTTCTTTTGATTTGGATATCTGAATTTTTACAGAGAACTGCAGCTATCTCCCCAGACAATAATTTATACCCCCCAACAAATGTTTTTGAAAATCGGGTTCATCATAGGATTCCTCCGTATGACCCCCTCCTGTATAAAAGACACGTCCCCCATCAAACTCATGATACCAGGCAATTGGATGATTATCACCGTTTGTACCTCCTTCATAAGAAGATTCATCCAGGAAAATCAGTACCTGCATCTCTGTATTTACAAGCTTGTAGTTGTACCATTCATCAGTGCGCACCCAGCTGTCCTTTAAATGCGCTGTAGCCGGGTGTTTTTTGTCAACGACATTCATTTTGGCCTCTCTGACATTCGGGTTGTTCGGGTGACTTGTAAAATATGCCCCTACTAATTTACCATACCAGGGCCAGTCATATTCTGTGTCGCTTGCTGCATGAATACCCATATAATTACCCCCATTATTGATGTACGTTTTAAATGCTTTTTCCCCATCAGGACCCAAAACATCTAAAGTTGTACTTAAGAATAAGACCAAATCATATTTTTTTAAATTAGCATCATTGAATTGCAATGAATCTTCTGTTTGAACAATTGAAAAATTATTCGTTAATCCTAGATTTTTAAGGGTACTTACCCCTTTTTCAATGGATTTGTGCCTATACCCCATAGTTTTTGTATAGACCAGAATTTGAGCCATATCTTCTTTTATTAAAGGTATATTCTCTTCTTTTGTTTGCGATTGAGAAAATGTGATGAACAAGACACAAAAAAGCAAAGCGGCAATAAATCTTCCAGGTATTTTCATGAGTGTGTTATATAGATGATTAAATCTTAAAAATTTATTTGAATAATACAATTAATTCTGCAATGACATTAAATATTTCTTTGGAGTAGTCCCATATTTCTTTTTAAAGGAAGCAATAAAATGGCTGGATGTACTATAACCAATTCTATGCCCAACTTCATTTACATTATACTCACCAGATTCAAGCATTTTACGGGCGAAGTCCATTTTATAATCAAACAAAAAACTAAATACGGGTTCCCCATACACTTGTTTAAATCCCTCTTTTAATTTTTTTAGTGGAAGGCCAATCTCTTCGGATAGTTGAGCCAGGGTAGGAGGTTCTGCCATTCTTTGTATCATGATTTCCTTGGCCTGCCTTATTCGTTTTATATTATCCTCGTCTACGAGGAAGGGACATTGTTCCAAATCTGCATCTTCACTTTTGTTAAAATACAATGCGATAAGCTCGTATACCTTAGCTTTAATATAAAGCGACTTAATGGATGGATGCAGGTTATAATTAATTATCTGGCTTAGGATGACCGCGATGGCGGGAGTTACACTTTCCTGTGCATAATATTTTTTCTCCTTGTTGTCTTCACTTAAAAAAGGAATATAATCTGCCTCTTTGGAAAATAGAGAGTGAAACCTTCTTATTGTCATTATAATCGATACCATCCATGAATTACCGTTAAGTTCCAGGTTCATAGGAAGGTCTAATTGTGTGTTATACAATAGCAAAGAATTTTCTTCTGTTACCTCAAGCGCATAATGGCCTCCGCTGAAGATAAATTTAGCGTTCCCTTTAAGGCAGAAGTGAAATTGTATATAGCTGCTATCAATATCACGTATAACCTTTTGAACCTCCGGGCTTTCGTTTTGGATTTTTAAAACATAAAAATCTTCGTTTATCAGGACTTCTCTAAAAGAACCTTGAGCGATGTTTTTGTCCACCATTTTCGTGAATTCATGAACCATCTATTTAGATAGATTCTAAATAAAAAGCTTGTTGATATCTGTTAAGGGCATAAAAGTAAGGGTTTTTGTAAAATTTGAGAGATTTTTATGTAAAAAAAACTTAGAGCGATAAATTTTGTACCGCCAGCGTTATTTTTATTCCTTGGATGCTATTATTTTTGTGAGCTATATTGACAATTAATGAAGAGGTATCATATCTCCAAACATAATTCTTTCTATACGGTAGGGTTGAGCTATAAAAATGCTGATGCCGTTACAAGGGGAAAATTTAGCTTAGACCGTGAAGCGACGGATGCGCTATTATCCGAAGCTAAATCTGTTGGGATTGATGGACTTCTGATTATTTCTACTTGCAATCGAACAGAATTGCACGGCTTTGCACAGCACCCCTTTCAATTAATTAAACTTCTTTGTGATCATTCCAAAGGATCAATTGAAGAATTTCAGGAAGTAGCTTACGTATTTAAGAATTATGAAGCAATTAATCATTTGTTTCTTGTGGGCACAGGCTTGGATAGCCAAATTTTAGGAGATTTTGAAATTATAAGTCAATTAAAGCGAAGTTTCTCCCGCTCCAAAAAACATGATCTTACCAATCACTTTTTTGAACGGCTTATTAATTCTGTCATTCAGGCCAGTAAACGAATTAAAAATGAAACCGAAATCTCTTCGGGGGCTACTTCCGTTGCATTCGCATCTGTGCAGTACATATTAAAAAACGTCCCGAATATCGCGGATAAAAATATTTTACTTTTTGGAACTGGGAAAATAGGTAGAAATACTTGTGAAAACCTTATTAAACATACCAATCATTCGCACATAACGCTAATTAACAGAACAAAAACCAAAGCTGAAAAAATTGCGGGGAAATTCAATCTTGTGGTAAAAGATTTCGGAGATTTGCAAACGGAAATTCGAAAGGCTGATGTTCTAATCGTGGCAACCGGAGCAAATACCCCGACTATTTCCAAGGAGCTAATTTATACAAATAAACCACTTCTGATCCTGGATTTATCAATCCCCAAAAATGTAGCCGATAGTGTACCTGAGGTAGATGATGTAACAGTATTGCACCTGGATCATCTTTCGCAAATTACCGACGAAACCCTTGAACGAAGAAAACAATACATCCCTCAGGCTGAAACAATAATAGATGAGGTAAAATCTGATTTTAACAGCTGGCTCGAATCCAGAAAATTTGCTCCTGTCATAAGTGCTCTTAAAAAGAAACTTAAATCAATAAAAGAGGAAGAACTGGATTTTCAGTCTAAGAAGATTACGGATTTCAATGCAGAACATGCCGATATCATCTCAGAAAGAATTATACATAAGATTACCAAACAATTTGCCAACCATCTGAAGGATTCCGAGAATGAAGCTGATGATAGCTTGGAACTCATACAGAGGGTCTTTCAACTAGAATTAAACTCCTAATGAAAAATGTTTTTCGAATTGGGACACGCGATAGTGAACTTGCACTATGGCAGGCGAATGACGTTAAGAAAAAACTTGAAGGGCTGGGGTATTCGGCACAATTAATCCCCGTAAAATCTGATGGGGATTTGGACTTAACTCAACCTCTTTATTCCATGGGGATTACCGGAATATTCACAAAGACCCTGGACATGGCACTCCTTTCCGGTAAAATTGATATTGCAGTACATTCTATGAAAGATGTTCCCACGGTTTTACCAAATGGAATTATTCAGGCAGCCGTATTGAAACGCGGTAATTATAAAGATATTCTAGTACATAAAGGATTAGATTTTCTAAACACTGAAGGAATTATAGCTACCGGAAGTTTAAGAAGAAAAGCGCAATGGCTGCATCGCTATCCCTTACATGAAGTAGTTGGCCTAAGGGGGAATGTAAACACACGTCTAAAAAAACTGGAAGACAATTCCTGGAATGCAGCAGTATTTGCAGCCGCAGGTTTGGAACGGTTAAAGAAGGTGCCTGCAAACTATACAGAGCTTAACTGGATGATCCCAGCTCCTGCACAGGGGGCCATGATGGCAGTTACAAAAAAAGAGGATCAGTTTAGCAAGGAGGCACTTGCCTCAATAAATCACAAAAGAACAGAAATTTGCACCAGGGTAGAACGCGAGTTCTTAAATGAATTGGAAGGTGGTTGTACGGCACCAATCGGGGCCTTGGCTACAATTGAGAATCAGTTTTTGCATTTTAAGGGTATTTTACTTTCTCTTGATGGTCAACGCACGGTCAGCATCAACGAGAAAATAGAGCTCACTCAAGTTGATGGTTTTGGTAAAACAAGCGCCAGGGCGTTACTTATGAATGGAGGAGAAGAATTGATGCGGGAAATAAAAGTCAGTTTAAACCAATGATAAACCTCCTTTCCACAAGACTCCTTAGTACTGATCAAAAGAAGTTTTTAACTAATGCCGGTTTGCATTTTCAGGAATACGAAGCCATAAGAGTCCATTTTAAAGAATTCCAATTAGACGACAATTTTGATCATTATATTTTTACAAGTCAGAATGCCGTCAAATCGTTTTTAAAACGGGAATCGCTTTACCTTAAAAATAAAGAGTTAACTAAAAGCTGTTTTTGTGTAGGCGAAAAGACAAAACTCCTTTTGGAAGAAAATGACCACAAAGTGATTAAAATGACCAAAAATGCATCGGAATTAGGCTATTTTATATCAAAAAATTATAAAAATGATTCTTTTTTATTCTTTTGTGGAAATAGAAGGCTTAATGATTTACCTGAAATTTTAATAAAAAACAAGCTTCATTTTAAGGAACTTGAGGTCTACCAAACCATACTGATACCTCAACAATTTTCAGAGTCTTTTGATGGGATTTTATTTTTTAGCCCAAGTGGAGTGCAGAGCTTTACTTCAGCAAATGAACTGGGTAAAAGTACAGCATTTTGCATAGGTGATACCACCGCAAGAGAAGCAGCTTTACATACAGATTCTATCGTAGTTGCTGATAACCCTACTATAGAAAGCCTGCTGAAAAGGGTGACATTTCATTATAATTTGAGCATAGAAAAATAATATGAGTATAAAAAACGATCTGTTTTTAAGAGCATTACGAGGTGAAACAGTAGAGCGTCCTCCCGTGTGGATGATGCGACAGGCAGGTAGATACCTGCCTGAATTTATGAAAATTAAGGAGAAATATGATTTCTTTACAAGATGTCAAACTCCGGAACTAGCTTCTGAAATTACTGTCCAGCCTATCAGGCGTTTTGGTATGGATGCTGCCATTCTTTTTAGCGATATTCTTGTAATCCCTCAAGCCATGCAGATCGAAGTGCAAATGAAGCCGGATTTCGGGCCTTATTTGCCCCAACCTATTCGCTCCGGAAAAGATGTAGACCGGGTATTGGTCCCTGATGTTAATAAGGAGTTAGATTATGTAATGCAGGCTATTGTTGCAACTAAGGAGAAATTACAGGATGAGATTCCACTGATAGGCTTTGCAGGATCCCCATGGACTATTCTTTGCTATTGTGTACAGGGGCAAGGAAGTAAAACCTTTGATAAGGCCAAAGAATTCTGTTTTACACAACCAGTAGCCGCGCATAATTTATTGCAGAAAATTACCGATACAACTATCTCGTATTTGAAAGCTAAAGTGAAAGCAGGTGTCAACGCAGTTCAGGTTTTTGATTCCTGGGGCGGTATGCTTTCACCAGTTGACTATAAAGAATTTTCCTGGAACTATATCCAGCAAATAATCGACGCACTCAAAGATGAGACCGAGGTAATCGTTTTTGGTAAGGGCTGTTGGTTTGCTTTAGGTGATATGGCCAAATCTGGTGCGACAGCGATCGGGGTGGATTGGACATGCTCTGCCAGGAATGCCAGATATTTAACTGGAGGGAATATCACATTACAGGGAAATTTTGATCCATCAAGATTATTATCCCCCCCGGAGGTGATTAAAAAAATGGTCACTCAGATGATTGATGAATTTGGAAAAGATAGATATGTAGTTAATTTGGGTCACGGAATTCTACCCAATGTTCCCGTGGAAAACGCAAAGGCATTCATTGAAGCCGTAAAAGACTACAAGCCCTAAGATAGCAAGGTCTTTTAATTTATAAAGTTAGGGTATCGGAAAAATGCGGGTATACATGGAAAAAGATTTTGTTAAAAAGCTATATCCCACAGAATGAACAACCCCTTGATATGAAATTATTTACAAGATCATATGAAAAATAAATTCTACTCCTTTATAGAAGAGCTCCAGGAAACTATCACGTCCAAATTAGAGGAAATTGATGGTTCTGCTAAGTTTCATGAAGATCTTTGGAAACGGCCCGAAGGAGGTGGTGGCCGTACCAGGGTGATTGAGAATGGAGGGGTCTTTGAAAAAGGTGGCGTAAACATATCCGCTGTTCATGGTGAACTCCCCAAGAGTATGCAAACCTATTTTGGTGTTGTGGATGCTGACTTCTATGCATGCGGACTAAGTCTTGTGCTCCATCCTGTAAATCCCATGGTTCCAACGGTACATGCCAATTGGCGCTATTTTGAAATGTATGATAAAGAAGGGGCAATAGTTGATCAATGGTTCGGAGGTGGTCTGGATCTTACACCCTATTATCTGTTTGAGGAAGACGTCAGGCATTTTCATTCCGTTTGTAAAGCATCTTGTGATGCCCATGATCCCAATTTTTATAAAATTTATAAAAAGAAATGTGATGACTATTTCTGGAATAGTCATAGAAATGAAGCTCGAGGTGTAGGAGGCTTATTTTTTGATTACTGCAAAGTCACGGAGACAATGAGTATTGAAAACTGGTATGATTTTGTCACTGAGGTTGCCAACGGGTTTTTAAAAGCCTATATACCTATTGTTATAAAAAGAAAAAATCTCAGCTATAGCAATAAGCAAAGGACTTGGCAGGAAATTCGTCGTGGCCGCTATGTTGAATTTAATTTGGTTCACGATAAGGGAACACTATTCGGATTAAAAACAAATGGCCGTATTGAAAGTATCCTTATGAGCTTACCGCCACATGTTCAGTGGAAATATGATCATCATCCTGAAGAAGGAAGCGAGGAGGCTGTTTTATTAGAAGTCTTAGAAAATCCAAAATCGTGGGTTTAACGCATTTAATTTCTAATTATAATGTGAATACGGTTTAATTATGAAACAAAAAATATATCAAATAGATGCATTTACCGGTCAGTTATATTCCGGAAATCCTGCTGCCGTATGTATTCTGGATAGCTGGATAGAAGATGACCTAATGCAAAAGATTGCTATGGAAAATAACCTTGCGGAGACCGCCTTCGCTGTTAAAAAGGGTGCCGAATATATCATAAGATGGTTCACACCCGAGTTGGAGGTAGATTTGTGCGGCCATGCTACCCTTGCCACAGCTTTTGTCATTTATAATTATTACGAGCATAATGAATCTAAAATTGAGTTTTTCTCCCCGAGAAGTGGGAAGTTAGCGGTGGAAAAAGGTAAAAATGGCTTGTTAATCATGGATTTCCCTGCAGATGAAATTAAAAATTCAGAACCCGTACAAGCTATTAACGAAGCAATAGGAAAAAAGCCGTTATATACATTAAAAGGAAAGACGGACTATCTTCTCATTTATGAAAATCAGCGTCAGATAGAAGATATAACCCCAAATTTCTTTCTTTTAAATCAGGTTGAAGCCAGAGGTATAATAGTATCTGCTCCAGGGGATAGCACAGATTTTGTGTCCCGCTTTTTTGCTCCCCAATGCGGCGTTAATGAAGATCCGGTGACCGGTTCCGCTCATACGAGCCTTATTCCTTATTGGGCAAAAGTTATGGGCAAATCAAAGCTTACCGCAAAACAACTCTCTAAAAGAGGAGGCGATATTTTTTGTGAATTCCTGGACAGCAGGGTAAAAATTGCAGGAAAAGCAGTTCCCTATTTAAAAGGTGAGATTATTTTATAGAATACCCGCATTTCTGTTACCTTTAAACTTAAAATTAAGTCAATGTATCCACTTCGAAGAAATAGAAGATTACGAGCAAACAATGCCATCAGACATTTGGTGCGCGAAACAATTTTAACCCCCAGCGATTTTTTGGTTCCACTATTTGTTGTGGAAGGTCACTCGGTTAAAGAGGAAATTCCATCGATGCCTAATTATTATAGATTAAGTCTGGATAATTTAGGTAAAGAAGCGAAAGAGCTATGGAATATGGGCCTATGTGCGGTTCTACTTTTTGTAAAAGTGCCTGAATCACTAAAGGATAATAAGGGAACTGAGGCCCTAAACGAACATGGGCTAATGCAACGCGCTATTAATACGGTGAAAAGTGCATGTCCGGAGATGTTGGTTATGACAGATGTTGCCCTGGACCCTTATTCTTCGCTCGGACACGATGGGATAGTAGCTGATGGTCAAATCCTCAATGATGAAACCAGTGAGATCTTAGCACAGATGAGTATTTCTCATGCTGAGGCGGGAGCAGACTTTGTTGCACCAAGTGATATGATGGATGGCAGAATCCAAATTATAAGAGAAGCTCTTGAGGATGAAGAATTGACAAATACAGGAATTATGTCTTACTGCGCAAAGTATGCAAGTGGTTTCTACGGCCCGTTTCGTGATGCGCTGGAATCTGCACCTGTGGATAAAGACAATGTACCTAAGGATAAGCAAACCTACCAAATGGACCCATCTAACAGAATAGAGGCCATTAAAGAAGCTCATATGGATGTTGATGAGGGCGCGGATATAGTTATGATTAAACCCGGAATTTGTTATCTGGATATTGTGAGGGAAATCAAAAATGAAGTGGAAGTGCCTGTGGCAGTCTACCAGGTATCAGGAGAATATGCCATGCTCAAGGCCGCCGCTGCAAAAGGTTGGTTAGATCATGACGCCGTTATGATGGAACAATTGATCTCGATTAAAAGAGCTGGTGCGGATATCATCGCCAGCTACTTTGCGAAAGATGCCGTGAAACTAATGGGATAGTCAATTTACCATATCATTTTATGCGTAGCTTTCCTTTATATAATTATAGATTTGTTTTTTTTATACTTTTTGGTATTTTTTTGAATACCCTTACTTCTCAGGAACCTATTACGGAAGAAGGTAAAATCGTAAATCATTTCAACCAAAACTCCGGAAAACTGATCCCCATAGTTTCCGTTTCTAAGGATACCAGCCATAAAGTTGATTCTATTATAACCAATGGAATAATTGAACAAGCTTTTCCCGGAGCTCAGGTTTTGGTTGCCAGAAAAGGTGAGGTTATCTTTCATAAAGCCTACGGTTTTCATACCTATGACAGCCTGCATCCCGTAACTCTCAATGCAATATATGACCTGGCTTCGGTTACAAAAATTACCGGTCCTTTACCAGCACTAATGAAATTATATGATGAAGGTAAACTCGATTTAGACCTCCCTTTGAGCACATATTGGAAAGCCTGGAAGCAAATAAAAGACAAAAAAGATATAACGCTTAGGGAATTGTTAGCCCATCAGGCGGGTATGGAGCCCTATATTATTTTTCTAAAAAAAGTGCATAAAAATGGTCGGTTAAAACGAAAATATATCCATAACAAGCCCTCAGCCAAATTTGAAAATCAGGCATATGACAACATTTTTGTGAAAAATAGATTTAAGAAGAAAATATTTAAGGCAATTGACCGATCTGAAGTGGATGAAAAAAAGAGTTATCGCTATTCCGGACTGGCATTTTTACTATTCCCCCAACTTATTTCACAAATAACCGGAAATAGTTATGAGTACTACTTGCAAAAAAATTTCTATATCCCCATGGGCGCAGCCACCCTGGGGTATAAACCTAAAACCAAAGCTTTTCGCAATACCATTATCCCGACAGAGGTAGATACACTATTCAGAAAAGATCTTGTAAAGGGATGGGTACATGATGAAAATGCGGCACTTTTGGGAGGTATTTCGGGAAATGCCGGGCTTTTTGGAACTGCCAGGGATATGTATAAAATAATGCAAATGTATCAGAATTATGGTACTCTGAATGGTCGAAGATATCTTTCCGAAGCAACTCTTAAAGAGTTTACAAAAGTTCAGTATCCAAAGAATAACAACAGGCGCGGACTTGGATTTGACAAGCCGTTGTTAAACAATAAGGAATTGCCCATATCTGAATCATATCCGGCCGTGAGCGCTAGTAAAGACAGTTTTGGACATAGTGGTTTTACGGGAACCTTTGTATGGGCAGATCCAATAAACCAATTGGTATATATTTTTTTATCAAATCGTGTTAATCCTACCCGCCAAAATCGAAATTTATATAATTTGAATATCCGGACACAACTGCATCAATTGTTTTACGAAGACAGTAGATCGCTGAATTTATCAAAATAGTAAATCATATTATTAGTATTTTAGTATTCTAATTGAACCAAATGGAATTACTTCTCTTTTATGCTTTCATCTCAATCTTTTTTTCTTTTTTATGTTCTATTTTGGAAGCCGTTCTCTTAAGTGTTACTCCAACTTTTATAAACGTAAAGAAAAAAGAAGGGAAACAATATGCCTATACCCTGGAAGGGTTAAAAAAGGATGTAGACCAGCCTCTGATTGCAATCCTTACCTTAAATACAATTGCCCACACTGTAGGTGCAATCCTAGTAGGGGTACAGGCTAAGGTGGCTTATCAGGAATTTTATGGGAGTGCGACCCGCACAATTTTCGGTATTCCTTATACCGAAGAAGTCATGGTAGGTGTTGTGTCAACAATAATGACCATATTAATTCTGGTCCTTTCAGAAATTATCCCTAAGACTATTGGCGCAACTTATTGGAAAAAACTTGCCAACATTAGTTCTAAAATTCTGAAAATAATGGTTTTGCTCTTAAAATGGACTGGTTTGCTTTGGGTACTTCAGTTATTTACACGGCTAATTGGCAAAAAAGAGGTGCATGGCAGTGTCCTCAGCAGAGAAGATTTTACTACAATGGCTGATATCGCTCATGAAGAAGGGGTTTTTCAGGAATCTGAATCTAAAGTGATCAAAAATCTATTAAAATTTGATGAAGTATGTGCAAAGGATATAATGACGCCCAGAGCTGTGATGAAAATTGCCGAGGAATCTATGTCCGTTAAAGAGTTTTTTGAAGAAAATCCAAAATTAAGATTTTCCAGGATTCCCGTATACACAGGGAGTGTTGACATTATTAATGGCTATGTTCTAAAAGATAACGTTCTGGAAGAGATTATAAATGAAAATGTAGATATTCCTTTGGCAACAATAAAAAGAGACCTCCTTGTTACTAAGAGAAATACCCCAATTCCACAACTGTTTGAGACTTTGATTGCAAAAAGGGAACATATTGCCCTCGTGGTTGACGAATATGGCTCTGTAAGCGGACTCGTTACTATGGAAGATGTCATTGAAACCTTATTGGGACTTGAAATCATGGATGAAAGCGATAATGTAGAAGATTTACAGCTCCTGGCACGAAAAAAATGGGAAGTCCGCGCAAAAAGAACAGGTATAATAGAATAATAAAATGACAACTGCCTTCATGAAAACACCCCTGGGTGATGCCAAACTGGAAGGAGATGAAAATGGTCTTTCCTCTGTTACAGTGCTTGAGCATTATGAGGCAGAAAACGATATAATTCCCGAAGCCTTAGAAGAAGCCGTATACCAGTTAAATGAATATTTTGAAGGTAACAGGAAACATTTTGACCTATTATTAAATCCTGAAGGGACTGAATTTCAAAAAAAGGTTTGGAACGCATTATTGGAGATACCTTACGGTAAAACGATGTCTTATCTGGAGCTTTCAAAGAAACTAGGCGATGTAAAGGCGATTCGTGCAGTAGCTTCTGCCAATGGTAAAAACCCATTATGGATCATTGTCCCGTGCCATAGGGTAATCGGTTCCGATGGTTCATTAACTGGTTATGCAGGTGGACTGCACCGCAAAAAATGGCTGTTAAACCATGAGAGTCCCACAAAGCAACAATCGCTTTTCTAATTCCCCAGACTGATTGGTTTGTACCATCTTCTATTAAACATTAATTCCGGCGCAAACGGGCTATTTGTCGTACATTATCTACCTATTACCTTCAATAATATTGCAAAGGCCCAAATTTGGCCATAGGCAAACAAACTATATGGTTGGTTAACTGGTTTTTAGTTCCTAATAAAGTTTGTTGGTGCAAATTCAAGGCTGGTATTCTTCAATAATTCACCTTTTTCGGAAATAACCAGAACCCCGCCCTCAAGGGTTTCTATATCCACAAATATGGCGTAACCCATAAGAAATGTGTTGCTTTCTTCGTCAAAATCAAAAGCGGTAAGTTCAATTTCCTGTCCAAGTTCCTCCTGAACTTGAAGTACAATAGAGATCATATCAATGATTCTGTTCTCTTCTGAAATAAAATCGTATATGGCCGGACCGAAAGGAACAGATGAAGGTTGTGCATATAGATTTAGATAATAAAGTTTGTCATCTACAATTTGGGCCAAAGACTGTATTGGTCCAGGAGAAAAATACCTGTTTACTGAGAAGGAATCCCGCTTTATTACTTCCAATGTTTGTATATCATAGGTATTAAGTTCATAATCTCCTTCAGAATTCCCTGAAGCAATGATCAAATTCCCCTCTTTATCTATCAAAATACTCGGGACTGTTTTTCCAAATTCAAAAGTTTGTACCAGGGTATTACTGTCAACATCTATTACCACAAGTTTGTAATCGGATCGTTCATCCAAAAACGTGATAAACAGACGACCCCCATAATAGAGGGGTTCAAATACATCAGTCACATTAAATTCCAGGAACAAATCTATTTCTTGATCAGTAGCCAGGTTAAATGTCCGTATACTGTAATTCGTGGACCCCTCGGGGACATAAAATCCCATAAATATTTTATCTTCTGAATTGGTCCCCCAAATAACTGATCTATCATCTGATACCCTATAAAACTCATTTATAAAGGTGCTTTCACCAGTTATGTAATTTCTTTGCACGGCAGAAAAACTGCCAGTTGCAAAACTAAAAAACGTAATAAGGTCGGATACCTGCCTCAACGTAAGGTACTCTCTGTTGATATTGCTTTCCGTCGTTAAGTTGAATAAATCTCCTTTATCCACAAGTCCATCGTAGTTGAACTGAAAAACACTTTGAAAATTCTCCCCTATTACCGTATAATTAGGGAATTGAACTTCAGAATCAAAACCGGGTTGATTATCGTCATTGCTACAAGCTGGAAATAGTGTGACAATAATACAGAGGTAGAGAACCCATGGGAACCTATAAGATTTCATGCAACTTTTTTTTTTAAAGATACACAATATCTTGTATGTAGCCGTAATAGCAATTTACTTTGAGCTTTAGCGCACAAAGGTTTACGATCTAATTAATAACAAACTGGGATTTATGATCAGGATTGAAAGAATTGTCAGTACTAGTTAGTACCAACTGTGTTATCTGTCTTAACATCTTTGGAAGTATCCAAAACAGCACCTTCTCCCGGGGTGACAATTTCTAAATCATCTTCATTATCTGAATCATCATTTGTACAGGAGACTACAAAAGAAAGAGAAAATAAAAAAGCCAGAGAAAGTAGCTTTTTGACGACATTTATATAGAATTTTGGTTTCATATCAACAAAAATCAGTAGATCTATTAAGGTAATTTAAAACGATTTTTTGTTCGTTTTATTGAATCCCGGGATTACAATTCGATAAACTGCATCCTTTTTGCAAGAACTACTCTTATCTTGGAATAAACTACTTATCAAGGAGAGGATAAGAATTCTGAATATTGTTCTTATCTTTAAGTGAATTGACCCAAAGATCATCAACTTACTAAAAGGGTGAATTTAATTCAACATGAAGTTTATTTATAGTTATTTGGGATGATAAAGAATCTAAATCTTGAACATATTCTTTTTTTAGACATCGAAACTGTTCCCGAAGTACCCGAATATGCCCAATTAGATGATTACAAAAAAGAACTTTGGGAACATAAGTCGCAATATCAGCGAAAAGATGAGTATACTGCTGAAGAATTTTACGATAGGGCAGGGATTTGGGCAGAATTTGGAAAAATAATATGCATCTCCGTTGGGTATTTCATAAGTAAAGAAGGAATACGAAATTTTAGGGTTACTACTTTCCACGGAAAGGAAGAGAAGATACTAAAAGACTTTAAAAGATTGGTAAATGAACATTTCAGTCGCCCTAAAAATCTCCTTTGCGCCCATAATGGAAAGGAATTTGACTTTCCCTATATTGCCCGCAGACTAATCATTAATGGTATTTCACTGCCATATAAGCTGGACCTTTTCGGTAAAAAACCCTGGGAAGTGCCACATTTGGATACTATGGAGCTCTGGAAATTTGGGGATTTCAAGCATTATACCTCCTTAAAGTTAATGGCCAATGTTCTGGGTATTCCCTCCCCTAAACAAGATATTGATGGTAGTATGGTCCGGGAAGTTTATTATGAAGAAGGAGATTTGGATCGCATAGTGGCTTATTGTGAACTAGATGTTATCACTTTAGCACAAGTCTTTCTTAAGCTGCGCAATGAGCCATTATTAGGTGAAGATCAAATAATACATATCTAAAACACAGAATATAGTATCCCGGAAATACATTAATTGAACTTCAATTGAATGTATACAGGGAAATGGTCACTATAGCCCCCTTTATACTTTTGACCTACGTATGTTCTAAATGGATTTCCGGCATATTTACCTCCCCATTCTTTTAGTTGATGGTCGTCAAAAATATTGGCATACGCAAAACTATGTGTGCCTGCTGCATAATTGAAAAAGCTATGTGAAACCAAAATCTGATCAAAAAGTGACCAGCTTCTTCTGTAGTTTGCACTACCCCTTTCCGGGGTCCATAGTTTTTCCATTGGATTGTACAAGGATTTAGACTCAACCAGGTTACGAATGCTCTGGGCGTCAGGACCATCGTTAAAATCCCCCATTACAACGTAATTCGGGTTTGAATAATTCTTTTCAATTTGCGACATATAATCGCTTATAATCCCGGCAGCTTTGATTCTTTTATATTCGGTATCCAACTCCCCATCCCTTCTAGAAGGCCAGTGATTTACAAAAACATGAATTTCCTCACCGTTTAATAATCCATGGACATAAAGGATATCCCTGGTTGTATCTCTTTCCCCTTCGGGATTGTATATTAGTAAGGGAATGGGCGTTGAATATAAGATGTTAAAGTTTGATTTGAGATATAGCAAAGCGGTATCTATTCCCCGCTCATCAGGAGAATTATAATGAACATAGCCGTAATCTTCATTTTTTAATGCTCCTGAAGAAATTAAGTCCTTTATAACTTTTTCATTTTCAACTTCTGCAATTCCGACAAGTACAGGTGGCCGGTTTGAATTTTTCAAGCCAATTCCTGATATGGTGTTTGCTAATTTGAGTAATTTCTTCTTATACCTTCTTTTCGTCCATTTCTTCTTGCCCTTTGGGGTAAAATCTTTATCTAAGGTATTAGGGTCATCGCCTATATCAAATAAGTTCTCAAGATTGTAGAACGCAATTGTATGAATGTTTTTGAGTTTATTCCTTTTCAGAAATGAAAATAGCATAAGTTTTTCTTTGGGTTTTCAAAATTACGAAAATCACTTGATTCCAATTACTTAGATTTGCACTATAATTTGTAAGATGTTAGAGAAGCAGAATATAGAATATGAAAAAACCATTCTGGTGGGTGTAATGAACAAACACCAGAATGAGGAGAAGGTAAAGGAATATCTTGATGAACTGGAGTTTCTTACGTATACGGCAGGAGGAGAAGTAATGCAACGTTTTGTGCAACGCATTGAAGTCCCTAATCCAAAAACCTATATAGGAAGTGGTAAAATCCTGGAAATAGCAGACTATGTAAAAGAAAACGAAATAGGGTCAGTCATATTTGATGATGAACTTTCTGCGGTACAACAGCGAAATATTGAGAAAATATTGCGCTGTAAAATACTCGATAGAACAGGCTTAATCCTTGACATTTTTGCTCAGAGAGCCAAAACAAGTTATGCACGTACACAGGTAGAACTTGCCCAGTATGAATATTTATTGCCACGGCTTACCGGATTATGGACACACCTTGAAAGACAAAGAGGGGGTATTGGTATGAGAGGACCGGGGGAAACTGAAATTGAAACCGATCGTCGAATAGTCAGGGATAGAATAGCACTTTTAAAAAAGAAACTTACCAAAATTGACCGTCAGATGAGCACCCAGCGAGGTAATCGTGGTTCTCTGGTACGTGTTGCCCTCGTAGGGTATACCAACGTAGGTAAATCTACCCTTATGAATGTGATTAGTAAAAGCAAGGTCTTTGCGGAAGATAAATTATTTGCTACCCTCGACACCACAGTGAGAAAGGTGGTGCTGGGCAATCTACCCTTTCTCCTTAGTGATACCGTTGGATTTATTCGTAAACTTCCAACACAACTGGTTGAAAGTTTTAAAGGCACTTTAGATGAAGTAAGAGAGGCAGATTTGTTGCTACACATTGTTGATATTTCACATCCGAATTTTGAAGACCATATAAGTTCTGTAAAACAGGTATTAAATGAAATTGGCTGTTCAGATAAGAAAACAATAATGGTCTTTAACAAAATTGACTTGTACGAACAGGAAACAATAGATGTGGATGACCTGGTTACGGAGAGAACTTCAAGGCACTTTACGATTGATGAATGGAAACATACCTGGATGCAGCAATTAGGTGAGAATGCCATCTTTATATCTGCACTTAAAAAGGAGAATCTTGATGAGTTCAGAAAAAAAGTATACGATAAGGTTAGGGAAATCCATATTTCCCGATTTCCATATAATAATTTCCTCTATCCGGAACACCTTGATGAATATTAAATCAAATCCACTATTTTTTGAATAATTTTATGAATCCCATTTTCAATACTACTTTCATATTGGAATAGTAAATGTGTCATTTGTCCGACAATTTTTACACTTCATATTTTTCACAACATTCTTAATGCAATTCACAACAATAATTTCAGAATATAAAAGAACAGACATACATTTACATTGTAATTAAGTGAAAGTGTTTAACCCCAAATCAAAGCATAACTTAATTTAAGTGTTATTCCTCCCAATTTTAATTGGGATGATTCGAACCCAAATCGGCACTTAACCAAAATATTAGATTACAAACCCAATTTTACAAACCTACTTTTCTAATAAAGCCCTGACGGAAACGCCGGGGTTTTTTTATGGTATCAAACTGTTTGCGCTGTCAAAATAGAAATGAAAAACAAAATCTTCCTGATCTTCAGAACTATGAAAATAGCAGGGTTTAAGATGAAGTGTCAAATCTAAAGTGTATTTCATCGTTAGAAATAAACCACTCATATTTTTCACAACATAAGGGGATAGTTACACAACATATTTTGTGTTCAAAAGCTTGCTCTGCATATCTTTACATTGTAATTAAGTGATAGTGTTCAACCCCAAATCTGACCCTGAACTTAATCTTAAGTATTCGATTCCCCAGATCGATTCTTAACCAAAACAATAATTACCAACCAAATTTTACAGACCTGCTTAACTAAAAAAACCCTGACATTACTGTCAGGGTTTTTTAATATCATCC
>NZ_CAMYKG010000008.1:1385-68811 GCF_947258925.1 uncultured Eudoraea sp. | reverse complement strand
TCAAATAGGTTTACTACTTTGTACCCATATATTCAAGAATGGAGTATTTGTATACCATAATTGATTCTGACGCCACTTCAAATTTGCAGTTACAGCACTATTTGGAGGACTATGGGGATTTTGTGTGCACAAATGAAGCTCGTAACAGTTCAGACGGCCTGAATGCTATTCTCAAATACTCTCCTGATGTTGTTTTTATTAATTTGAACAACAAGGCTTATGAATATTTTAATATGGTCACTGAATTATACCAATATGTGAAAAACATACCTGTGCTGATTGGGATTTCCAGGAGCAAGGAACATGCTTATAACGCCATCAAGAATAATTTCTTCGACTACTGGCTGATGCCTTATAATGAATTTGATATTCGAAAAACCATTTTACGTCTTAAAAAGCAATTGCCCAAAGAGGAAGTATCCCACACGCTTTGTTTAAAATCCTATAAAGATTACCAATACCTGGATACCCGTGAGATTCTTTATTTGAGGGCGGACAATAATGCAACCGATTTTATCATGAAAGATGGCAGCAAAATAAGTGCTTATAAGACGCTTAAGACTTTTGAAAATCAGTTGCCTTCCAATTTCATTCGCGTTCATCAGAGTTATATCCTGAACACCAATTATGTGTCCGGTATTAATTATGGAAAATCTACTTGTTTCCTGAAAATTAAGAAAACCCAACTGCCTTTCTCAAAATCTTATAAGGAGAATATAGATGGTCTGAAAAAGATTTTATCAAAAAACACCATTTCGCGCCCGAATTAATCGAATACTCTCAAAAACCTGTCAAATACTCATAGAACAGGTACGAATACTACTACTTTTTTTTTTGCACAATAAGTTTTTGCCTATCCCCCTAGATTCGTTTCAAGCTAATCAATATTAATTAACCATTAAAATCAAAAGAAGGATGAAAAAAATTTTAAGCATTTTCGCAGTAGTAGTATTTAGTATCGGATTATTTTCTTGTGAAGCAGATAACAGCGCCGAGGACCAGGCACTATATGAACTAGGAACAGGTGGGGATGATGTTCCAGATGATCCTAGGGATAGCACCGGTGGTGATGATGTCCCAACCGGAGGTGGAAGAGGTGACGGATAAAATTCCAGTAGTAATTCTAATTCAACCCTTTAATTTTTTGTATATAATTAAAAAGCCTTAAATAGCGTATTTAGGGCTTTTTAATTATCTTGTTATAGAAGCCTTTAGTTTCTTAGTTTATGGTATGTAGAAAACACTTAATTCTTATCTCACTAGCACTGCTATTTTTTTCCTGCGGGGAAGAAAATCAATCTACTCAATTAAATAAAAATGTTTCTACCTCAGATAGCATGCAGGTTTGGATACAAAATGGAAGGGATGTTACGCTACCTCCAAAAATCCGTAAAGAATATTTGCAAAAGGCTTACGATAATGCTTCCAATGAATTAAATGACTCTTTACGGTTAAGTTATTTTGCAAAACTTTCCTACACTTATCTGGGCCTTAAAGATTCACTAAATTTCAGAAATAGCAACAAAAAGGCCCGGCTACTTTCTGAAGAAAGAAAAGACTCTGCAACCCTGGCGGATTTGCATTGGGATTTGGGAGATTTTTATAGGAATAGTTTGATGAAAGACAGCGCTTATTATGAATACAGCCAGGCGGAACAATTATATACCGATCTAAAAAATAATTTTGACAGAGGAAGGGTATTATATAGTATGGCGCGTATTCAGAAGGGTATAAAGGACTATACAGGTGCTGAAATCAACCTTATAGAAGCCATAGAACTATTCCTGCCTTTGGAAAAAAACAGACAACTGTTTCTTAGCTATAATTTATTGGGAACCATTGCCAAAAGTCTTAAGGAATATGAACAAGCGCGGACCTATTTTGCTAAGGCCTCCGAGTTTCTCAATAATATGCCACAGGAAGAGCTGGGCAAATATCCATACACATTAAATAATAATATTGGAAATTCCTATAAAGAACAGGGAGATTATTCAAAAGCCATTCCCTACTTCAAAAAGATAATAAACACAGATAGCCTGAAGGATAAAGAGCCTGCTTCATATGCCCTTACACTTGATAATTTAGGCTATAGTCAATATAAAATTGGTCAGCTAAAAATTTCCGAAACGAATTTAAAAGAGGCCATGGAAATTAACATTCAGGAAAATGCAGTCGATCAGGTGGCAATGAGTCATTTCCATATGGCGGACTTTTATTTGGCAAAAAGAGATACTGCATTAGCATTATCAAATGCTGAAGAGGCTCTTGTGTTGGCTAGGCAGAGCAATGACAATGACCTAACCCTTGAAACTTTAAAATTATATCCGCTCTTAGACCCGCAAAACGCCCCTGCCTATCTGAAGGAATATTTGGTATTAAACGATAGCCTGCAGGAAGAAGAGCGCAAGATCCGGAATAAATTTGCCCGTATCCGTTTTGAAACCGATGAGTTTATTGCCGAAAATCAGCTTTTAGAGAGGCAGAGGCAGCTATGGATAGGTATTGCCATAGGTTTGTTTTTACTGGCTGTTGCAGTTCTTGTTATCCTTTCTCAACGCGCAAAAAACCGCAATTTGCGATTTCAACAACAACAACAAGAGGCCAATCAGGAAATATTTAATCTTATGCTTGCCCAGAGTCAGAAAGTGGAGGAAGGCAAACAGTTTGAACAAAAGCGAATTTCTGAGGAACTCCATGATGGGATCCTGGGTCAAATGAACGGAATTCGAATGGTCCTTTTAGGCTTAAACAAGAAAACAGATCCCGATGCTATAACTATGCGGGGCGATGCAATAGAAAAATTACAGGGTGTACAGGAAGAAATACGAACAATTTCTCATGAATTGAACGATGCTTCTTATCAAAAATTCCATAACTTTATAATATCCATTGAAGATTTATTGACAACTATTTGTGAACCGGCAAATCTGGAGTTTCATTTCAATTATGATGAAAGTCTTGACTGGGATGCGATCAGCGGTGATATAAAAATAAACCTTTACCGGATCATTCAGGAAAGCCTTCAGAATTGTATCAAGTATGCGTCGGCCAATCTGGTTGAAATAAAAATGGACTCTACCTCAGATATTATTGAGGTTACCATAAAAGACGATGGGCGTGGATTTGATAACAAAAAGGTTAAAAAAGGCATTGGTCACAAAAATATTTCATCAAGGGTAGGTAAATTAAATGGAGACTGGAGTTTGGTAAGTAAACCCGGGGAAGGGACAATGGTAACCGTAAAAGTGCCCTATGTTCTAAAGGAATCTGAAATGATTCCTCAGGTTAATGGAAAAGAAAAATTGGAGCAACTAGAAAAAACATCATCATGAATACGATTCGGATTTTAGCGGTAGATGATCATGAAATGACCACCATGGGTTATAAATTTATCCTTGAGGATACGGAGTTTGATGGTTTCAAAGTACTCGTTGATACGGCAAAATCATATGATCAGGCCATCGAAAAAATTGAAAATTCTGTTACTTCGTTTAATTATGATATCCTTCTTTTAGATATTCAATTAGCACAGGATAACGGAGGGCCGGCAAAAACCGGGGAAGACATCGGAATTTTTGCACGCAAGACTATCCCGAAAACTAAAATTGTTTTTATGTCCTCTTTTAGTGATAATTACAGGATAAACAGTATTCTTAAAACAGTTGATCCGGAAGGATATATGGTAAAAACCGAAATAGATCCGAAGTCATTACAGGCAATGGTGAATACCGTTACGTCCAATCCACCTTACTATACGCAAAAGGCACTTGCAGCCATTCGTAAGAAAATGGCCAATGATGATATTGTGCTTGATGATAAAGACAAAAAAATACTCCATTTCCTTTCCATAGGCACAAAAACCAAGGATATGGTCAACCACGTATCCCTGTCACTGCCCAGTATTGAGAATAGAAAACGTCACCTGAAAGCAGTTTTTGGCGTTGAAAAACAAAATGATCAGGCATTGATTACCGAATCAAGAAACAGAGGTTTCATTTAATTGATACCCGTTTTTTAAAGAGAAAACAGCAATTTTTTATCCTTCATCCTTATTTATTTGCATAATTAATGTAAAACCTTAGATATTCTATGGTTTTTATATAGTACACTGTTAATATTTAAAATTAATTTTGATATTAATCAATCAATTTTGCTGTTTTAATGCCAAACCGACAGGACAATTTTAGAGTTAATCTTAAACTCAAACTAGAGGACAATCCCCAAATTGAGGGATTAGGTGAATTTAGAAGGAGTCTGGAAAAAGACTATTTTTCGAATGTAGCTATTCGAAATTGTCTCTCTAACGGAGTGCGTCAAAATTTGGTTATTGAGATGGATTGCAATTTAAAATTGGTTGAAATTCTCTTTCATTTACAAAAAGGTACCTGGGGTAATGTTTACCCAGAAGATAATAGCTGGTCTAAGAGTTCCCCTTTTTCAAACGCATTTAAATCCTTGAATGAATTAAATGCTAAGGGGATTGATGTTGAAGAGTTATCAATTTTTTTAAAAGATTCTTCAATCATCATTAAAAATATTTATGAAAATAGTATCGAAGAACAATTCGGGATGATTCTTCATACAATTGCGGAGAACTATGTATATCTTACCAAAAGACTCACGGAGACGCCTTTTGAAATATACATTCCTGTGTTTGAAGAAGATCTATTTGAAAATGATACTAAACTCAAGAATATCCAAATAGGGAACAATAATAAGAAAGACTATTATGCCTATTGGGGTCTTTATTTCGATTCTGATAAAGATGCCGTTATCTATGATCTTAAGAATAAGTCTATAATCTTTGGCGACTTATATATGTTAAATCATTGATTAAAATGAAAAATCAATAAATAGGGCTATCGGTCCTCGATTAATCGCCTTCTACTAGTTTCCACTGCTGAACAAAGGAAGGTTTTTCATTAATTTATTTACATCCTCTTTAACTTTAAGTATTACTTTGTCATCTTCAGGATGTGTCAAAACCGAATCTACTAAATCTACAATGGTTAACATATCAGCTTCTTTAAGGCCTCTTGTGGTGATTGCAGCAGTTCCAAATCTAATCCCCGATGTTATAAAAGGTGACTTATCATCAAAGGGCACCATATTCTTATTTGCGGTGATATCTGCTTTCACCAGAATATTTTCCGCATCTTTTCCGGTAATATTCTTATTACGAAGATCTATTAGCATCATATGATTATCAGTTCCTCCTGATATCAGGTTGTAACCTTTAGCGACAAATGCCGCAGCCATTGCGGCAGCATTTTTCTTAACCTGCAGCATGTAGTGTAAAAATTCATCGGTTAGCGCTTCACCGAAGGCGATCGCTTTGGCGGCAATTATATGCTCTAAAGGTCCCCCCTGGTTTCCGGGAAATACCGCCAGATTAAGCAAGGCTGACATTTTTCTCAGATTTCCATTCTTTAACCTAATTCCGAATGGATTTTCAAAATCTTTTCCCATAAGTATTAACCCCCCTCTGGGACCTCTAAGGGTCTTATGTGTTGTTGTAGTTACAAAATGACAATGTGGTATGGGGTCATTTAATATGCCTTTCGCGATTAAACCTGCCGGATGTGCAATATCTGCCAATAAAAGTGCATCCACACTATCTGCAATTTCGCGAAATCTTTTAAAGTCCATATCGCGCGAATAGGCGGAAGCTCCTGCGATAATCAATTTCGGTCTTTCCTTTTTAGCAATTTCCTCTATTTTGTCGTAATTAAGAACTCCGGTTTCTTCTTCCACCCCATAAAATACCGGATTATAAAGCTTCCCTGAAAAATTTACAGGAGAACCATGAGTAAGATGGCCTCCATGTGAAAGATCAAAACCTAAAATGGTATCCCCGGGTTGTAAACAAGCCTGGTATACAGCAGCATTGGCCTGTGAACCTGAATGCGGCTGGACATTTGCATATGCCGCCCCAAACAACTCTTTCGCTCTTTCAATGGCTAATTGTTCGACTTTATCAACTACTTCACATCCCCCATAGTATCGCTTCCCCGGATAGCCTTCGGCGTATTTGTTGGTAAGGACAGATCCCGCAGCTTCCATAACCTGGGGACTGGTAAAATTTTCGGAAGCAATAAGTTCTATTCCATTTAATTGCCGTTCTTTTTCCTCAGCAATTAATTCAAATATTTGTTGGTCGCGTTGCATAACCTTATTCTTATGTTAAATGAGCCGTAAAAGTACAAATTAGAAGACGTTAATAAGAAGAAAACAATATATTTGATCAGGAATTTATCAAACAAAAATTAACAATTATATCATGCCTTCAAAAACAAATGATCCATCAAAAAAGTCCTGGCTTCCTGTAGCTCCTGATTCTGATTTTCCGATTCAGAATATTCCTTTCGGTGTTTTTCTCACAAGAGAAGATGTTATAACCATTGGTACAAGAATTGGAGATCATGCAATTGATCTGGGAGCCCTCCATCAATTGGGTTATTTTCAGGGAATACCCCTGACAGATGATATTTTTCTTCAGGATACGTTAAACGACTTCATCTCTGACGGTAAAAAAACATGGCGTTTGGTAAGGAATAGGATCAGTGAAATTTTTGACATTGACAATCCCGCTTTAAAAGAACATCAGGAACACCGTAAAATTGTTTTATTTACTTTGGATGAGATAGAAATGCAACTTCCGGTTCATATTGGAGATTATACAGATTTCTACTCGAGTAAAGAGCATGCTACAAATATTGGTACTATGTTCCGTGATCCGGAAAATGCGTTATTACCAAACTGGTTGCACATTCCAATAGGTTATCATGGTAGAAGTTCAACGATAATACCCAGCGGCAAGAATATTCACCGACCAAAAGGACAAACATTGCCAAAAGGTGCGGATACGCCCCAATTTGGTCCGTCCAAAATGGTTGATTTTGAATTAGAAATGGCCTTTATCACTACAGACGCTAATAAGTTGGGAGAATCTATTCCCATTGACGAGGCAGAAAACTATATTTTCGGGCTTGTTTTATTCAACGATTGGAGTGCCAGAGATATGCAAAAATGGGAGTATGTACCTCTAGGTCCATTTATGGCGAAGAATTTCGCCTCTTCTGTTTCTCCATGGATAGTTACTTTGGATGCTCTCGAACCATTTAGGGTGGAAAGCCCGGAGCAAGACCCTAAGCCTTTACCACATTTATATCAGAAAGGAAAAAATAGCTTTGACATACAGTTGGAAGTCTCACTAACTCCGGAGGGAGGCATTCCCACAACTATTACAAAGTCTAATTTTAAGTATATGTACTGGACCATGGCCCAGCAGCTGACACATCATACATCAAATGGCTGTAAGGTATTAAGTGGTGACCTCATGGGAAGTGGCACCATTTCGGGTTCTACTCCGGACTCTTATGGCTCTATGCTCGAATTGGCCTGGCAAGGAACCAAACCTATCACCCTTGAAAATGGAGAGAAAAGGACTTCTATACAAGACTATGATACGGTAACACTGAGCGGATTTTGTGAGAATTCCGGGGTGAGAATTGGATTTGGAAAGGTAGAAACAAAATTATTGCCTCCTGTATAGGATAATCCACATTTTGAGTATCACATAAGAACATTTTACCGAGTATATACGATTATATATCGTTTTTCGTTATGAATTATGAGCGTTTTGGCACAGCTATTGGATTCAGCTGTGTAAACCTAAATATAATATCATGAAAAAAGCGATACTCTATTCTACAGTTTTGGTCCTTTTAATAGCCTGTGGAGGTGTTAAAAAGACACAAGAGGCCATAAACACGGGTAATTACTCTACTGCAATAAATAAAGCTATACGCAATCTTGCGGATAACAAAACAAAAAAAGGTAACCAGCCCTATGTGTTGCTCCTTGAAGAGGCTTTCCAAAAATATACACAAAGGGAGCTGGAAAATATAGCCTATCTGAAGAAAGAAGGTAACCCGGCAAACTATGATGCCATCTTCAATGGATATACCCGTCTAAAAAGGATTCAGCAGCAAATAAAGCCCCTTTTACCTTTGGAGGTTTACGAGGAAAACCGGTATGCGAAATTTTCCTTTAACAATTATGATAATGATATCCTTGTTTCCAAGGATCAACTATCAGATTATTTATATAACAACGCATCTGAATTACTTCAGAATGCCAGGTATAAAGAAGATTTTAGAAATGCATACCGAGATTTTGAGTATTTGAATGAATTAAGTCCTGGATACTCAGACAGCAAACAAAAGATGGAAGAGGCCCATACCCGCGGGTTAGACTATGTTAAAGTGAACATGGTGAATGAAACTGAACAGATTGTACCTGCAAGGCTGGAAGAAGAATTATTGAACTTCAATACCTATGGATTGAATGACAAATGGACTGAATATCACACAAATCCGTTAGATGAAGTAAATTATGACTATGAAATGCAGGTAGCTTTCAGAGCTATTAATATCTCTCCTGAACAAATACAAGAGAAACAAATAGTTAAGGAAAAGCAGATTAAGGATGGTGTGGAAACCCTATTGGATGCCGATGGACGTGTGGTTAAAGACAGTCTAGGCAACGAAATTAAGATTGACAGATTCAGGACTGTTCGTTGTAATTTTTATCAATTTACGCAGCTTAAATCTGCGCAGGTTACAGGAAACGTAAGCTATATAGATCTACAGCGGAAGCAACAACTGAATACTTATCCCCTTAGCAGTGAATTTGTATTTGAGCATGTTTACGCCAATTACAATGGCGACAGAAGAGCCCTGGATAACAATCTTGTACCACTTTTAAATCAGGTTGCAGTTCCCTTCCCTACGAACGAACAAATGGTTTATGATGCCGGAGAAGATTTAAAATCCAGATTGAAGGATATTGTGATAAGACACAAATTTAATTAGAATCTAAACCCCGAAATTTCGGGGTTTTTTTATATATAGTCTGTTAGCTCGAGTGCGTTAATGCCACCGTGAGATTCATGCACCACGACCATTCCGTTCTTTATCATCAGCAATTGCGGTGATTGGTGGTACACCTTGAATCTGTTTGCTACTTCATCAGATACCGCTCTATATCGCTGCAAATCCAAATAATAAACATCAGCCTGATTTTGCTCAAGTAGATATGAGTTTTTAAAGGATCTGAGTACCATACTACTTATCCCGCAAGTTGTGGAATGTTTAAATATAATCTGAGGCCTTTCCGCAGATTCCTGTTCAATGTCAGATAACTGATCTATAGATGTTAAAGGGATCCATGATAGATGGTTCTTTTTGTCACTTGTATCTGAATTTTTACTGTTGAATAAGTTGCTAAATAATCCCATTTTTCCTTTAAATAATTAAACGTTTAATCGTATATGGACTGTCGAAATGTCTTGCTAAAACGCTATTTTACCGACATTATGTCTGTTTATTCTTCGTGGTAAGATTGTTGTCCTTTATAAAACAAAATTAAACATTAACGCGAAAACTCTACATAAATGAATATTAATAATTTTACTATAAAGTCCCAGGAAGCCATACAGCAGGCTCAAATACTTGCCCAGGCTATGGAGAATCCTCAAATTGAAAACGAACATATATACAAAGCTATAACTGAGGTAGATGAAAACGTGCTTCCATTTATTTTAAAAAAATTGAATGTAAATATTTCTCTGGTTAATCAAATTCTTGAAAAAGACCTGGAAAGTTTACCAAAGGTATCTGGTGGAGAAATTATGTTTTCCAAAGAAGCCGGCAAAACACTAAACGAGGCTAATATTATTGCTCGAAAAATGGAAGATGAATATGTTTCCATAGAACATTTAATAGTAGCGCTCTTCAAATCTAAAAGCAAAATCTCAAGGATCCTAAAAGATCAGGGCATCCAGGAAAAAGGACTTATGGCTGCCATAGAGGAATTGCGAAAAGGTGGAAAAGTAACCTCTCAAAGTGCGGAAGAAACTTATAATTCATTGAATAAGTATGCAAGAAACTTAAATGACCTTGCAGATAAAGGGAAGCTCGATCCTGTTATTGGCCGCGATGAAGAAATTAGAAGAATCCTCCAAATTCTTTCACGAAGGACAAAGAATAACCCTATGTTGGTAGGGGAACCGGGTACGGGTAAAACAGCAATTGCTGAAGGTTTGGCGCATAGAATTGTTCAGGGGGATATCCCTGAAAATTTAAAAGAGAAGACCATTTATTCTCTGGATATGGGAGCCCTAATTGCCGGTGCAAAATATAAAGGGGAATTTGAAGAACGGCTAAAGGCTGTAATTAAAGAAGTTACCGGCTCTGATGGGGATATAGTCCTGTTTATTGACGAAATACATACTTTGGTTGGTGCCGGTGGCGGCCAAGGGGCTATGGATGCCGCAAACATCCTAAAACCCGCTTTGGCAAGAGGCGATTTAAGGGCCATCGGGGCGACAACCCTGGATGAATACCAAAAATACTTTGAAAAGGACAAAGCCCTGGAGCGAAGATTTCAAAAGGTTATCGTAAATGAACCCGATACAGAAAGTGCAATTTCCATATTAAGGGGAATAAAAGAAAAATATGAGGCGCACCATAAAGTTAGAATTATGGACGAGGCTGTTATTTCCGCGGTTGAATTGTCGCAACGTTATATCACGAACAGATTTTTACCGGATAAAGCTATTGATTTAATGGATGAGGCTGCAGCCAAGTTAAGAATGGAAATCAATTCCAAACCTGAAGAGCTGGATGTTCTGGATAGAAAGATCATGCAACTGGAAATAGAAATAGAAGCAATCAAAAGAGAAGATGACCATGCCAAGTTAAAACTTTTAAATGTTGAGCTGGCCAATGTCAAGGAAGATAGAAATGAAATATTTGCCCAGTGGGAAAGTGAAAAAACGGTAATTGAAACTATTCAGAAAACAAAACTGGATATTGAAAACTTCAAACAAGAAGCCGAAAGAGCAGAGCGAAACGGGGATTACGGCAAAGTGGCCGAATTGCGTTACGGAAAAATTAAAGAAGCCAACGAAAGATTAGAATCACTTCAGCAGGAATTAAGTGAAGAGCAGAAAAAAGGCACGCTTATAAAAGAAGAGGTAACGACCGAAGACATTGCTGAAGTTGTGGCTAAATGGACCGGTATCCCGGTAACCAAAATGCTGCAAAGCGAGCGCGAAAAGCTTTTGAATCTTGAAGATGTCTTACATAAACGTGTCGTAGGACAAGATGAAGCTATTCAGGCTGTATCGGATGCCATAAGACGCAGCCGGGCCGGCCTGCAGGATGCCAAACGACCTATTGGATCATTCCTTTTCCTTGGTACAACAGGAGTGGGTAAGACCGAACTTGCTAAAACCTTAGCTGCCTATCTTTTTGATGATGAAAATGCCCTCACCAGAATTGACATGAGTGAATACCAGGAACGTCATTCGGTAAGCAGGTTAGTTGGAGCTCCTCCCGGATATATTGGTTATGATGAGGGTGGCCAGCTGACCGAAGCAGTTCGCCGTAAGCCATATTCCGTGATCCTTTTAGATGAGATAGAAAAAGCGCATCCAGATACATTTAATGTATTATTGCAGGTCCTGGATGAAGGACGACTAACAGATAATAAAGGGAGGGTTGCTGACTTTAAGAATACCATAATTATAATGACCAGTAATATGGGCAGCCATATTATTCAGGACAAGTTTGAGGCCACCGAAAACATTTATTCGGCTATGGAATCTGCCAGAGTTGAAGTGCTGGGACTTCTCAGAAAAACGATCAGGCCAGAATTCCTGAACAGGATAGATGATATCATTATGTTCACTCCATTGAATAAAGAAGATATCACACTAATAGTTGGACTGCAATTAGAGCAACTCAAAAAAATGTTACTTAAACAGCATATTACTATTGATGCTACTAAGGAAGCCATAGCTTATCTTGCAGATCGTGGATATGATCCTCAATATGGAGCAAGACCCATTAAAAGAGTCATACAAAAAGAGGTATTAAACAACCTCTCAAAGGAATTACTCAGTGGTAAACTAAAGGCAGACAGTATTGTACTTATAGATTCTTTTGATGACGGTTTGGTGTTCAGAAATCAAAGTGAATTAGTTAATTAATTCTTTTAACGCTTTAAAAATGTACCCTTCCGGGATCTTTCGGAGGGGTATATTTTTTTTATAGATTAAAATACCATGCAGTATATAGATTTTTTATCTTCGTACAAAATTGTCAACATATGCCCACCAAAGCTGAGAGAACCACTGCATACATAATCGAAACCGTAGCCCCTATTTTTAACAAACAGGGCTATATAGCAACCAGCATGAATGATCTTACAGACGCTACAGGTCTGACTAAAGGTGCGTTATATGGCAATTTCGAGAATAAAGAGGCTCTGGCATTGGCCGCCTTCGAATTTAGCAGCAAACGACTTCTCAATGCCCTGGACGAAGTCTTAAATGCACAAGGTACTGCAATGGATAAACTATTTGCTTTAACTGATTTTTATCGCCATTATGAGGTATTCACATTAGATATGGGAGGTTGCCCGGTTTTAAATGTTGGGGTAGATGCCAATTATAATAATGCGCTCCTCAAGGCCGCTGCAAATGAAACAGTACATACTATTGAAGGAAAAATTGCCTTGGTACTTGAAAATGGAGCGAGGAATAATGAGTTAAAACTACCTGTTACGCCGCTGCAATTTGCTAAACAATTATACACCATGATCATGGGGGCAACGGCGATGGCCACTATAACGGATGACAGGAAATACCTTATAAACACTGTTACTTACCTTGAAGTATTGTTAAAGAAAGAACTTAAAAATTAATTCCTTACTTCCCTACCACTCTGAATATCCAGGTCTTCTCTGTGTAGCGTCCTCCAAATTTAGAATCCCTGGCTCTCCTGGCTTCCTGCATTGTATTGTACCTCTTCAGATAAACATAATTATATTTATTCTTAGACCGATAGAATGATTTAGGTTCTAATCCCTCATCGGATAATTTCTTCATAAAGGCTTCATAATATGTCTTCGTGCCAAAGACATTGGCTACTAAATAAAATCCGGGCTCTAAGCCATCTTCAGTTGCCACTTCTTCATATTTTTCACCTTTTTCCGGAACAACAGTCACCTCAGGAGCTTTTTCCTCCTCCATTGCCTTAGCAATAGAATCCTGTCTTTTCTTTTCCTCATTTGCCTTCAACACAGCCAAAGCCTCTGCACGTTTTATGGCATCAAGAGAATCCAGTCTTTTCTTTTCCTCATTTGCCTTCAACACAGCCAACGCTTCTGCACGTTTTATGGCATCAAGAGAATCTCTTCTTTTCTTTTCTTCTTCTCCTTTAATTCTTTCTAATTCTAACTGCTGATTGACGGCGGCAATTGAATCTTTTGTTTTTTGTTGCTGTAATTCTTCCAGAACCAGTAATTCAGCTGCTTTAACGGCATCAAGAGAATCTTGTTTTCTTTGAGCTGCCAATAAAGCCTCTTCTTTAGCCAATTCTTCTTCTTTCGGTGTCTCCTCAAGAGTTTCTTCTTCAGGAACTTCTTCAGGTGCTTCAAATACCTGGCGTCCAAAATCAAAGGCAGTCACAATTTCGAAACTGGGATCCTCACCTTTAAGTGCAGAACTGGTCCCAAACTCAACCAAAGCACCGAGAGATAACTTTTTAAAGAAGCGGCCTCCTATTCCGGTAGAAATCCCATAAAAACTATTATATCCGGCCTGTGCCCAGAACTTAGGTGTAGAAAAAAAAGTGTTAATTCCTATCTGATTGTCAAAATCCGGCAACCGCTTATAGTATAAACTCGGCCTTATAAAAGAACTATTGGAATCGCCAAACATGGTTATTGGTATATCATAACTGGCCATTCCCATATAAATTAATCCTGTTGCACTTGCCTTACCTTCATTCGATGTAAGATTTCTATCCACCACATTCTCCATTACAATGCCAAAACTGAAAGCATTTAACTGAAGTTTAGCTGCGGGCGCAACCTGAAGAATAAAACTATTTCGTTCTTCAAATATTGGCAAGCCAATATCGGGATTTATAACAAAATCTTCCGCAAGTTCGCGTTGAAAACCAATTACATTTACACCAAGTGTTATTTGAGTTTTAGAACTCAATACAAAATTGTAAGCATAATTTATTAATCCGCCACGATTTACAAAAACACCTGTATTATGCTGAATATAACCTCCTCCTATTCCAGATACCTCATTTATCTTACGCGAATAATTTAAAAATAAGGTTGAAGGGCTGCCATCAATCGTCTGCCATTGCCATCGGGACCAAATAGCAATAGATTGTGGGTTATTCCGGTCTAACAAAAACGCCGGACTTAATAAATTGCTATTAAACTCAGTAAGATTATGCTGTCTGAAATCATAGGGTAATTCCGGTTCTTGAGATTTCACAGAAACCACCGTCAATATCATGAAAAGAAAAATGAATCTTTTAAACATGCCTATGCAAAAAACAATCTGTTAACATACTAATTTTACCGAAATTCTGTTACATTAGAGCATACATACAAAATTATGCAAACCTATCCAGTATGAAAACAATTCAACTTCTAATCTTTGCCTTATGTGTAACAGCAGTAATTTCCTGCAAAGATGATCAAAAATTATCAGAGACTCAGGTTGAGCCGACAGTATCTACGTATTATTTTATAAGACATGCTGAGAAGATTAGGAGTAATTCCGAAGATATTGATCCGGAATTAAACCAAAAAGGTCTTGGCCGGGCCATGCACTGGGCGGAAATATTGAACGATATAAACCTGGATGCTATTTATTCTACAGATTATGAGAGAACAACAATGACTGCCGCGCCAACTTCAGTTAAACAGGAAATCACAGTTCAGTACTACGATCCGTCTGATATCAATATCGAGCAATTCAAAATGAATAATTTAGGGAAAAACGTACTTGTTGTAGGGCATAGTAATTCAACCCCGGATTTTGTCAATAAGATGCTTGGAGAAGAGAAATACGAAGCTATGGATGACTATGACAATGGCAGTCTTTTTATTGTCCAAATAAGCGGTCAAAATATCACTTCCAGCCGTTTACATTTTAATTGTAATTGCCCGGACTAACTTTAATATCCTCAAGTCTGATATTTGAAAGAATTTCTAATTTTTTTGATTTAAAAAGTGCTTCCATATCATAAACTGAACTAGCTGTGGCTGGTTTATAATTAATATAATCCACAAATCGAATTCCATTTATAACCCTTTCGTTAGTAGCTTCACGAAATCTGGTTCCGCCACCATTTACATGAAACTCATAGGCCAAATAATCCGGTTTATAGGTATCTTTATTGAACCAATAGATATAAATATCATCAAAATCCTCACCTCCATCTTTTTCATCAAAAGTAATTTCCACCTTATAATAGTGCCTATCCCCTATCTTAGTTTCACCCAGTAGCTTTTTGTTCACAGCAGGGTCATTCAATCCGTACGGCAGATAAGCAAAATAATGAACAGAATTTATTGAATTTGAATATTTAATTGCCATCGAATCAACGACATCCTTGGGGGAACCATTAATGTACCTCTCAAAACTATTGTCTTTAAGGATATCAAGAATAGTTGTCGAATCTTCTTTAATAATTCGTTTTAGTATTTTTCTACCTTCTATATTCTCCTTTTCATACCTAAGCTTACGAAAGGTGAATGAAATATTGCTTGATTTGTAAAGCTTACCCCCAGAGACTTCAATGGATTTATCCACGATATCCTGTGCAGAGAATTGATCTGAATCAACATTTTTACAACCTATGGCTACAAGGAAGATTACAGAAAAAATTATTCTTATCATGTTGTCATTTATTACGTAATCGTAAAAGTCTTCTTTTCTTTACACTTTTCATAAAAATAAAATCTAAATCCTTCATATTGTACTCTTTTAATTGTTCTTACTTTTGCTACTTATGCAGAAAGCTATTAACATAAAAAACAAAAAAGCCCGGTTTGAATATGAATTCCTGGATACCTATATCGCGGGAATTGTACTTTCAGGATCTGAAATTAAGTCTATACGGCTGGGTAAAGCTTCAATTACCGAAAGTTTTTGTGAATTCAATGAAGCTGGTGAACTATTTGTCGTAAATATGCAAGTTGATGAATATTCACATGCCACCCATTTTAACCACAGACCAAAAGCTCCGCGTAAACTTCTTCTGAAAAAGCAAGAATTAAGAAAATTGGAGAAAGAAGTAAAAAATACCGGCCTTACTATTATCCCTTTAAATCTTTTTGTGAATGACAAGGGGTTGGCAAAACTCAAAATTGCCCTGGCAAAAGGAAAAAAGTTATACGATAAAAGGGAAAGTATTAAGGACCGTGAAAATAAAAGGAACCTGGACCGGCTTAAAAAGAATTTTAACAACTAAATCTTATTGGGTCCCTTCACTAAAGGGCAAAAAATTAATTTTTGTCTTCCAATAGTGGTACAAAACGAAAGGATCCATATTCCTGTCGCTCAAATTCCTTTTCAGACTTTCTAATAATACGGGTCATAATTTGATCATCAAGACCAACAGGGATTACCAGTTTACCATCGACCTTTAATTGAGATAAAAGAGCTTTGGGGATTTCAGGAGCTCCTGCGGTAACAATAATTCCCTCAAATGGAGCCTCTTCGGGAAGCCCTTTATACCCATCTCCAAAAATGAACTTTTTGGGTCTATATCCCATTTTTTTAAAAAACAGCGAGGTTTTTTTAAACAATTCCAGTTGGCGTTCAATGGTGTATACTTTGGCTTTCAACTTCAAAAGCACGGCGGTCTGATAACCGCTCCCTGTGCCAATTTCGAGTATTTTATCCCCGGGCTTCACTTCTAATAATTCCGTTTGGAATGCCACTGTATACGGTTGTGATATGGTTTGATCTGCTGCTATGGGAAAGGCTTTGTCCTGGTAGGCATGATCTTCAAAACTGCTGTCCATAAATAAATGTCTTGGAACCGCTCTGATAGCATCCAAGACACCTTTATCTTTAATATTCTTAGCAGCAATAACTTCTACCAATTTATTGCGCATTCCCCTATGTTTAAAAGTATCTTTCAATAGTTTGGTTTTGTGTTGCTAAAATTAGAAAATCAATTTGGAAATAGGTGCATTTTCAAAGCGATACCTTGCTATATTTTAGAATTAATCTCCTTATTTTTGAAAAAACATAAACTTATGCTCAAGATTGGTGTATTAGGTGCAGGACATTTAGGAAAAATTCATTTGCGCCTTCTTAACGAATCCCCTAAATATAATCTTATTGGTTTTTACGATCCCGATGCCGAAAATGGCAAAACGGTTGAGTCCGAGTTTGGATATACCTATTTTGAAAATATAGATTCCCTGATGAATGAAGTAGATGTGGTAGATATTGTAACCCCTACTCTATCTCATTACGAATGTGCAAAAAAAGCAATGCAGAAAGGTAAACATGTTTTTATTGAAAAACCCATTACCAATACCCTGGAAGAAGCTGAAGAGCTTTTAATTATTGAAGACAAAAATCAGGTAAAAGGACAAGTTGGGCATGTTGAACGCTTTAACCCGGCCTTTGGGGCAGTAAAAAATAAGATCAAGGATCCTATGTTTATTGAAACCCACAGACTTGCAGAATTCAACCCGAGAGGTACAGATGTACCGGTGGTACTGGATTTAATGATCCATGATATCGATGTAATTCTAAGTGTTGTAAATTCGGAAGTAAAAAGAATTAACGCCAGTGGTGTATCTGTAATTAGCAATTCACCTGATATCGCCAATGCCAGGATTGAATTCCAAAATGGTTGTGTTGCAAATCTTACTGCTAGTAGAATCTCACTTAAAAATATGAGAAAATCGCGATTTTTCCAGCGTGATGCCTATATCTCAGTTGATTTCCTGGAAAAACAAGTGGAAGTTGTAAAAATGAAGGACGCTCCCGAAATACCCGGAGAATTTGATATGGTCCTTCAGAATGCCGAAGGAGAAAAGAAGCAAATCTATTTTGAAAATCCTGAAATAATGAGCAATAATGCTATTCAGGATGAACTTGAAACATTTGCCGATGCAATAACCAATGACAACACACCTATGGTAACCTTAAAACAGGGCACTAAGGCACTGGATGTGGCCCTGCAGGTAATTGCCTCTTTTAAAGACGCGTAGCTTTAGAGCAAATAGTAATCAACAATGATCTAAGAATTAATCTGAATATAATGGCAACAAAAATTGCAGTAATAGGTGCAGGAACGATGGGGAATGGTATAGCCCATGTTTTCGCCCAAAACGGTTATGAAGTCAGTTTGGTAGACCTCTCACAGGCAGCGCTTGACAAAGGGATTTCTACTATTTCCAGGAATCTGGACAGGATGCTCGTAAAGGAAGCAATTACCGAAAGTGATAAAGCGCAAACATTGGATAATATAAGGTCCTATACTTCCCTAAGAGAGGGAGTAGATAAGACTAGCCTGGTTATTGAGGCTGCGACGGAAGACCTCTCCCTAAAACAGGGTATATTCAAAGAACTTGATAAACATTGCCATGAAGACACCATTCTTGCAACTAATACGTCTTCCATATCAATAACTCAAATTGCAGCGGCAACAAATAGACCGGATAAAGTTATAGGAATGCACTTTATGAACCCCGTGCCCATTATGAAATTGGTAGAAATAATCAGGGGTTATAATACAAGTGACAGTGTTACTAAAACAACAATAGAAATTGCTGAAAAATTAGGCAAAATAGCTACTGAAGTAAATGACTATCCCGGGTTTGTAGCTAATAGAATTCTTATGCCTATGATAAATGAAGCCATCGAAACACTTTATACCGGGGTAGCAGGTGTAACGGAAATTGATACAGTAATGAAATTTGGTATGGCACATCCTATGGGACCACTTCAATTGGCAGATTTCATAGGGCTCGATGTATGCCTTTCTATTCTTAATGTCATGTACGATGGGTTTAAAAATCCAAAATATGCACCTTGCCCACTTTTGGTTAATATGGTTATGGCCGGTAAAACAGGTGTTAAATCCGGAGAGGGGTTTTATGATTATTCCGAATCGCGTAAGGCGGAAAAAGTAGCAGCTCAATTCACTTCATAGTCCAATGGCAATCATCAAACCTTTTAAAGGCATTAGACCAGCCAAAGACAAAGTACCTTTTGTTGCTTCAAAATCCTACCAGGAGTATTCAAAAAAAGAATTGGAATGTATTTTAAATTACAATCCATTTTCGTTTTTACAAATCCTTAATCCCGGATACAGGTTTAATAAATCCGTATCCGGGAAAGAACGCTATAATCTTATCCACAACCGATATTTGGAATTTGTAGAAGACAAAATCTTGATAGAGGATAGTGAGGAAAGCTTCTATCTATACAGAATAGAAAAAGACAATTTTAATTGTTGTGGCCTTATTTGTGCCACCAGTACTGAAGAGTACAGAAACTCCACAATTAAAAAGCATGAAAACACCCTGGAAAAGCGTGAAAAGTTATTTGCAAATTATCTGGAAATGGTCCAGTTCAAAGCCGAACCTGTTTTGATGATATATCCCGATTCCACAGAAATTGCGGAAATGATTGGGAAGCAGACCTCTGCTACTCCTGAATGGCATTTTACAACTCCCGATAACATTACACATACGTTTTGGAAAATTTCAGAAAACAACTCAATAAAAGCGTTTCAAAAAGAATTTAGCAAGGTAAATTCCTTATATATTGCCGATGGTCATCACAGGAGTGCATCTTCAAATCGGTTGTCTATTAGATCAAAAAAACAAAACCCCAACCATAGCGGGAATGAACCTTATAATTTCATAATGAGTTACCTCATTCCCGAATCGGAAATCAGAATCTTTGAATTTAATAGAATGGTTAGGGATCTAAACGGACATACTACCGAAGAGTTTCTGGTTAAATTAGATGAACTTTTTAGGATTAAGAAACACGGCAATCGATTGTACAGACCAGGCAAAAAGCATCATTTTAGCATGTATCTAAACGGCTCATTTTATTCCTTATACCTAAGGAAAAGTGTATACAAATTCACAGATGCCCTTAGCAAACTGGATACACAAATATTATTCAAGACTATTCTGGAACCCATCCTGGACATTAAGGATTTAAGAAATGACAAAAGAATACAATATGGATTTGGGAAACGCAATGTACTTCGGATGAAAGATGAAATTGATAAAGGAAATTTCACTGTAGGTTTTGGTCTGGTGCCCTTAGAAGTGAATGAAATTAAAGCAATAGCCGATGCCGGACTAGTTATGCCTCCCAAAAGCACTTACATAGAACCCAAGCTTCGAAGCGCACTAGCAATTTATGAACTAGGCTTACCACCGAAAAATTAAAAGCTTACCTTTAAATATAACAATTGTATTTGTCTGTGGCTTCATTCAAAAATGACCATGAAATAATTTCAAAATAAGAACAAGTGTCGATAAAAAACAATCTGCTTCAAATACTTGAAAACCTTCCAAAAAAGGTATCCCTTGTTGCCGTTTCAAAAACAAAATCAAATTCAGAGATCATGGAGGCCTACGAGGCAGGCCAGCGCATCTTCGGAGAAAACAAAATTCAGGAAATGGTCCGTAAATGGGGTGAATTACCAAAAGATATCGAATGGCATATGATTGGACATGTGCAAACCAACAAAGTAAAATACATGGCCGAGTTCGTTACTTTAATCCATGGTGTGGATAGTCTCAAACTTCTTAAGGAAATTAATAAACAAGCTTTGAAACACAATCGGAAAATAAACTGCTTGCTTCAGGTCCACATCGCACAGGAACCGTCAAAATTCGGACTTAGTGAAAAGGAATTATTCGAGCTAATAAATGATGCGGTATTTGAAACCCTTCAAAATGTTAGTATACAGGGATTAATGGGTATGGCTTCTTTTACCGATGACAAAGTCCGGATTCAATCAGAATTTTCATATCTGAAATCAATTTATGACAAACTAAAAAATAATATGCCCCAATTAAATGTTCTCTCAATGGGAATGAGTGGGGATTATAAAATTGCGATTGAGGAAGGCAGTACCATGGTACGCATAGGAAGTAGTATCTTTGGGATGAGAAATTACCCCTAAAAGATCGAAAAAGGCTATTCTAAGTTGTAATATTGGAAATGTACGCTATACTTGACATAGAAACCACGGGAGGAAAATATAATGAAGAAGGGATAACTGAAATCGCGATTCATAAATTTGACGGACATGAGGTTGTTGACAAATTCATCAGCCTGGTGAACCCCGAAAAAGAAATTCAGCCTTTTGTTGTTAAACTCACCGGTATTAATAACAAAATGCTAAGGACCGCGCCTAAATTTCACGAGGTCGCCAAAAGAATTGTTGAAATTACTGAAAATGCCGTCCTTGTTGCCCATAATGCGCAATTTGACTACCGAATATTAAGAACTGAATTTCGCAGATTAGGATATGACTTTGAGAGGAAAACGCTTTGCACAGTAGATCTATCTAAAAAGTTAATTCCTGATGCAGCTTCACATAGCCTTGGCAAATTGGTGCGTTCTCTGGGTATCCCGGTCAGCGATCGTCACAGGGCGAATGGTGATGCCCTTGCTACTTTGAAATTGTTCAAACTTCTGCTTACGAAAGACAGCGATAAATCAATAATTAAAGAGATTGTACGAGAAGAATCTCTTGGAGAACTAACCCAAAGGCAATTAGATATTGTAGAAAGCATGCCAACAGAGGTTGGAGTTTACTATATGTATAATAAGGATGGTGAAATTATATTTCTTGGTAAAAGCAACAATATAAAAAAACGCGTGAACAGGCATTTTTTAAAAAGTGGCGAAATAGGGAGACAAATACAAAAAGAGACTAAAAAAGTTACTTATGAAAAAACCGGTAATGAATTAGTCGCTCTTTTAAAAGAGAATGAGGAACTCATAAAGAATAAACCAAAATACAATACCAGAAATACTCCCGTTAATTCATCCAAAAAAAAACAACGGATACAAATTAATGGATATAAGAGTTTATCAAATAGCTTAATTATTGTGGACAAAGGGCGCGAAATAGGTGAACGTAGTGCCATATTAATTAAAAATGGCTTTTTTCATGGTTTAGGATACTACAACCTTAACTATCAAATAAATAATATTCATATCTTAGAATCGATTATTACTCCTATGGAAAGTTCTGGGTATACCAGAAAGATTATTGAATCCTATTTGAGGGATAAAAGAGTGCAAGAGATTATTGAACTGAAAGATTACGAGTGACAAACGACGAAGCAAAAAAAGGCTGGAAATATAAACTTCATGAGATTATTTATGGCACGCATACGCCAGCAGGCAAGCTGTTTGATATTGTCCTGCTGATTGTTATCGTATATAGTGTTATAATAGTAATGTTAGAGAGCATCCCTAGTGTAGATGGGAAATACCACAAATTTCTCGATACTTCAGAATGGGTGGTGACGATATTGTTTACAATAGAATACATCCTTCGGCTAATTTGTATAAAAAAACCCTCTAAGTATATCTTCAGTTTTTTTGGTATAGTCGATCTTCTTTCTACTATTCCTAAATACTTGTCCTACTTCATAGGCGGTACTCAATATATTACGGCATTTAGAGCTTTAAGATTACTGCGTGTATTTAGAATTCTTAAACTGGTTCGCTTTGTTGGCGAATCCAATAATCTAATGCGGGCCTTAAGAGCAAGTAGGACCAAGATCTTTGTTTTTGTCTTTTTTGTCCTGGTTATCTCTGTATTGCTGGGTACGATTATGTATTTGGTGGAAGGTCCTGAGCATGGGTTTAACAGCATTCCTCATAGTGTATACTGGACCATTGTTACCCTGACTACAGTAGGATATGGTGACATTTCACCAGAAACCGGACTAGGGCAGATCATTGCTACTTTTATTATGATTATTGGTTATGGGATAATCGCAGTGCCAACAGGTATTGTATCCGCAGAATATTCAACAATGAATAAAGAAGACCAACAAGCAGATATGGGAAGGTGCTGTCATTCCTGTGGTACAGAAATTCTAAGAATAGATGCCGAATATTGTAGAAGCTGTGGCACTAAATTAAGTCCTGACTGATGAAGGGTAAATACCTTGTAACAGTTGTAGGCCCAACCGCAATTGGCAAAACAAAACTGGCTGTAAAACTGGCCAACTATTTTAAAACCGAAATCATTTCGGCAGACTCCAGACAATTTTACAAGGAAATGTCAATAGGCACAGCTGTACCTTCAAGCCGGGATTTGGAAAGCGTGCCGCATCATTTTATTCAACACAAGAGTATTCACGAAGACTATAATGTTGGGGATTTTGAAAAAGATGCTCTTAGAGTTTTGAACCAACTCTTTGCTAAAAAAGATTACGTTATTATGGTGGGAGGCAGCGGATTGTACGTTGATGCTGTTATTTATGGATTGGATACCTTTCCTGAGATTGATAAGGAGATACGATTCAAATTAAATATGAGGCATAAGGATGAAGGATTAGAGGTTTTACAAAATCAACTCAAGACACTCGACCCTGAATATTATGCTAAAGCGGATATTCAAAACCCACGCAGAGTACTTCGTGCTTTAGAAATATGTTTAAGCACGGGAAAAACTTACTCATCCTTTTTGAATAAAACCAAACCTAAGCGTTCATTTAATTCAATTATTGTAGGCATTACAGCTGACAGAGAAATTCTTTATGACAGAATAAATCAACGGGTAGATCGTATGATGAAAAACGGACTTCTTGAGGAAGCAAGAGCTTTATACAAATTTAAAGATTTAAACGCTTTACAAACCGTGGGATATAAAGAACTCTTTGACTACTTTGAAGGTATACAGGACCTGGATTTTGCAATTTCAGAAATAAAAAAGAATACACGCAGATATGCAAAAAGGCAACTAACCTGGTATAGAAAAAGTGCATCCATTTTGTGGGTAAATTATTCCGATCCTCATGATTCTATTCTCAATAAGATCACAAAATTAAAAGATACCTTATAAAATGGTGAAAAAGAATTCAGGAATTTATTTTATAATGGGAGTATCAGGTTGTGGTAAATCCACCATTGGTAATTTGTTGGCAGACAAACTAAATGTTCCATTTTATGACGGAGATAACTACCATTCCGAATTGAATGTAAAGAAAATGGCTTCAGGACGGCCTTTAACGGATAACGACAGACAGGACTGGTTACGTAGTTTGAATGACTTAGCAAGATCACACTCTCAAAAAGGAGCTGTGATTGCTTGCTCTGCTTTAAAAGAGTCTTACAGGCATATTTTGGATGCTGATTTAAAGGGAAATAGCAAATGGATATACCTTGATGGTTCTTTTGAAGATATAATGAACCGGTTGCGTAAACGAAAAGGTCACTTTATGCCTTCCGATTTATTAAAGTCTCAGTTTGAAACATTGGAACCACCACATAAAGCTATACAGGTATCTATCAATAGGGCTCCTGAAGAGATAGTGGAAAATATTATGGAGCAAATTTAGTTATACAAAAAAAGGCATCTTGCAGATGCCTATATATCTTGAAAGGATATTAGTCTTAATTTGTTTTTACCACCAGTCTGAATCCTTCTCCATGTATGTTTAGGATCTCAACAACATCATCTCGTTTGAGGTATTTACGCAATTTTGCAATATAGACATCCATACTTCTGGAAGTAAAATAATTGTCATCGCGCCATATCTTGGTCAATGCTAATTCACGAGGCATAAGGTCATTTTCGTGCAAAGCAAGTAATCTTAATAATTCATTTTCCTTAGGAGAAAGTTTAATGGGTTCTTCTTCCTTGTATTTAAGGAACCTCAGCTTCGAATTTAAGTGAAAGTTCCCAATATTAAATTCAAACTGCTTGCTATCGGCCAGGGTGTTAGACGCCTTCCTTTGAAGAATAGCCTTGAGTTTCATCAGCAATACTTCAGAATCAAACGGTTTATTCAAGTAGTCGTCAGCCCCCGCTTTATAACCCTTTAGCACGTCCTCTTTCATAGTCTTCGCAGTAAGAAAAACGATTGGTACATTTTCATTCTTTTCACGAATCTCTCTGGCTAACGTAAACCCATCCTTATAAGGCATCATAACATCTAATATACAAACGTCGTAATTATCCTTTTTAAATTTCTCAAATCCTTCCATTCCATTCTTGGCCAAAGTAACGTCAAAATCGTTCATGGACAGGTAGTCCTTCAAAACAATCCCAAAGTTAGGATCATCTTCAACCAATAGAATCTTTTTGTTTGCTGTTTCCATAAATTTTAAATTAATGGTAATTTAATATAAAAGCTACTTCCTTTATCTTTTTCACTTTCCGCGTAAACTTCTCCCTGGTGATCGTCTACAATTTTCTTTACATAAGCCAAACCCAGCCCATGCCCCTTAACATTGTGAATATCTCCGGTGTGTTCTCTGTAAAATTTCTCAAAAACTTTCTTGAGCACCGCTTTACTCATTCCCGCGCCTTGGTCTTGTATTTTAATGACAATAAAATTATTAACAGTTTCAGTATAAACATCAATTTTGGGAGCTTCGGGTGAATATTTCACCGCATTGTCCAAAATATTTACCATCACATTTCCAAAATGCATCTCATTTGCCAGTACATCTGATCTTTCAGCATCTAACCGGGTATGAATATATCCTCCCCTATCCGTTACGATGAGCTGAACATGTGTAATTGCCTTTTTAATAATGTCGTGAACATCTACCCTATCCTTACTAATATCTAATTGATTCTTTTCAAGTTTTGATATTCGAAGAACATTCTCAACCTGGGCATGCATTCTCTTATTTTCTTCCCTTATCATCTGCAAATACCGCTGAACTTTCTCCGTGTCCCCAATTATTTTTGGGTTTTTTATAGCTTCAACTGCCAGGTTTATCGTAGCGATGGGTGTTTTAAACTCATGCGTCATATTATTTATAAAATCTGACTTTATTTCTGAAATTTGCTTTTGCTTAATTAACTGATATATTGCTCCGGAATAAGCGATTACTATAATAAGCGTAAATACTAAAGATAGAACAGCCATCCCAAGAACAGATTGAAGCAAAAAGGTCTTCTTTTTAGGAAAAGACAGTAAAAGTTTAAAATTACTATTACCCTCGCTATCTTTAAAGAATGGCGTATTATACACAGTGGTACTGCCAAATTTAAACCTTTTGGATCTTACTTTAGTAGGTAAGCCTTTGCTATAAACTCCATATTCATAGTCAATATCTATACCCCGGGTTTCCAGTTCACGATCAAGAAGTAATTCTATCTCCTGTTTTGAAACACGCTTGTGAATTGGAACTTTTTCAGCATATTCCCTGTATACATCATCAAAAATTGCCTTATCTATAGATGATAAACCACCAACTTTCTCCAGTTTTTGAATAGGATTTAGCTTGTAGCTCTTTCCATCAAGACCAAAATCTTCCTTATAAATTGTTTTGGTGCGTTTACTGGTATAATTCCTTATTGTTGTGGTATCATTATTATTGCCATTGTCAAAGAACGTAGATGCGATATTATAATCCTCTTCTAAAATCCCATGTGAATAATACAGAATTTCGTTAGAATTTAAATCACGATCAATAAAAAATATATTGCTTAAATGGGAACTCTTGAATTCACCTACACTATCCTTAAGATTTAAAAACCTCTCTGAATAATCGTCCATTTCCCTGTCTTCAATTTTATCGGTAACTCGGATAAGAACTTCAGAAACCGTATTCGAAAATTGTTCCTCTTTGTCTTCAACAGAACTTTTGATCCAATACAATTGTACAGAAATGATCCCTATAAGAGAAAGGCTCATTAGAATAACCAGGCTAACAAATAATCTCTTATTCATCGTTTTGGTAAATTTAAAAATTTAACATTTAGTGGATTGCCTGTTTAACCTAACCTTAACAAAAATGTTAAAAAAGCGTTTAAACCACTATTTTAAGGAGTTGATCGTGAATACTATGAACCTGTAATTTTGTCTTTTCCAGGTCAATATTTTCAATAATAAAATCCGATAACGGAATCTTTTCAGAATCCTTCCACTGATTCTCCATCCGTGCCAGAATCTCCTCTTTTTCATGTTTATCCCTTTTCATAATCCTTTCTAAACGGTCGGCTTTCGGGGCTTTTACAAGTATCATCTTATCAAAATTCTTATAGGAGCCATTTTCAAATAGTACGGCCGCCTCCTGTATAACATAAGGTGTACTTTTCTTCTCAACCCAGGCCATGAAGTCTTTTTTAACCGCAGGATGAACTATCGCATTAAGTTTTTGAAGTAAATTTTTATTTGTAAAAACCTTATCGGCAATATACTTTTTGTTTAGGCTTTCATTTTTATATGATTTTTTACCCAGTAAATCTTTAATTGCCGTTTTTAACTCCTCAGACTCGCACATTAATTCTTTAGCGCGTGAATCAGAATTGTAAACAGGAATACCCAATTCCTTAAAAAGTTTGGCCACTGTTGTTTTACCACTACCTATACCGCCTGTTAATCCAACAATCCTCATTGACGTTTCAAAATAAATTCCACTTCATTCTTCAATAGTTGAACATTGTATACATCTTCCGGTTTTTCGATGATACTTACCTTAAGATATTTACTATTTCCTTTGTGCTCCTGAAAATTAGCCGCAACTGTAAAATCCTTAGAGCTAATATCTTTTAATCGATCTATTCGAGCCTTGCACAGCACAGAAATAGTGCTTGGAAATGTATTAATCTGAGTTCCCTCCGGAAGGTTAATAACCTCCACAGGAATTTCAATCACTTTTTCTGAGAATCTAAATACCTCTCCGGAGATTTTAACTTTTTGAACAGCTAATTTAGAATTTATTAATTCCTCGGGTTTAACCAAATCAACCGTAACCGTAAAATTCTCAGTAATTTCATTGAGCTCCAACTCTGATGTTGAGATAGACTTCACAAGGTCTAATTCCGTCTTTGGGCCGGTAATAGAAATATTTGGTGGTTCTATTTTTAATGGTCCGTCTACGAGATAATTCTGAGCAGGATTCAAGCCAATTTTAGGTGTAACCGGAACTTCCTTCACCTCAACTAGATAAAAATCCAAAAACAAAGTATCCCGTTCTACTTCCATAAGGGTCATTGAGCCCGATAATTGGTCCTCTATTTGTTTTTTGAAATTGGATTGGGTCACGTAATACTTCGATTGAGCGCTGGTCATATTTGACAGATCTATTACAACATTTTTCCTATTGTAGTAAAATCCAAGGAATTGAAATCCACTGGCTCTGAGTTTTACATCAATGTTTTTTGCTGAGTTATCTGCCAGTAATAGACTATCAGGTGCATTGATATACTCCAGGTCAAATGTAGTGCGGTCGACATAGGTCTCGGATAATTTACTCACCAACCATGCCAGAAATGAACATAATAGAAAGACTAAAAAGATATTTATCTTCCTTTTGTCATGCCTGCTTTTGACTCTTTTTTGTATCATTAAATCCGTTTAAAAAATAATTCCGGAAAAAGCTCCTCAGGTTTACTTTGGCTAAAATTAATTAAGATAACCGATTTTAAAAAACCATAACCATAACCGAAAAATTGAATCAAGACGGCTAAGACTGCCAACATGGCAACTGAAAGGTTTTTATTCTTTATCAAGGCATCTAAAAAAACTAACGTGAAATAAGCGACATAAAGTATGAATGGCCAAAGATATTGTTGTTGTCCAACCAATAGTAAGAACAGGGAAGCGACCAACCCTATGCTGAAGAAGGAAGGAAACCAATAGAATATCCTGGCAGAACCAGGATGCCAGCTATTAAGGATTGGACGTACCATTCCAAACTTTTTAACTTGTAAAAAGAACTTACTGAAACTAATTCTTCGTTTATGATATACAAAGGCCTCCGGAATTAATTTACTTTCATAACCCTCATTCCATAATCGCATACTTAAATCTGGGTCCTCGCCCGGATGTATATTACCAAAACCCCCGGATCTTTCGAAAGCTTCTTTGGATATCCCCATATTAAAACTCCTGGGTTGAAATTTATCTACAGCTTTTTTGTTGCCTCTTATTCCCCCTGAAGTAAAAACCGAAGTCATGGAGTAATTAATGGCTTTTTGAATGTTCGAGAAAGATTCATGGGCGGCATCCGGGCCTCCAAAACAATCCACATAGTGAGCTTTTAGGGAAACAGCTACCTTTTCCAGGTAGTCCGGTGGAATTATGCAATCTGAATCCAGTATTATAAAATAATTCCCCCGGGCATGTTTCATCCCATAGTTTCTCGAATCCCCCGGCCCGGTATTTTGTTTGAACAGATATGTGATCTTCAAATCACCCTTATAATGGTCAATTACAGCTTCAGAAGTAGTAACTGAGCCGTCTTCCACTATAACTATTTCATAAGGATCTTTATAAGTCTGGCTGATCAGACTTTCCAGAAGTTCCCGAATTTCATCAGGCCTGTTAAATACGGGAATAATTAAAGAAAAAGAAAATACCATATCTCAACATAGGATACAATTTATAGCCATCCCGTAATGTATGCGTTTTAAAAATATTTATATGCCCTTAGTCTTCAAAATGCTCAATTACCTCCTGACTCACTCCGGTATTTGAAAAACCGCCATCATGAAATAGATTCTGCATGGTAACTTTTTTCGTTAAATCTGAAAAGAGAGATACCGTATAATCTGCACAATCCTGAGCAGTCGCATTTCCAAGTGGAGACATCTTTTCTGCGTAGTTGATAAAAGCGCCAAAACCTTTAACTCCCTGGCCTGCTGTAGTTGGTGTAGGCGATTGAGAAATCGTATTAACTCTAACCTTTTTTTCCTTGCCAAAAAAGTACCCAAAACTCCTCGCGACTGATTCCAAATAAGCCTTATTATCAGCCATATCATTATAATCCGGGAATGTACGTTGCGCTGCCATATAGGTAAGGGCAACTATGCTACCCCATTCATTCATTGCGTCTGCCTTGTATAAACTTTGCATAACCTTATGAAAAGAAAGCGCCGAAACATCCCATCCTTTGGCCGTGAAATCATATTTCTCATCAGTATATAATCGACCTTTTCGGACATTAACTGACATACCTATAGAATGTAAAACAAAATCTAGTTTTCCTCCCAGGATTTCCATTGATTTTGTAACCAAAGTATTCAAGTCTTCCTCGTTCGTGGCATCTGCGGGAACTATTTGTGATCCGGTTTTTTCAGCCAGCTTATTAATCTGGCCCATGCGCATTGCAATTGGTGCGTTTGTCAGAACGAATGTTCCCCCTTCTTCATGTACACGTTCTGCTGTTTTCCATGCAATGGAATTTTCATCAAGTGCCCCAAAAATAATCCCTTTCTTTCCTTTTAATAAATTATATGCCATCTTAAAATTCTTTGGTTTAAGTTGTTGTCAAAGATATCTAAAAAAGTAGAAACTAAGGTCCTTAGCACCTATAATTGAATTGCCATTCATATCAGATAAAAAAAACAAAAAATGCCGAAACCCTTCTAATTTAAAAGTTCCCTTGCGTGAGCCAAAGCAGAATCCGACAGGTTCTTTCCTCCAAGCATTTCTGCGAGTTCAAATACCCGTTCATCTGCTAATAACTCTCTCACCTGCGTTAGAGTGCTATGGTCTTTATCTGTTTTAAATACCTTAAAATGATGATCACCTTTTGAAGCAATTTGCGGAAGATGTGTAATTGAAAAAACCTGCATATATTTACTCATATCGTGCATAATATCACCCATTCTATTTGAGATTTCACCGGAGACACCACTGTCTATTTCATCAAACATTAGCGTGGGTAATTGTTCGTATCGGGCAAGTATGGATTTTATCACAAGCATAATCCTGGAAAGTTCACCTCCTGAAGCTACTTTTTTCAACGTATTGTAATCTGAGCCTTTATTTGCCGAAAACAAGAAAGATAAGGTATCCCTGCCATTACTTTTATAATCCTCTGTTGGAATAATTTCAATCTTGAACGTAGCATTGGGTAAGCCCAGGGAATGTAAAGAAATTTCAAGCTTTTCTTTGATTTCAGGTATTGCATCAGCCCTTTTTGACGTTAATAAATTAGCATCTTCATCCAGGTCTTTTTTTAACTTTAAAAGTAAATTTCTTTTTGTTTCTATTTCCTCTTCCAGATTTTGTGTAGCCCCTACTTTGGCAGCGATATTTTCTTTTACTTCAAGCAATTCGGAGACGCTGCTTACATCGTGCTTTCTTTGGAGGTCGTATAAAACCTTTAATCTATTGCTTATTTCCTCAAGCTTGGCGGGATCTGGCTCAACAGACTCCTGGAGTGTTTGCATTTCTTCTGCAATATCCTTTATTTCAATAAATACCGAATCAATTCTTTCCCTGAGATCCTCAAATTTATTCCCTGTTGCTGAAAGCTGGGCGGATACCTGTTTAAGTTCCGAAAGCATGCTTATAATACCTCTATTTTCATCATTAAGAAGGTAATTTCCTTTAGAAAGGTTCTCAAGAATTAGCTCAACATTGTTTAGTTGCTGATATGTCTCCTCCAAATTTTCCTGAAGCCCGTCTTCAAGAAATACAGCATCCAATTCATCCAACAAAAATGTATTGTAATCATATTCCTTATTTGCATTCTTTTGAAATTCGGTTAACTCATCTAGCTCCCTTACGCTGGTTTTATATGTATGGAGTTTACGAGTATATGAGTCCAGTAATTTTGTATTGTCTGCAAATGCATCCAGCATTTTTAATTGATAATCATGTTCTGTCAATTGCAGCGTTTGATGTTGTGAATGAATGTCGATTAGACGTTTCCCAAGTTTTGTAAGTATGTCAAGTGTTAAAGGTGAATCATTTACAAAAGCTCTTGATTTTCCACCGGGGTGAATTTCCCTTCGAATAATTGTATTTGGGTCGTATTCCAAATCGTACTTTTCAAAAAACGATTCCAAATTGTAATTCTTGATATCAAATACGGCTTCAATAATACATCGGTTTGCTTTGTCTTTTAGAGATGACATGTCGGCCCGTTTTCCCAATACCAGGGAAAGTCCCCCTAATAGTATTGATTTTCCGGCTCCTGTTTCTCCTGTGATTGTTGTAAAACCACTAGTGAAGGTAACATTGAGACTATCAATCAATGCATAATTTTTTATGGATAGATTTATCAGCACAGCTATATCTTATAATATGGTCTGTAAAGATAATTTATTATTGCAATGAAAAAGTAGTGGTTAATATGTTATTTCATCCCAGGTTGTAGAATAGAACGGCGCTACTCTATTCAAAGTTTCTTTTAGTGAAACTATATCTACCTTAGGACCATCAGAAAAGATGTTTTGTATTTCCTCAGATTTAGCATCGAAGAAAGTTTGTATTAATAATGCATTGGGCCTTCTTTGCATTAAAGTCTCAAACAGCCGCATTGAGCCTGCTATGACCTGTTTTCCGGTACTATTATTATCTCCCAAAATATCAAGGCCTTTTCGGTGATAATTATACATGGCTATCCGATATTCCCTGAATGTATTGGACAGAAGGTTATCTACAAGTACAAACCTTGTTCTATTGTCGGAGGCAGATTGACTCCAGCCAGAAAATCCACTTCCCTGAGCATTGGTTACAATTTGCTGTGCTTCCTTGTAAAAATCTGTACCGCCCTCAAGGGCAAAGGTATCGGCATCCAGTCCTAGCATAATGTAAATATAATAGGAAATAACACCTACCAGGTTGGAATCAAACACATTGGGATTGTAGACCAAAGGCTGAAATTCAATATATCGAAAATTGAATTGATTGTCCTTATAATTAAAAATTGGACTTTCGTACGAAGTATTGAATACGGGACGAGATGACTGAATCTGAATATTTCCACTAAATCTGTCAGATGCATAATCCGTAATGGTAATAAACATCCTGGCGTTTACCTTTTCATTTTCCTTATAAATTCTGTTCGTCCATTGGCTTTTATTGACAAAATCATTAAGAGCACGTTCCAGAGTCCCAAAAATTTGCCGATTGGTCTGATTAACCTGATCAGCATTAACTGTTATAGTACAATTAATCTCCTGAGCACCGATGTTATGTACTAAAGCAAAGATTACAAAGAGATATAGAAAATTACGCATGACCCCTGGAGATGATTTCATTCAAAATGTCCAAGGCTACTTCAGCCTTGCTCTTAACATCAAACGTTTTTATATCCAAATTCTTATCTATAAAAGTAATTTTGTTTGTTGCCTTACCAAAGCCGGCATCAGGGTCATTAAGTGAATTCAGAACGATAGCATCCAAATTCTTTTTCATTAATTTCTTTTTGGCATTCTCCAGTTCATTTTCCGTTTCCAATGCAAACCCCACTAAATATTGATTTTTCTTCTTCTCACCCATAGACAATAGAATATCTTCGTTTTTAACGAATTCTATTTGAAGACTAGTGGCTTCTTTTTTGATTTTCTGTTCAGATACCTTACCAGGTCTGAAATCTGATACAGCAGCCGCACAAATAGCAATATCACAATCATCGTAATGCTCGTGAGCAGCGGAAAACATTTCCTGAGCAGATACCACTCTTACGACGTCAATTGAGGGGTTTTCCAGTGTTAAATGTGAAGGGCCTGTAACCAACACTACCTTACCCCCCAGATTGGCTGCGGCTCTCGCCAATTCATACCCCATAAGACCAGTAGAGTGGTTCCCTATGAATCTTACCGGGTCTATAGCTTCATATGTAGGGCCGGCAGTAATAACGAATTTTTTTCCTTTAAAAGGCAAATTCTTGGAGAGATAATCTTCTAAAAACTGTATGATATCCTCTGGTTCCGCCATTCGTCCTTCTCCGGATAATCCGCTGGCCAATTCCCCTTTTCCTGCTGGAATCATATTATTTCCAAAAGTTTGTAATTTTTTCAAACTCGCCTTTGTGCTGGGATGTTTATACATATCAAGATCCATGGCGGGAGCAAAAAATACAGGGCACTTGGCGGACAAATAAGTAGCCAGTAATAAGTTATCGCAGGTACCACTAGCCATTTTACTCAATGTGTTTGCAGTAGCCGGAGCAATTAGCATAATATCTGCCCAAAGGCCCAGGTCAACGTGGTTATTCCAGTCTACGGTACCTTCCTCCTCCTTTGTGAAACTCATAAGAACCGGATTCCGGGATAGGGTAGCAAGTGTTAAAGGGGTAACAAAAGAAAGAGCGCTTTCAGTTAAGATGACCTTAACTTCAGCGCCAGCTTTTATAAATAATCTAACAAGAAAAGTAGTTTTGTAGGCAGCAATACCCCCGGTAATACCCAACAGGATTTTCTTACCGCCTAACATATTACTGTTCGTCTTTCTCTGTATTTCTGTAATAAATTTTGTCCTCTAGCCATTCCATAACAGCCAGTGCATGAGGTTTAGGAAGTTTTTCATAAAATTTGGAAACCTCAATTTGCTCCTTGTTCTCGAAGACCTCTTCAAGGCTATCGCTATATGTTGCAAATTCTTCCAGCTTTTCCAAAAGCTCCTTTTTAATCTCTGAATTAATCTGAATTGCCCTCTTTGAAGCAATTGAAATTGCCTCATAAATGTTATCCGTCGGTTCATCAAATTCATTTCTATTGAAGGTAACCGTAGAAACCGGAGCTTTGGAATTCTTTAAATCGTTCATATTCATTTTGAAAGGTTTTCTTGTTCGGAATAATTGTTTAATTGTTCATCTACTTTTTCCACCAAATCATTGGCATCTTCAGCATATTTGGTTCCAGGAAAATATTTAAATAAATTGTTATACGCCAATTTTGCATCCTCCAGGCGTTCTTTTTTACGTTTTTCTGTACTGTTCAAAGCGAGATTTGTTGTAGCCTGTATTTTGAGATAAAGCGCTTCCTCCCTATAAATTGATCCCGGATGATCTGAGATAAAATTATCCAGAGAAGCAATTGCGGAAATGCTGTAATCCAAAATGTAGGATTTCCCCAGTTTTGTAAACTGTTTGGCTACTTCAAAAGCTTTTCGTTCTTTTTTGGTAGTTAATTCCTTTGCCATAATATTAGCTTCGGCAAAGTATTCAGATTCAGGGTAAAGGTTGATAAACAACTGTAATTTTGTCAATGCCTTATCCGTATCAGTCTGATCTACAGAATATCTGGGTGAAAGCATATAATAACTCTTAGCACCAAGAAATGCTGCTTCTGAAGCCTTGTCACTTTTTGGATAGGATTTTAAAAAACGCTCAAACTGATATCCTGCAAAATTATAATCTCCTATCTTAAAATAACTGTCGGCAAAAAGGAACATTACACGCTCGCCTTGTGGTTTACCCACATAACCCGGGGCTATTTGTTCAAATAAACGATTGGCCTTTTTGAAATCACCTTCTTTATAAAGCCTCTCCGCCAACTCATATTTTTTATTTGTGTTGGGCTTTTTCAACACCTTTTGGTATTCACCACAGGAATTGAAAATAAAGGTAACACAAAGTAGGAGGAAAAGATATTTGGTTCTAAAAAACATTTTGCAAAATTAGGAATAATTGGCGGAATAAAAAACTTTAATTACTAGCTAAGATACTACCTGTAAAGCTATTAAAATGCTGTTCTATTGAAGTTTTAACCCAATTTTGGCATTTGAATTCTCTTAAAACCAGCTATAATTAAGCCTAAAACAGATATTATAAGTAACCTAAGCCCTAATTTTTGAGAAAGTCCTCATAAAGTCATTAATCTGTCCTTTAAGCTTCGAGGATGCTTCTATTAAAGGTAAGCGGACTGCGGGACCACAAATTCCCTGAACTTCTAAAACAGATTTTATCCCTGCAGGATTACCTTCTTGGAAAATCAATTTCATCCCAACGAGCAGAGCGTTGTGCAAAGCGTATGCCTGATCCTTTTCACCAAGTAGTCCCAGACTGATCATTTTTGTAAACTCATTTGGCAGACCTTGTCCTAAAACCGAAATTACTCCTGCTCCTCCTGCAAGCACAGTAGGTAAAGCCGTAAAATCATCACCTGAAATCACCAAAAAATCAGAAGGTAATGAATTTATAAGTGTTGTTATTTGACTGATATTCCCAGAAGCTTCTTTTATTCCAATGATATTAGAACAATCATTTGCTAGTCTGATCACTGTTTCCGGTTCAATATTGCTACCCGTTCTGCTGGGTACATTGTATAAAATTATCGGTTTATCTGAAACCCCGGCCAGGGTTTTAAAGTGTCTATAGATGCCCTCTTGGGTAGGCTTGTTGTAATAAGGTGATACCGATAAGATTGCTTCAAAATCATGTAGTTTGGTCCTTTGTATTTCCTCTGTCAGCTGAAGTGTATTATTGCCCCCAATACCAACCACAAGGGGCAGTCTTCCGGCATTTTCTTCTGCCACCACTTCCATTACCAATTGTTTTTCTGATGTTGAAAGCGTGGCAGATTCAGCTGTGGTTCCTAAAACCACAAGGTAATCCACGTTTCCATCAATACAATAGTTTACGGTGCGTTTTAACGCGACAATATCAATGGATAAATCAGGCTTAAAAGGAGTTATTAAAGCAACTCCGGTTCCTAATAAATTCTTCATAGCATTTGGCATCAAACATCAATTTCTCCTAAAACTTTGAGGTATTTCTTTAGTTCCTTTTTAAACGTTTTAAAATCTGTGAGCGGGGTTCCCAAAATCAAATCATTATGTCTTTCATCAATTTCGGCAAATCCAACATTAATTCTTGCCCTGGTTTTTACCGTCATTAACTGGAGCATTAAATTTTCTTCATCATAATAATTTACTAGCATATCATAATCCCTGCTTAAAAATTCCAAAGCATAGCTATTTTCAATGTCCCCGTTCCACCCCAGGTCTTTATCGGAAAAAATAGGGGTCGCGTATGGGGAATTTTTGTCATAATAGCTTTTATATCCAATAATTTTAATGGCATTAGGTCTTAATTTATAGTCCTCCACAAATTCATAAAACAATTCCGATTGGTCAAATTTATCCAAATCTACAATTATGGCAACCGAAGTAATACCACTCTTACGAGCTACTACTTCCTGCTGTTTTGCCATTTGTTCTTTCAAATACTTTGAACCGGATTTGTATTTGAATTTATCTCTAATTCCCTTAAAAAACATGTACCTTTACCTTTAGGCAAATGTAATTAATATCCCGGCAATTATAGTGCTAAGATAAAAAGGATAATGAATTTAAAAATACAACATTTTGTTATTTTTGTAACAATTACAGTTTTCTTTTCCTGTACGAATACACCTCAGCGACTTACCGGGATATCCGGCGTTCAACTCCCCATTACCGATTCAATAGTTGGGGCAGATTCAATAGAATTATTTGTTGCTCCATATCGGGAACGTGTAAATGAGGTTTTAGATAGCGCATTGGCCTTTGCACCCAAAACAATTACAAAATTAGATGGCAAATTCAATACTTCGGCTGGCAATTTAATGGCTGATATAGTTCTGAGTGAAGCTAACCCCGTTTTTAATTCAACATCCGGACAAAATATAGATTTTGTTATCTTAAATCATGGGGGTATTCGAAGTATTATTTCAAAAGGAAAAGTAAGCGCAAGAACCGCTTATGAAGTAATGCCCTTTGACAATTCTATAGTTGTTGTGGCGATCAAAGGGAAGTCGGTAAGAGATTTGATTTCCTTTTTAATAAAGGCGGATAGACCACATCCTATAGCAGGTATACAGATTGTTTTAAATAAAAACGGGACCCTCAGGGATGTGAATATTAAGGGCAAACCCTTTGATGAAAATAAAACATATCAGGTGGCCACATCCAGTTATTTGGCAGATGGTGGCGATAATATGGGGTTTTTCAAAGATGGTCTCAAAGTCGAAGATTTGAATTATTTTATTCGAAATGCCATGATTGATTATTTTATAAAAGTAGATACCCTTACTGCGGAAGTAGACGATCGTTTTGTTAAAATTCAGGAGAAATGAAGAGAAGAGACTTCGTTACAAATTCGTTTGCCGGAGGTACCTACATAAGTATGGGTGGACTGAGTCTGAATAGCTGCAAATTGCAAAAGACGACACGCATTACCATCTTACATACCAATGATGTTCATAGTCATATAGATCCTTTCCCGGAGGGGCATAATTCATTCCCGAATAGGGGTGGCGTAGCAAGACGAGCTGCATTAGTCCATAAAATCAGAGAGGAAAATCCGAATACCCTTTTACTGGATGCCGGTGATATTTTCCAGGGCACGCCATATTTTAATTTTTATGGCGGTGAATTGGAGTTTAAATTAATGACTATGCTCAGGTATGACGCGGCTACTATCGGAAATCATGACTTCGATAAAGGCATTGAAGGCCTATTAGCGCAGATGCCATATGCTAACTTTAAATTGCTCTCAGCTAATTATGATTTTACGAATACGGTTATGAATGGTTTTGTGAAAGCCTACGAGACATTTTTATTGGATGGTATCAAAATTGGAGTTTTTGGATTAGGAATAAAACTACACGGCCTTGTTCCGGAGAATTTATTTAAAGAAACAGTTTATCAGAATCCGATTGAAATCGCGCAGGATATGAGTAGTGTGCTGAAGAATGAGGAAAATTGTGATTTGGTTATTTGCCTATCGCATTTAGGATACGCCTATAAGGACAATCAAAGACCCAGTGATTTGCAACTAGCTCAAAAGACCGATAATATTGATCTCATTATTGGTGGACACACACATACTTTTCTAGATAAACCCGTAGTGCGACAAAACCGTTTAGATAAACCTGTTTTGGTTAATCAGGTCGGTTGTTATGGTATCAACCTCGGTAGAATTGATTTCCATTTTGACGCTAAAAAGAACTTTCAGTCAGATGGCTTATCCATTAGTGTCTGAAGCTAATTGATCTATTCTTTTAAAAATGTTATGAAAGTAAATGGGAAGATCTCCAAAGGACATGGAATTGCTTCCGGGAAGACACAAGATATTAGATATCCTAAGGGTACCCTGAGCGAGCAACTCCCCTATTTTAAAGAAGGAGGGTTAGATCTTTCCAGCTATTATTTAGGAACCATAAATCTGGATATTTCACCTTATCAATATAAAATAGGCGAACCAAAATTCTTTTTTGAAGCTATTCCATGGTCGGAGCATATTCCACCCGAAAATTTTTATTTCTTAGATGTAACTTTATTTTTTAGAAAAGAGGCATACACCGGTTTAATTTATATGCCAGATCCAGATACTAAGATTGACCATATTCAGGAAAATTCAGTCCTGGAGCTAATTATGCCAAGAATCTCCGGGCTGTCCTATGGGATGCAGGTTTACATTGATATTTCAGATAAACAACTGCAATTGTTTATACCATAAGGGTCTACAGGCGTTTGAAACCTAAATCTTCCTGACTAATTCAATTCTTTGGTATTTAGAATGTAATCCACCAATATTCTAAATTCTTCCTCCAGTGTAAAAGTTGGATAGGGCTTGTTCGCCCTTCTGTACCAATATTGAGCATTGAATTTATCCCCTTCCTTGCGGTGCAGATAAGCATGTATCCAACACCCTAGTTTTGAAGGAATATCTTGCGCAATGTCGTGTGAAGCATTCCAATTCCCTTTTGCATCATACCAAAGAGCTTGCAAGCTTTCTGGCAACGACTCTGAAGGATACTCATTTTTTAAGGAATCTAAAAAATCCTGGTAGTTAAACGACTCTTTCATTTTTGCCTGGGTAAATTTTACACTTCATTCGGACAATTTTAACCCTATTTGGTCCTATTTAAATTGAAACATAAAAAGAATAGACCGTTCTTGAATACAACTATAAAACAGTCTAATACTTAACACAATTATTATGAAAAAAATTTCAATTTCTTATTTATTAACAGCAATGTTCTTATTGGGTATTGCTTTCATTAGCAATGCTCAGGAGACAGAAGCCCCTATGTGGGAATCTATTGTATTAACTCCCGATAACACTAAGTTAAAAGTTCTTAGTGAAAATATGCGGGCACATAATCAAAAATACCATAAAGAAGGTCCTCATAAGGCCACTGTCTATAATATTTCGAGCGGTCCGGATATTGGCAAAATTGTATGGATGATGGGTCCTTTGAAATATGCACATCTCGATTCCAGACCTGCTGAAGGAGGACATGATGAGGACTGGCGGGATAACATAATGGCGTATGTAAAGAAAATGCAACATGGAGAATATTGGAAAGGTGATGTTAAACTCTCCAATACAGATATGTTAACCGATGATCCTTCAGACTATCCTATTCAATTTATCAGGTATTGGGAAGTTAATCTCGAGCACTCTCATAATGTGGAGGCCATGCTAACGCTTATTAGTAAAACAATAAAAGCCATGGATGGCAACAACGCCTGGGGCGTTTATTATAACCAATTCAGACAGGGAACCAAAATAGGTCGGCATATCGCGACAGTTGGTTTCTCTAAAAATTGGGCTGAATTTGATGAAGCACCAAGGTTTAAAAAAACCTTTTTTAGTGTTCATGGAGAAGATAAATGGGACGCTTTCCTAAGAAACATGGATCAGGTAATGGATAATAGCTGGGATGAAATATGGGTTTACGACAAAAACATGAGTGGGGATTAACAAATCCTTGATGAATTTATTAAAATCCTCTTTTATTTATAAAAAGGGGGTTTTTTTATTGGATCATGTTCAAAAAATCATCCTCGGAAATAATTGCTATCCCTAATTTATCTGCCTTTTCTTTTTTACTGGGACCCATGTTGGCTCCTGCCACAACATAGGAGGTCTTTGATGAAATGGAGGTGCTCACTTTGCCCCCATTATCTTCAATATATTTTTTAAGCTCCGCACGGCCAACTTTTTCAAATACCCCGGAGACCACAAAGGTCTGACCTTTAAGTATTTCTGTTTGTCCCTCCAACTGTTCTTCAGTAAGTGAAAACTGCAACCCGTAACGTTTAAGTCGGTCTATGATTTCTATATTCTTTTCCTCTTTAAAAAAATTAACCACACTTTCTGCAATTCTATCTCCAATCTCATCAACTGATAAAAGCTCCGTAGTTGTTGCCGCCATTAATGCATCAATATTCTTATATGCCTTGGCTAGTTTCTTCGCGACCGTTTCACCAACATACCTAATTCCCAGCCCAAATAGGACCCGTTCAAAAGGAATATTTATGGAAGCAGCTACTCCATTTATTAAATTTTCGGCAGACTTTTCCGCCATTCGTTCTAATGGCATGAGTTGCTCCTTGGTAAGGGTATACAAATCGGCATAATTAGTTATTAAGCCCTCCTTAAAAAGTAATTCTACCGTTTCACTTCCCAAACCTTCAATATCCATTGCCTTTCTGGAAATGAAGTGTTGAATTCTCCCTGTTATCTGCGGCGGACATCCGGTTTCATTAGGACAAAAATGCTGAGCCTCCCCAGCTTTTCTATTCAACTCGGTACCACATTCAGGGCAATATTTAATATATACCGTAGCCGACGATTGAACAGGGCGGTTTGACAGATCGACACCAATAATCTTAGGGATAATTTCACCCCCTTTTTCAACATAAACAGTATCACCCTCACGAATATCCAACTTTGCTATTTGATCCGCATTATGTAAAGAAGCTCTTTTAACGGTGGTTCCCGCCAGAAGAACGGGTTCCAGGTTGGCAACCGGCGTAATGGCCCCGGTTCTGCCTACCTGATAGGTTATCTCTTTTAGCAGCGTCGTAGCGCGTTCTGCTTTAAACTTATAGGCCAGGGCCCATCTCGGAGCCTTGGCGGTATACCCCAATTCTTCCTGTTGGGCATAGCTATTTACTTTAACAACGACTCCGTCTGTTTCATAAGGCAAATTATGACGTTCTGTGTCCCAATATTCCACAAACTCCATTACCTCCGATGTAGATTTACACAATTTGGCAGCCTCCGGCACTTTAAAACCCCATTCCTTTGCCTTTGACAGCATCTCATATTGAGTTGAAAAATTTAAGTTTTTACCCGTTATGCCATAAAGAAGGCATTCCAGTGGTCTTTCCGCAACTAATGAGCTGTCCTGCAGTTTAAGACTACCTGCTGCTGTATTGCGAGGATTCATATAAGGATCTTCCCCGTTACTAATACGTTCCTGATTCATTTTATCAAAACCATCCAGGGGTAGTACAATTTCAGCCCTGATATGAAATTTGGGTGGAAAATCTCCCTGAAGTCTGAGTGGAACAGATTTAATCGTCCTTATGTTTGCAGTTACATCATCACCCTGAAATCCATCACCCCTGGTGACTCCTCGCAACAACTCACCGTTTTCGTATGTTAAACTAATAGAGGCTCCATCATATTTTAACTCACAGGTAAAACTGACCTCAGAATTACCCAAAATACGCAGAACGCGCTTTTCCCAATCTAAAAGTTCTTCTTTGGAATACGAGTTATCCAATGAATACATCCTTTCTTCATGGACCACGGTCTCAAAATTTTTGGTAACTGCACCGCCAACACGCACAGTTGGGGAGGTAGCATCCATAAATTCAGGATTCTGCTCTTCCAGTGCCTGCAACTCCTTTAATTTCATATCAAATTCAAAATCTGAAATAGTGGGAGTGTCAAGCACATAATACCTATGATTATGTTCTCTCAATTCCGTTCGCAAGGCTTCAATTTTTTCCTTTATCGTCATTAAAGCTGATCTTTTTTGATCCATTTTGGGAGCTGTTGAGGCCGATAATACAGCATTTTATCTAGTAGTCCATGAATTGAATCATCTATTAGTATCATATCATAATTTTCTTGTTTAAGGAATCCCTGATCTACCATTTTTTTGAGCATTAGCATTAGATCATCGTAAAATCCGTTGATATTCAGGATGCCTATCGGTTTTTGATGTAGTCCTAATTGGGCCCATGTAATCATCTCAAAAAATTCCTCCAGCGTACCATATCCGCCGGGTAACATAATTACACCTTCAGACAATTCATGCATTTTTAATTTACGCTCATGCATATTATCAGTGACAATCAACCTGGTTAATCCACTGTGAAACACCTCCTTGAGTTTAAGGAAATCGGGGATAATACCAATTACCTCGCCTGAATGGTCCAATGCTCCTTCGGCCACCTTCCCCATTACTCCAATTCTTGCTGCTCCATAAACAAGGGCAATTGTTCGTTCTGCCATTACTTTGCCTAATTTATAGGCATTGCCCCAAATTAAAGGGTCGTTTCCCTCACTGCTGCCACAAAACACCACTATACTTTTCATATCCTCACTATTCACGGGGTTTAAAAATATTAAAAAAGATCATTACTCATCATTTTTATATTACCCCGGGGTATTTTCCTTTTATCATTCGGTCGTTTCCAAAAATATCTTTTCTAATTTCAATTTCAGTAAAATGGAATTCCTGCATTAATTTCTGAACCTCCTTACCTAAATATTGGTTTATTTCCATATAAATTAATCCATTTAATGTTAAACTATTCGCAGCCAGTTTTACTATAGCCGTGTAGAAAAGCAAGGGTTCTTCGTCTGTAACGAATAAGGCCACATGGGGTTCATGCAGTAGTACATTATTTCGCATGTCAACTTTCTCCATTTCCCTAACATACGGCGGATTGGAAATAATAATATCATAGTTTCTGTTTAAGGACGAAACTTTCAAAATATCTGCCTGAACAAAATCAACTTCCACATCATTTCCTAATGCATTTTTCTTAGCCACGGCGAGAGCGGATTTCGAAACATCCATGCCAGTAAGCTTCAGGTTTGGATTAAATTTAGCAAGTGAAACGGCTATACATCCGCTTCCGGTGCCAATATCAATTACATTCAAACTTTTTTTTAAATCCAGATGATCATTAAGCACCCATTTTATCAATTCTTCCGTTTCTGGTCTTGGTATGAGCACAGACTCATTCACCAGCATTTTCATATCTAAAAAAGTTGTTTCTCCCAAGACATATTGTATGGGTTCTTCTTTCTTTAGTTTCGATAAACTTTCAAACAAATACTTTTCTTCCTCCTTGCTAATCACAATAGAGGGATCTATGGCAAGAATGAACCTTTCTAAGCCCAAAAAATGTTCAATAACTAAATAGAACATACTATCAACCTCCTCTTTTGGATACAGCTGATCCAACTCTTTGTGATATATGTTCTTTATCTCTTTTAATAACATTATTAACGCCACTAAATCCTGTAGGGAATTGTATTTTAAAGATCAGGATTTACAAACTTTTGTTGATATTCATATTCTTCCGGAATATCCTACTTTTGCGAGGTGAAGATACATGAAAAATATATGCTTCGCTGCATAGAGTTAGGTGAAAAGGCTCTGGGTTCAGCCGCACCAAACCCAATGGTTGGCTGTGTTATTACCTTTAACAATAAAATAATTGGCGAAGGGTTTACAAGTATTTATGGAGGGCCTCATGCAGAAGTAAATGCCATAAATTCTGTGGCGGACAAATCACTATTAAGAGAAGCTACTCTTTATGTTACTCTCGAGCCTTGCTCACATTATGGAAAAACCCCGCCATGTGCTGAACTTATTATTAAGCATAATCTGAAAAAAGTAATTATTGGCACCCAAGATCCTAATAAAAAAGTATCCGGACAGGGGATACGCAAACTTAAAGAAGCGGGATGTGAAGTAGTGGCAGGCATATTGGAAGATGAATGCAGAAAGCATCACAGGCGATTTTTAACCTATCACGAAAAACAAAGGCCCTATATTGTATTGAAATGGGCAGAAACTAAAGATGGTTTTATTGCCCCGGCTGATGAAAAGCGTAAAGCCCGGCCGGAACCTTATTGGATAAGTAATTCTTATGCCCGACAAAGAGTACATCAATGGCGTAGTGAAGTGCAGGCTATATTGGTTGGTACTAATACCGCAATAAAGGATAATCCTAAATTGGATGTTAGAAAATGGAAAGGAATGTCCCCTACACGTATTATTATTGATAAAGTGATTAAACTACCCAAGGAGCTGCATATTTTTGATAATTCAATTCGTACAATAGTCCTGACTCAGGAAAAAGACAAATCAAAATACTTAGAAGGGATTCTATATGAGATTATTGATTTCAATAAGGATGTTGCAAAAGAAACCTGCAGGGTTTTGTTCGAAAAAAACATATCCACTGTTCTTATTGAAGGAGGATCCACCACATTGGCTACTTTTATCAATTCGGGCTTATGGGATGAGGCCCGAATAATTACCAGCGAAAACACCTTTGGCAGTGGTAAAAAGGCACCGAAACTTTCAGGTATTTTAGTAAATACCGAAATAATTGCCAACAATACAATAAATACATTTTTACATGATTGAGAATATTATTTTTGATTTTGGAGATGTCTTTATAAACCTTGATAAAGAAGCTACGGCAAGAGAAATGCAATCGTTTGGATTCCGAAATATTACGCCTGATTTGGGATACTTATTTGTGGAATATGAAAAAGGCCTTATTTCCACGGAAGATTTCCTTAAGCGCACAAATAAACTATTTCCCAAAGCAGGTAAATCTGATTTAATATACGCCTGGAATGCTATAATTCTTGATTTTCCCGAAGAACGATTGCGATATATTGAAAATTTGGCTCAAAAAAAAGAGTACCGGCTGTTCCTTTTAAGTAATACCAATGAAATGCATATAGAATTTGTAAAGAAGCAAATGGGTGAAGAAAGATATGTCCGTTTTAAAAGTTGTTTTGAAAATTTCTATTTATCCCACGAGCTTCATTTAAGGAAACCCGAGCCCGAAATCTTTGAATATGTGCTGCATACGAATAACCTTAATCCGGAAAAAACACTTTTTATAGACGATACCGAAGGACATACGAAAGTTGCAAAAGGGCTTGGTATAAAATGCAGGCACCTTAAGGTTGGACAAGAGGATATTTTGGATTTAAATTTATAACAGCAAAATGTTAGACCTCGCTTTAAGTGTACTTTTTTCCAGCCTGATATTTGTAATCTTCAAATTATATGACACACATAAAATTCAAACTATTTATGCGATTATTGTAAATTACATCACGGCATGCCTGGTGGGTATCTTATTTTACAATCAACCTATTCAATTACATACTATTCCAAATAGGGGTTGGTTTTATGGCACACTTCTATTAGGTGTCTTATTCATCGTAGTCTTTAATCTAATGGCCAGGACATCCCAACGCCTGGGGGTATCTGTAGCATCCGTTGCCACAAAAATGTCCTTTGTTATCCCGGTTATTTTGGGTCTTATCTTGTATAACGAAAGACTTAGCTTTTTTAAAATATTGGGTATACTATTAGCTTTGGCCGCCGTTTACTTTGCTTCTGTGAAAGACACGCCCAGAGCTATTCAGAAAAGAGCTTTTTTATTGCCGGTCATGGTTTTTCTGGGTTCCGGAATCATTGATGGAAGTATAAAATACCTGGAAGAAAATTACGTTGAGACCAATGAATTTCCCATTTTCTCGGCCACCGTATTCGCTGCGGCAGCTACAACCGGCCTAATATTTATTCTTATAAAATCTATTAAGAATCCATTAAAATTAAACCTTAAAAACGTTTTGGGTGGCATTGCGCTGGGAATCCCCAATTTCTTTTCTATTTTCTTTTTATTAAGAGCCCTTCAAAATAAAACGTTGAACAGCGCTTCAATATTTACACTTAACAATGTGGCTATAGTAATGTTTTCGACCTTATTGGGAATTATATTGTTCCGGGAAAAAATTAGTTCAAAAAACTGGGGTGGTATAACCCTGGCAGTAATAAGTATTATTTTGGTTGCTTTTTTTTAATGGAAAACAATACTGGTCTTTACAAAACAATATCGAAAGCCTCAGCAGGCATTTTATATAAAGAACAAAAGAGCAAATTCTATGCTTATACATTTCCTGTCGCCCAAGAGGGTGATATAAAACCAATTTTAGAAGATTTGCGCCGTAAGCATCCAACTGCTAATCATATTTGTTATGCATGGAGAATAGGAATAGAAAACCAAAGATATCGGGCTAATGACGATGGCGAACCTAATAATTCTGCTGGTATTCCCATTTTTGGTCAAATAAAGTCATTTGGATTAACCAATGTTCTAATAGCCGTAGTGCGAATATTTGGTGGGACCAAATTAGGGGTTGGTGGTCTTATATCCGCCTACAGAACGTCTGCAAAATATGCTTTGGAATCCTCGGAAATTGTTGTAAAATCAGTTCAAATACAATACGAACTACGTTTTGTTTACCCACTCATGAGCGGCGTTATGCGTATTATCAAATCAAATGCAATTGAAATAATGGCAAGAGACATGGACATTGATTGCACCCTCTTAATAGCAGTCAATGTAAAAGAAGTTTCCCGGGTGGAAAACCAATTAAGAGGTCTCAAAGGAGTCTCAATGTCAAAAATTGAAGGGTAAATATTAAAAGAAAAGCCTCTACGGATTATACCCGATCGGCATTTAAATCATAATGGGTGTTGGTAAGTCTTTCCAAGACACTTTCAGGACATCTTACAGGTCTGTTGGTCTCCATATTAATAAATGCCAAAATGGTATTTGCTTCTGCTAAAAGTTCCTTTGCTTCATTGTAAATTTCGTAGTCAAATTCTATTTTAGCCGTGGGTGTTTTTTTTAGTTTGGTAACAACAGTTATTAGATCATCATACAACGCAGATTTTATAAATTTCAACTGTAAGGAAATTACGGGTAGCCTTATTCCGTTTTCTTCCATGCTTTTGTAAGAAATTCCCAAAGCCCTCAGCCATTCAACCCTGCCCATCTCCAAGTATTGCGGGTAATTACCGTGATATACAACTCCCATTTGATCCGTTTCTCCATAGCGAACCCGAAAAGAAAATCGATAAAAATGCATATTTTATCAGCTAAAAACAATATATTTATACGTAACCTTAAGTGGTTGTCGAACATGCAAAAAAAAAAGAGAAAAATCAACCTAAAATGATTTTTTTTTTAGAATTTTTGTTCACATATTTGTCTCGCTTAAAAGAGTCACTGAATAAGCGTTTAGATTGACCAATTTAACATAAACACTAACCAGCCAAATAAGATATTCCTTCATATGAGTGTTACTGCTATTTCCGTTTGGAACAATTGCTTGGTTTTTATTCAAGATAATATCCAACCGCAGGCATTCAAAACGTGGTTTGAACCTATTAAACCAGTTAAGTTAGCAGATAATGCATTAAGTATTCAAGTCCCCAGCAAGTTTTTTTATGAATGGCTTGAAGAACATTATGTGAAATTATTAAAGGTTGCACTTACCAAGGAACTCGGAGAAAATGCCAAACTGGTGTATGTCATCAAGATGGAAAATACCTATGGAAACCGGGAGCCTTTTACAGAACAAATACCAAGCTCAAATAGGGGAAGTGTTAATCCACAGGAGATGGATGTACCAATAAAATCTAAAAACCCTGAGCTTAAGAATCCTTTTGTTATTCCCGGTATCAGGAACATTAAAATAGAGTCTCAGCTAAATCCTAATTACAATTTTGACAATTTCCTTGAAGGTGACTCCAACAGACTGGCAAGATCAGCGGGAATGGCTGTAGCCAATAAACCGGGAGGAACATCATTCAATCCGCTTCTCATATTTGGGGGTGTAGGACTGGGTAAGACACATCTGGCACATGCGATAGGCGTAGAAATTAAAGATAAATACCCGGAGCGAACAGTGCTTTATATATCTGCTGAAAAATTTACACAACAATACATTGAATCTGTCAAGAAAAACACCAGGAACGATTTTATTCATTTCTATCAGTTGATAGATGTACTCATCATTGATGACGTTCAATTCTTATCCGGGAAATCGGGAACTCAGGATGTTTTCTTTCACATTTTTAATCATTTGCACCAAAATGGAAAACAGGTAATTCTAACTTCCGATAAAGCGCCTGTTGATATGCAGGATATAGAACAACGCTTGCTTTCCCGATTTAAATGGGGATTGTCCGCTGAACTTCAAAATCCGGATTATGAGACGCGCATTTCTATTCTTCGAAATAAATTGTATCGCGACGGTGTTGAAATGCCCAATGAAATTGTAGAATATGTAGCTAAACATATTAAAACCAATATCAGGGAATTAGAAGGTGCAATAATTTCCTTAATTGCCCAATCTTCATTTAACAAGAAAGAAGTTACTTTGGAATTGGCACAACAGGTAGTCGAAAAATTTGTTAAAAACACAAAACGAGAAGTTTCTATCGACTACATACAAAAAGTTGTCTCAGATTATTTTGAAATGGATGTAGCTACCTTACAATCCAAAACAAGAAAGCGACACATAGTTCAGGCAAGGCAGTTGGCAATGTTTTTCGCTAAAAAATTTACAAAAGCCTCTTTGGCCAGTATTGGTTCTCAGATAGGCAAAAGGGATCATGCTACTGTCCTCCACGCATGTAAAACGGTAGATAATCTGGCAGAAACAGATAAGCAGTTTAGAAAATACATTGAAGATTTAACTAAGAAATTTTCCTGATTAGATTATGCAAACAAAGGTACTTATGGTATGCCTTGGAAATATTTGCAGGTCACCATTAGCCGAAGGTATATTAAAATCCAAAACTGATCCGCAAAACGTAATTGTAGATTCCGCCGGAACCGCAGGATACCATATTGGAAATAATCCTGATCTAAGATCCATTGCAGTTGCCAAAAAATACGGGATTGATATTTCTGACCAAAGATGCCGAAAGTTCAGTTATTCGGATTTTAAGCAATTTGACCTGATTTACGCTATGGATCTGAGTAATTACCATGATATTGTTGCATTAACAAATGACAAAGCCGAAATTAAAAAAGTAAAACTCTTATTGGAAGAGACAAACACTTCTTTGAATGAAGTTCCTGATCCATATTATGGAGGATCCGATGGTTTTGAGCAGATATATGACCTAATTGATAATGCCTGCGATATGATTGCCAAAAAATTAAATTCACAACAGCACTCATAAAATGCGGAATACAAAACCTTCAAAAGGTAAATTATATATGATTCCGACTACTTTGGGTGAAACTGAACCACTTGAAGTTTTACCCATTTCAATTAAAAGAATAATTGAGGAAATTGATTATTACATTGTAGAAAATGAAAAATCTGCAAGACGATTTATCAAAAAAATAAGTCCGAGAAAATCACAACCAAATTTACATATTTCACTTTTAAATAAATTTACAGGCGCAGAGATCATTCCATCTTTCCTGGATCCATGTTTAAACGGCAAAAATGTTGGTATTCTCTCTGAAGCAGGATGCCCTGGAATTGCGGATCCAGGAGCTGATGTAGTGCGGATTGCGCATCAAAAAGGAATAGTAATAGTGCCCCTTGCAGGGCCTTCTTCCATAATTATGGCGTTAATGGCCAGCGGTCTGAATGGCCAAAATTTTGCATTTAACGGTTATTTACCAATCGAAACAGCGGAACGAAAAAAGGCCATCAGGAAATTTGAAAAAATTTCAAGGGAAAATAATCAGAGTCAGCTATTCATTGAAACTCCGTATAGAAATAACAATCTGCTTCAGGAATTTGTAAGAACCTTATCCAAAACCACATTGCTCTGTGTGGCTACTGATATTACTTTAGCCACTGAATTTATTGCTACCAAGTTAGTTGGTGATTGGGTGACAGATGAAGTTGACCTTCATAAACGACCTACAATTTTTATAATTCAAGCCTAAAAAAAGGCCCCGTTTTTTTCAGCCAGGGCCCTTGTATAGTATGAAGGTAGATTTCAATTATACTTTAGGATTGCGTGTTGCCGAAATCTGTGAAATATCGTATCCTGAGAATTTTTTTAAGTAATCCGCCAGGCTGGTCCCATAGGCATCCTTAACATCATTTCTGCCATTGGAGTATAAATATTTCATCACATTACCCGGACCCGCTAAATGGGCAGCGGCCAATATTCCGGATTCGGTTATTTCAATCCCCTTAACTTTTTTTCCTACAAAATATTTGATGTACTTACGTAAAATCCATTTGTTACGGGCAATATTGGTGTAAAATACCTTCTCCTGAAGCCCTGGATCATTAAGGAATCTTGTTGCATTATGCACTCCCATTAATTGCAAAGTACCAATTCCGAATTGATATTTTCCGAGATAACCAAGGGTGTTTATGATAAAATAATTCCCCTGAGACTCGCGGAATGCAAGTGCTTCCCTGAATCCAATGTAACAGCTTCCTAAAAAAGGAGTTGCAACAATTGATGGGTAGAATTTTGTTCTGTTTTTGGGGAACAGAACTTGCGTAGGTTCTTTTACTCTTAGTGCTTTGGGTACCTTAACTTCAGAGGTCTTTGTAAATCCAAAACTAACTAAAACTAAAATCATGATAAGCGGGCAAATAATATATGGCCACTTTTTCATATATGTGTTTTCTTAAGACTTATTACCAACAAGCGGTATGCTTAAATTTCTGATACAAAGATATAGGAGATTTGTACGAATTATCTTTAGTAAATCTTAAAAGAAGTCTTTATTTGTTAAGTTGTTCCGAATTTTGGATAAACTGCCTACCTATTGATATTTTGCTCATTAATCCATCGGATGTATTGCGCTTTATTCCGGTTGTGTTGCGACAGATTTTCAGCAAAAATATGATACCCAAAGTCCTTAACATTAGCTACCATATAATAATATTCATGTTTTTCCGGGTTGAGAACCGCATCAATGGAAGAAATGTCCGGCATTGTAATTGGCCCGGGTGGAATACCCGCATATTTATAGGTGTTATAAGGTGAATTGAGTTCCAAATCTTTGTAAAGAACTCTTTTAATTACCGTATCATAGTTGCCCAGTTCTCGTTTTAAAGCAAATATAACCGTTGGATCCGCCTGAAGTAACATATTCTTTTTCAGACGGTTAATATAGAGCCCGGCCACTCTGGGACGCTCATCTACCTTGGCAGTTTCCTTTTGCACAATTGAAGCCAGGGATATTGTTTCAATTGGTGTTAAACCCAACATTTCTGTCTTCTTTAGCCGATCATTACTCCAAAAACGATGATATTCCTTGAGCATCCTACTACGAAATTCTGTGGCAGAGGTATTCCAGAAAAATTCATAACTATTTGGTATGTAGATTGAAAGACCAGTATCTGTTGTAAGGTCATTTTTCTTCAGAAATTCAGGATCCAGGAAAGCATCCAGCAAAGAAATACTATCTGCTTCTATCTGGCTCGAAATTCTACCGGCCAAATTGGCCAGGGTAACCTGGTTGTTAAAAGAAACCTTAACCGGAATATTGTTACTTCGTAAGGAATTTACAATATCATTGTTATTCATTCCTTTCTTGATAACATATTTTCCAGGTTTGATGTTATCTGCATATTTTTTTCGCTTAGCTACTGCTTCAAAGGTCTCCATATCAGTTAAAAGAGGTAAAAGCATACTTTCAAGCTCGTCATAGGTAGTCCCCGTAGGAATATAGATATAGGCCTCATCATTCTTAAACGATGTATTCGATACAAAAAGAGCATTATATATCAAATATGCAAAAGCTCCTGCAGCAACGAGACCGAGAAGCACAACAACCAATAAAATCTTCCTGATATACATTATTGACAAATCTTTTGAAAAAGTAATTCATTTTTAAATTCTCCACCCGAAAGAATCCAATCCTTCTTAACACCAGCGAGATTAAAGCCCATCTTTTTAAATAGATGTATACTCGGTTCATTGGACTCCCCGACATTGGCATACACCTGATTTAAGTTTAATATTTGGAAAGCGTAGTCACAAAGCAAAGCAAGAGCTTCCGAGCCATGGCCATTATTGCGATCTTCTTTATCCAAAATTACAATCCCTATTCCGGCTCTTTGGTGTTTTGGATCAAAATCAAAAAGGTCAATAAACCCAATTACTTTATCTTGTTCATTGCAAATAGAAAGGCGTAATTGCTTTACTTCATAGATATCTCTGTGGGCGTTATCCAGATACATTTTAAGTACATGCCTGGAATAAGGTGTTATGGTACCACTTATTTCCCAGATCTCAGGGTTATTTTCAAGCTCATATAAAAACTCCAGATCACCTGGTTCCAATGCCCGTAAATTGGTATGTCTTCCTTTTAAAATCAAATCTCAATTGTTCCTTTAAAAACCTGTTCAGCCGGACCTTCCAGCCAAATATTCTCATAACCATTCGCAGCCTTACTGTATTGCACAGACAAATTTCCTCCTTTGGTATGAAGTTTAACAGTCTCCCCGTTTGTCTTACCCCAATAATGCATTCCCAAGGCTACTGCGGTTACACCGGTTCCGCAGGATAAGGTTTCGTTTTCTACACCTCTTTCATATGTACGTACAGCAAATTTATTTTCCCCTTTTTGTTCTACAAAATTTATATTACTCCCACTTTCACCATAAATACCATATCGCAGTTTAGCGCCTTCCTCCTTTACATTAAAATCTTTCAAATTGGATACCAGCTGAACATGATGCGGAGAGCCCGTATTTAGGAATAGACAATTGGACTTTTCCATTATTTCTTTGACATCCTGCATTTTCAGTCTAACAATTTTTTCATTAATGCTTGCCTGGTGCAAACCATCCACTGCATTAAATTCGGTATTTTCTTTAATAATCCCAAGGTATTTTGCAAAAGCAACGATACACCTACCGCCATTCCCGCACATACTCCCTGTTTTACCATCGGAATTATAGTATACCATTCCAAAATGCGCCCTGTCATCTTCTTCGAGCAAGATTAATCCATCGGCACCGATGCCAAAGCGTCTGTCACAGAGATTTGAAATTATTTTGCCGGCGGTTTTAGGAAATTCCCCTTTACGATTATCTATTATGATAAAATCGTTTCCCGATCCCTGATATTTGTAAAAAGTTACTATCATACCTTCTTGAATAAACAAAGATATGACTTTATTTAAGCAATTTTTATCAGTTAAAAAGTCGTTAAATGAAAATAATTAATTTAAAAATCAAGTATTTTTACTTTGGAATTTTAAAGAGCATTAGTTTATGAAAAATATTGGAAGTTTATTATTAGTTGCCATTTTCGCAGGAGCAATTACTTTATTTTCCTATAAATTCTTCATTGAAGAAAAAAATTATACCGTTGTCACATCCAATTCGGATATACCACAGCCTTTACTTACAACCAGTAGCAGTCCGGCATCCTACAAAGGCAATGGTATTAACGAAGCGGACTTCACTCTTGCAGCTGAAAACACCGTTAATGCTGTAGTGCATGTTAAAAATCTGACCCTGAATAGTAGCTCAGGAAGTATTTTAGATTTTTTCTATGGTTCCGAAAGTCGGCAAATTCCGCAGATAGGCACGGGTTCTGGTGTCATCATATCCCCTGATGGCTACATTGTGACGAATAATCATGTAATAGATAAAGCGAATGAAATAAGAATTACTTTAAATAACAATAAAACCTACGAGGCTGAAATTATTGGCACTGATCCGAATACGGATATTGCATTGATTAAAATTGATGTGGATCAGAATCTTCCATATCTGGCCTTTGGAGATTCTGATGAAGCCAAAATAGGACAATGGGTGCTGGCTGTCGGCAACCCTTTTAACCTTACATCAACTGTAACTGCAGGAATAGTAAGTGCAAAAGCCAGAGATTTAGGACGTGATCAATCCTTTATCCAAACAGATGCAGCAGTTAATCCGGGAAATAGTGGAGGCGCTCTTGTTAATACAAATGGTGATCTGATAGGCATTAATACTGCAATTACCTCCCCAACCGGTTCCTACGTAGGATTCTCTTTTGCTGTTCCCAGTAATATTGCGAAAAAAGTAGTTGAAGACATTTTGGAATATGGAAATGTTCAAAAAGGGATCCTTGGCATTACTTCTCCGAAACTGACCACACCTTATGCAGTCAACAATGGAATAAATGAAATAGATGGAGTTTATATTAACGGTGTTGAAGAAGACTCTGGTGCAGATGATGCTGATTTAAAATCAGGAGATATTATAAAAATGGTAGACGATATTAAGGTAAGAAGGTTCGCTGATTTGACAGGTTATGTATCCACCAAAAGACCGGGGGATAAGATTAGTGTTACTATAGAGCGGAATGGTGAGGATATGGTGGTCCCTGTTGAACTTAAAGCAAAGCAGTCTCTAATTGTACCTTTAATGGGACTTCGTGTAAAAAATTTAACGGAAAAAGATAAAGAAATTTATAACACAAAAACCGGTGTTAAGATTACCGGGGTGCCAGAAACCTATAGAGGTTATGGATTGAGTGGAAAAGTAATTTTAGAAATTGATAATGAGGAAATAAATGATATTTACGAAGCCAAAAACATTTTTGGTGCAATCTCAAAATATGATAAAACCATGATTACTCTAATCGATAAAAACGGGGAGAAAGAGCGAATAGTTTTCCAGTAAAAAATTTGACCGGATCCTAAAAAAAAGCACTCAATACCAGAGTGCTTTATTTGTTTATCTTTTCTTTATGTAATGCTACAGGAATTCAATAATTTTGTGCATATTTTAAACACAGATCATAAATGAGCCCAACCAAATCTTATGAAAAAGAGCTTGCATTCCAAGCTGATAGAAGAAAAGCAACTACTGAATTCATAAAAATCATCAGTGACCTATGGTATGATAAGGCCATAGAAATAGTGCTTTTTAAAAATCAAGTGATCGATAAAAATGTGAGTGATATAATTAACCTCCATGAATATGCCGGTGAATTTGTTCAAAAACCCATTTCCATCTTTGATTCTGTAGAATTATTGCACGCCATTAATGGAATTTTACTGCCGCCTTCAAAAATAGATATTGGAAAACTTACATATGAATATCATTCAGATGACAATAATTATCCTGATGCCAAATCCTTTATCCTCGATAAACTGAAGGATGCCAAAACCACTAAGGCCATTGAACCTAAAGACGTAGTACTATACGGCTTTGGTCGTATTGGAAGGTTATTGGCACGTGAGTTATTGGCAAAAACCGGTAAAGGCAATCAGCTGAGACTGCGGGCAATCGTAACCAGGGGACAGCTAACCCCTGAAATTCTGGAAAAAAGAGCAACATTGCTAAAAACCGATTCGGTACACGGCCAGTTCACCGGAACAGTTGATTATGACCTGAAGAAAAAGTCATTATTAATTAATGGTACCACAGTTCATATGATAACCTCTGATAGGCCTGAAGATATTGACTATACCAAGTTCGGAATTAAGGATGCGTTGATAATTGATAATACAGGCGCGTTTAGAGATAAGAAATCATTGGAAAGACATCTGAAGGCTTCCGGTGCAGGTAAAGTTCTTTTAACCGCCCCAGGTAAGGAAATACCAAATATTGTGCATGGCGTAAATCAATATGAATTTGAGCCGGATGCTAATAAAATATATTCGGCTGCATCGTGCACAACAAATGCCATTACCCCAATTTTAAAGGTCGTAGATGATTCCCTGGGTATTAAAAAAGGACATTTGGAAACTATCCATGCCTATACAAATGATCAGAATTTAGTTGACAATTTGCATGGTAAATATCGCAGAGGAAGGGCAGCAGCATTAAACATGGTTATAACCGAAACCGGAGCTGGAAGTGCAGTGGAAAAGGCCTTGCCCTCGTTAAGTGGAAAGCTAACTTCAAATGCAATTCGGGTTCCTGTTCCCAATGGTTCCCTGGCTATTCTAAACCTGGAGGTAAAAAACAAAACCTCCGAGGAAGCCATAAATACAATAATAAAAAAATATGCATTAGAAGGGGATTTGGTAGAGCAGATAAAATATTCTCTAAGTAATGAACTGGTCTCAACTGATATTGTAGGAACCTCTGCACCATCTATTTATGACAGTAATGCGACTTTAGTTTCGTCTGACGGTAAAAATATTGTACTATATGTTTGGTACGATAATGAATTTGGGTATGCGCATCAGGTAATAAGATTAGCCAAATATATTGCTAAAGTGAGAAGGTTCACATACTATTAAATATCCTTTAGCAAGGGAAATGGTGTAATTATTCTTTACCACAAAACAAGGGATACTATTAATTTTTTTTATTAATTAATATTTATAGAGTACTTTAGTTCCCTCCTTAAATCATATATTAATACTAAGAATAATTTTAATGAAAGGTTTTAGCAAGTTTTATATTGTAATCGCTTTCCTGACATGTAACCTACATTATGCTCAACAGGCTGCGCAACAGGAAGAATTGTCTCTGGATAGTGGCTCTTTAGAAAGTCAGTTTGAATATTTATATATAAAATCCGGCAACTATAACGCTGAAGGGAAAAGGTACGAGGTTGTTCGAAAAATCAACTTGGATAAAATTAGGAATAATGTCCTTGATTCGATAAATGTGGCTAATCAGAAGGCTGTCGCTCTGAAAAAAACAATAAGTGATCACGAAGCAACGATTTCCTCTCTCAATGGCAAGTTAAAAGAAACGTCGGACAGTTTAGCAGCCGTTAGTGAAGAAAAAGATAGTATGTCTTTTTTGGGTGCCCAGGTTTCCAAAGGGACTTATAATTTTATTTTATGGACAATTATTATTGGTCTTTTCCTTTTACTATTACTATTTATTTATAAATTCAGGAGTAGTAATTTCCTAACCCAGCAAGCCAAAACCAACTTGTCTGAATTAGAGACGGAATATGAGGATCACAGGCGCAGGGCTCTGGAAAGAGAACAGCGCATAAGCCGGCAACTTCAGGACGAAATCAATAAGTATAAAAAATCAAAATAAAGAAAGCTCCTTAAAGGAGCTTTTTTTTGACCAGAGAATCCCATGATTACCATAATTCAGGCAGAAGAAGAACATATTTCCCTATTGATTCCGCTATTAGATAGTTATAGAATATTCTATAAGCAGAATTCAAATGAAAAAGCGGTTAAAAACTTTCTGGAAGCCCGATTACAAAATAAGGATTCTGTAATTTTTATTGCATATTTTAACAATACCCCGGCAGGTTTTGTACAATTATTTTCTTCCTTTTCTACCGTGAGCCTTAAACCATTATATATCTTAAACGATTTGTATGTATCCCATGAATATCGAAAAAAGGGCATTGGTGAACTACTTTTGAACAGGGCTCAGGATCATTGCAAATTTATGGGCTATAAGGGATTGTCTCTGGAAACCGCAACGAATAATCCCGCACAGAAATTATACGAACGGTTGGGCTGGGAAAAAGACACTAACTTTTATCATTATTTTTGGAAAGCGGATTAGTCAAAAAAAAGAATAAGAATATTACCTATGCGAATAGATATTATAACCGTCTTGCCTGAATTATTAAAAAGTCCCTTTGAAGCTTCAATATTGAAGCGAGCAATTGACAAGGGATTGGTAGAAATTTATTTTCATAATTTAAGAGATTATACCGATAAGACTTATAATCAGGTAGATGATTACCAATTTGGAGGAGGAGCAGGGATGGTTTTAATGATCGAACCCATTGATAAATGCATCGGGGCGTTGAAAGAAAAACGACATTACGATGAAATTATTTATATGACTCCTGATGGTGAAACTCTTAACCAACGGACATCAAATCGGCTATCCTTACTAAAAAATATAATTATACTCTGTGGACATTATAAAGGAGTTGATCAAAGGGTTAGGGATACCCTAATCACCCGGGAGATATCCATTGGTGATTATGTACTATCGGGCGGCGAGCTAGGAGCTGCGGTTTTATGCGATTCCATTATACGTTTGCTTCCTGGTGTCCTCAATGATGAAACCTCCGCCCTTACAGACACTTTTCAGGACGATTTATTAGCGCCGCCTGTTTATACCAGGCCAAGGGAATACAAAGGCTTAAATGTTCCTGATATCCTATTAAGCGGCAACTTTCCAGAAATTGAAAAATGGCGGGAAGAAGAAGCAATAAAAAGAACCAAAAAACGAAGACCCGATTTACTGGAAGACTAAAAAACAATTTTCACCATTAAAAATTGCCTAAAAAGTCTTGTAGGTAATAATTTAAAGACTATTTTTGCATTCGATTTGAAATCAACCTCTGACGAAGTCCGTGAACGTTGGTTTTGATTTAATTAAAATAAAATTAAATGGAATCCTTAATATCATTTGTTGAAAACGAATTTGTTCCCAAAAAAGATTTTCCGCAATTTGGCCCCGGTGATACAATTACCGTCTACTACGAGATAAAGGAAGGAGAAAAGAAACGTACCCAGTTTTTTAAAGGTGTGGTTATACAAAGAAGAGGATCTGGTGCAACAGAAACTTTTACAATCCGCAAAATGTCAGGTACAATAGGTGTAGAAAGAATATTTCCTGTAAACATGCCAGCTTTACAAAAAATTGAAATTAACAAAAAAGGGAAAGTACGTAGAGCTCGTATATTTTACTTTAGAGGCCTTACTGGTAAAAAAGCAAGGATCAAAGAAGTTAGGTCCTAAGAATTTAGTATTTACAACAAAAAAAAGAAACCCTGATATGTTTATCAGGGTTTTTTTGTTTCTGGTGGGTTTATTAATGATTAAGATTTTTCTTTCTCATAAGCCAAAATTGTTTTAGATATAATGGATATGCAATCTAAAAGTTGATCTTCTGTCATGACAAGTGGAGGTGCAAAACGAATAATATTCCCATGGGTAGGCTTGGCAAGCAGCCCATTTTCTTTTAGAGCAATACACAATTCCCAGGCGGTAGAGCTATCTTCCGTATCATTTATTACGATAGCGTTTAAGAGCCCCTTCCCGCGAACCAGCTTCACGAGGGAGGTTTTTTCGATTAATTTTCTCATCTCCGACCGAAATAATTTCCCAAGGCAGAAGGCCTTTTCTGCTAAATTTTCAGATTTAACGACCTCTAAGGCGGCAATTGCCACTGCGCATGCCAATGGATTTCCTCCGAATGTAGATCCGTGATTCCCGGGGCGTATTACATCCATAATATGGTTATCAGCCAAAACAGCCGAAACCGGAAAAACACCACCGGACAAGGCTTTTCCTAAAATTAGAATATCTGGTTTCACATCCGGGGTTCCGCTGCATAGTTTGTCAGAACAGGTACAATTTCCGCAGGTAGCAAGTAAACGACCAGTTCTGGCAATACCAGTCTGAACTTCATCAGCAATAAATAATACATTTTTTTCTTTACAAAGTTTATATGCCTCTTTCAGGTAGTCTTCATCAGGAACGTAAACGCCTGCTTCGCCCTGAATAGGTTCAACCATAAATGCCGCTACATTCTTGTCGGCTAGGGCCTCATATAATGCGTTGATATCATTATATCTTATGGAGAATATTCCCGGTGTAAAAGGACCAAAATTCTCTGTAGCCGCCGGATCATTGGAGGCCGAAATAATTGAAATGGTTCGGCCATGAAAATTATTTTGGCAAACGATTATTTTGGCTTGATTTGAATGAATTCCTTTTTTCTCATAACCCCATTTTCGGGCAAGTTTCATGGCCGTTTCTACAGCTTCCGCTCCTGTATTCATAGGTAAGACCCTATCAAATCCAAAATATTCGGATAAGTATTTCTCGTATTTACCAAGCATATCGTTATAGAATGCCCTGGAAGTAAGTGTTAACTTTTCTGCCTGTTCTTTTAGAGCCCCAATAATATGTGGGTGGCAATGTCCTTGATTAACAGCTGAGTAGGCAGATAAAAAATCATAATACTTTTTACCTTCCACATCCCAAACGTAAACACCTTCTCCCCTATTTAAAACTACGGGTAAAGGATGATAATTTTGTGCTCCATATTTTTCTTCCAATGCTATCGCGTCTTGGGAAGATATTTTTTCCAATACTGACATTTAGGTGACAATTTAGATAAAACTTTAGCAATTCCTTCTTTGGGAGAGAAATCATCCTATGCAGAGTTGCTAAAGTACAAATTATGGGGCTATTTATGAAATATGTTCGCCCACCTTACCTACTTTATCTTTCCAATTTGTTGAGCATTGCAATTTGCAATTCCAAACGCTTTAATTCACGTAATATGTCATTCTTATCCATTTGCATCCAAACGAATAATTTAAGCATCCCCATGACTATCATACTCAAGAATCCGGCAGATGCCCATTTAATGAGTTCGTTGGTGTTATCTGTACTAAAAAACTGGAAAATGCAGTATATAAAAGCCATAAACATTAACAGGTGTACTACATTCATTATAGCAGCTAACCATCCTAATTTGCCTTTATATACTTCCCCAATCTTTCCTATGAGGTTTTGTTCTTCCAGGTCATCGTAAAAAGCTGATTCTTCCTTGGACAAAGTTGCTTTAATTAATTCATCAATTTTTTCTTTCTTTTTATTCATAATTTCTATTATTTACCATTGTTTTTAATTTTTCCCTTGCATGATACAGCCTGGATTTAACAGTCCCTTCGGATATGTTCATTATCTCACTGATTTCCCTGAGGGAATATTCTTCCAGATAAAATAGCCTTAGCACAGCTTGTTGATTTCCAGGTAATTTCTTAATTGCATCATAAACTTTTAAAAGATCTGATTCCTTATTATCCGAATGTATATTTAGGCGAGGATTGTGATAATATTCTTTTAATTTTTCTATATCACTATGATTCCTTTTTAAATGGTCAATGGATTTTCGTGTGACAATCCGCATCGCCCAGCTTCCAAAACTGTTGGGGTTTTTCAAGGAGTGTAATTTCTTTAAAATGGTCCTCCAGCTGTCCTGAACTATATCTTTTGCAATTTCCATATCGTACGTATACCAAAAAGCATGCTTGCACATTTTGGTATTATACCGCTTTACCAGGAAGGTTAATGCTTCTTTGTTTCCGGTTCGGAATTGTAAAACCAGTAATCCCTCGAATATTTTTTTGGTATTCCCCATGTCGTTTCTACTATAGAGACCGGTTTATATTGAAAAGGTTCAATTATTTGATTGTTTTTATCCAATTCCTCTTAAAGATAAGATTAAAGATTCGCGGTAAATAGTATTTTTGCCCAATGAGAAAAAAAAGGACCAGGCTAATTTTTGAGAATGTAAGCGTTCTGGATGCCGGTGCCAAAGGTAAGAGTGTGGGCAAAGCACCTGATGGCAGGATAATATTTATCTCTAATGCTGTGCCCGGTGATGTTGTTGATATTCAAACCACTAAAAAAAGAAAGGCATATTTTGAGGGTGTTGCTACTAAATTTCACAGCTTGTCCGATAAACGCACAGATCCCCTATGCGAACATTTTGGGGTTTGTGGGGGATGCAAATGGCAACATATGGACTACGATTACCAACTGTACTACAAACAAAAAGAAGTCGAAAACAATTTAAGGCGCATTGGCCATCTGACCCTACCTGAAATTCTACCTATACTAGGTTCCGATCAAAAATACTTTTATAGGAACAAAATGGAATTTTCGTTTTCAGATAGCAGGTGGCTAACGCAGGAAGAGATTAATAGTAAACATGAAATAACTGATAAAAATGCTCTTGGATTTCATATCCCGGGTATGTGGGATAAAATCCTGGATATCAAGAAATGCCATTTACAGGCAGACCCCTCAAATGAGATCCGTTTGGAAATAAAAAAATATGCACAGTTAAATGAGCTTCGTTTTTTTAACCCAAGAAATCATACAGGGCTTCTTCGTACACTAATGATCAGAACATCTTCTTCAAAAGAAATTATGGTTTTAATTCAATTCTATGATGATGCTGAAGATAAACGAAACGGACTACTTGATCATCTCAAAAAGAAGTTTCCGCAAATTACGTCGCTATTGTACGTAATTAACCGTAAAGGGAATGATACCATATACGATCAGGATATACAATGCCATGCGGGCAAGGAATATATCTATGAAGAAATGGAGGGGCTAAAATTCAAAATCACGGCCAAGTCCTTTTATCAAACTAATTCACAACAAGCCTATGAGCTTTATAAAGTAGTTAGGGAATTTGCACATTTGAATAAAACCGAAGTAGTTTACGATCTCTATACAGGAATAGGCACAATTGCCCAATTTGTTGCTGCTGAAGCTAAAAAGGTAATAGGGATTGAGGCAATACCTGAGGCTATTGAAGCTGCCAAATCAAATGCGCTGGAGAATAACATCACTAATGTTGATTTTTTCTCAGGGGATATGAAAAATATATTTAATAAGGAGTTTGTTGCGTCTAACGGCAGGCCGGATGTTATTATTACAGATCCACCAAGAGATGGAATGCATAAAGATGTAGTAGCTCAGATTCTGCAAATTGCCCCGCGTAAAGTTGTTTATGTTAGTTGTAATAGTGCCACGCAAGCCCGGGATCTGGAACTCATGAAAGAGGTGTATGACGTAAAATTAATTCAGCCGGTAGACATGTTTCCTCAGACACATCATGTAGAAAATGTTGTACTTTTGGAGAAACACGGTCAGCTATAATTGCTTTTGAACATGCTTAAAAAACTTGCTATCTAGATATGCGGAAAATAAGGATTTTTATTTTAGTATTGGCTGCAGTAATTTCCTTTAATGCCTGTGAGAAAGACGATATCTGCGTTGATGGTGACACCCCTTTGTTGATCATTCGATTTTATGACAATGAAAACCCCGGTGAATTAAAAGCAGTCCCGAATATCAGAGTGATTGGTTTGGGACAAAACTCTACCGTAAATACAATTGCCGACAGAACATCTTTAGACTCTATTTCCTTACCATTAAGGATAAATGAACCCAATACCGGCTTCATACTTATTTCTGATTCTGCCGATGAAGATGATCTGGAAACAGGTAATACTGACACCCTTACTTTTGATTACAATACCCTTGAAGTATTTGTTTCTAGGGCCTGTGGTTTTATAGCCAATTACGATGAATTAGGTGAATTACTTACAACAGATAGTGAAAATTGGATACAAAATATTGAAATAGTTTCACCTTTAGTACAAAAGCAAGATAGTGCCCATGTCAAGATTTTTCACTAGTTGTTTATTTCTTTTATGCTTTTTTACAAGTGAAGCACAAACAGATTCCCTGGATTTAGGAGCCAGGGATTCTACAAGTTTTGCTCAGCGCTATGGGCTAAGAGTTGGTGTAGACTTAAGTAAACCGATCAGAGGGCTTTTTGATGATGACTATTCGGGGTTAGAATTCGTTGCCGACTATCGCATAACAAAGAAACTATACATCGCCGCTGAATTTGGAAATGAGAAAAAAACCAGTATTGAATCTCTTGAAAATATAGACGACCTGAATAGAGTAGAAATATACAATTATACCACTTCCGGTAGTTATCTTAAACTGGGGGTTGATTTCAACACCTATGAGAATTGGTACGGGATGACCAATGCCATATTTGCCGGTGCAAGATATGCGGGAAGTTCGTTTAGTCAAACCCTAAATAATTATACAATTTACGATAGCAATAGATATTGGAATCCCAGTGATTTTGCACCCGGATCTGGCCCCACCCAGGAATTCACGGATTTAAATGCCTCTTGGTTAGAGATCCTCTTGGGAATTAAAGTTGAGTTGTTTGCTAATTTCTACCTTAGTGCGAGTGTCCGACTATCCTATTTAATTACCAATAAAGAAGCTGAATTCTTCCCTAATTTATGGATTCCCGGTTTTAATAAGGTAAACGATAATAGCAATTTTGGAGTCGGTTATAATTATACCATATCCTATTTTATACCATTATATAGAAAAAATGGAAATAAAAAGAAAAAGGAAAAACCTACTGAAGAATAATAAAAATTTCCTGCACTGTTTAACACTAATTCACATCAGCAATATTTTATATTCCAATACAGGTGCATAATTTATACAACCGATTTTATCGATTATACCGTGAAAGTATTCTTTTAAGATCTGATATAGATCAGCACTAATTTGGCGCAATTTTAAGGTAACAAATCCCCGTTGAAGTATCTAGGACTTTACTTGATTCTTATATTTAGCCTTCTTACTGCCCTCATACATCACATATTTCACCAGACGCGATTCGAGATGACTGTTGAATACCTTTATTTTTCGAGACGGGCGAAGACCTACAAACTTTAGAGCTTCAAGATTAGATGTTATAAACCATGCATCGGTTCCCGGATAATTTTGTTTTAAAGTATCGCCGATTTTTCCATAAAATTCTTCCATTTCAATATTAAGGCGTTCCCCATATGGTGGATTAAAAACCATGTGCAAATGGTTTTTGGTGAATTTTTCAGATTCGAAGAAGTTTTTGCGCTCAATCTTTACGTACTCTGTTAGGTTGGCATTTTCAACATTGTCTTGTGCCTTTTGAACGGCAGAGGGAGCTTTGTCATAACCGATAATCTTAAAATGAAATTCCCTGGCTTTATTCAGGCAACTATCAATTATCTTCTCATAAAGTTCGGCATCAAAATCCTGCCATTTTTCAAAGGCAAATTCCTTTCTATTAATATTTGCAGGAATGTTACATGCGATCATTGCCGCCTCAGTTAAAAATGTTCCGCTTCCACACATAGGGTCTAAGAAATGACATTGACCATCCCATCCACTTAAAAGCAGGAGGCCAGCTGCCAAAACTTCATTTATTGGAGCTATATTGGTTGCAGTTCTATACCCCCTATGATGCAGAGAAGGTCCCGAAGTGTCTAAGGAGACATTGCAATTGTTCATTTGGATATGGATATTAATCCTGATATCGGGAAACTTTATATCTACATTGGGTCTTCTTCCATCTGTTGCCCGAAACTTATCTGCAATAGCATCTTTCGTCTTTTGCGAAACATAAAGAGAATGCGTAAAATGATCTGAATTTACCGTGGCATCTATAGCAAATGTTGTTTCCGGACTAAGATATTCAGACCAGTCCATGTCGTAAATCTTATTGTAAAGGTCCTTCTCATCCCTGACATAGAAGGAATTTATCGGTTTTAAAATTTTTATAGCGGTACGCAGACTTAAATTGGCTTTGTACATAAAGCCCGTATCCCCCTCAAAAGAAACATTTCGCACACCTTCTTTCACGTTTACTGCACCGAGGTTACGCAATTCTTTCGATAGAATTTCTTCAAAACCAAATAAGGTTTTGGCCACCATTTTAAAATTATTACTCATAGTCCTTTCAAAGAATACCACAAAAATACACTAAATTTAACCACTTTGTTTTACAACCAACTTTATCCATATTTAAACTAAGTATGACCTATTTCTTACTGATTATCGCTGTTCTTCTAAGTTATGGATTTGTAGTACTTGCAAGACCCAGAAAGAAAGAAGGCCTGCGACTGCTCCTGGCATTCAGTGGATCATTCCTGTTAGCCCTTACACTTTTCGAACTTTTACCAGGTGTCTATAAAGAAGCGGATCCCAAAACAATTGGGATCTTTATCATGTTAGGTATTTTACTCCAGATTTTTCTGGAGTTCTTTTCAAAAGGTGCAGAACATGGTCATGTTCATCTGAATAGTAAAGCAAGTGACTTCCCCTGGTTACTTTTTGTTAGTTTGTGTATTCATGCTTTTTTAGAAGGTATCCCTATTGAAGGAAACAATACAATACTCTATGGTATTTTGGTTCATAAAATTCCAATTGCCATAATTTTAAGCATTTTTTTGGTTGGGTCTAAGATTCAACCTTTGTACGGGGCCTTGTTTATGATCGCTTTTTCATTAATGACCCCGTTGGGCAGTTATGCCGCCTCAAAATTCGAATTTATTTCTAATTATAGTGCCCCGATAAACGCTGTTGTCATAGGCGTTTTTCTTCATATCTCTACCGTGATTTTATTTGAAAGTACAGAAGGTCATACCTTTAATCTTAGAAAGTTAACGGCCATAGTACTGGGAACAGCGATAGCTTATTTCCTCTAGACTACAGCAAAAGCAATATATAACCAATGGCTTACGGCTCCCCCCAGGACAAAAAAATGCCAAATCAGGTGATTATGTGGAATACGCTTAAAAGCATAGAAAAAAATACCAATTGTATAAAATGCACCACCTAATAGCAACAAATACAATCCAAGCGTTGATGTACTTGAAAGCAGGTTGCGTAGATCAAAAACAATTAACCACCCCATAAAAAGGTACAGTAATAAAGATAATACCTCAAATCTTCCTGTAAAAAACAATTTGAGAAAAGTGCCTGCAACGGCAATCCCCCAAACAGCATATAAAATGGTCCAGCCATTGCCTTCTGATAAGGTAATGAGTGCTACAGGCGTATAAGTTCCTGCAATTAAATAATAGATTGAAATATGATCCAATACCCTTAGATTCATTTTCAATGAGTGAGAGGAAACGTAATGATAGAGGGTTGAAGCTGTGAACAATAAAATAATGGAAATACTATAAACAATAACGGAAATGGTAGAATACTCAGATTTATGTCCGTCCAATTTTATAAGAAAATAGAATCCGAATATACCCAGAACTATGCCTATTGCATGTGATAGGGCGTTTAGTTTTTCTTCATTGTGATAATTCAACTTCATTATAGAATTCGTATTTCGCTATTCCGGATTATACCAAAATGGAATATCGACAATGGTTCTCATATAGATACTATCATTTATATGATCCTTTCGGGCCACTTTCAAAATATGTTTCCCGGAAGCAACAGTTGCAAGATCTAAATA
>NZ_CAMYKG010000008.1:0-1345 GCF_947258925.1 uncultured Eudoraea sp. | reverse complement strand
TGAGGATTTTGCGCCAAAACAAATTGAGGTTTATAAGGGATACTATCAACACTTAAGGTATACATATCCTCTACCGTCTTTAGATACTCTTCCATACTATTCCCTTTTTTGGACCACGATATAGTGCCTTTTGAAAAAGGGGAATATATGCCTCGTACATCCTCTTCGGGTTCCAGGTCCTTATTGAAGTAAAATACATCATCTTCAATGGAGCTCCCATAACACACAAAAACGTGTAAGAAAGAATTGTTGATCAACTTGGAGTCTATAACCGCCCTATCTGCAAATGAGGTATTTAAGGTGATCAAATCCTGGTAATTATCCGAACCGGCTGTCAAAGAATTTGAGTTAAGCTCTTTATCCAAATAGTTGGATGTACTGAATCCTGTACCGGCTAAGATGGCCACTCCCAAATAAAGAGGCACAATAATAAAACTTAATCGTTTTCCAAATTTGGTATCTAAAAAATTATATACCATGGGGCGGTAAAGAATCGAAAGGGTTAAGTATTTAAAAACCCAATAAAAAGGGTAATAAAAAGCAGTAGTCCACTTTTTTTTCTTTAACCATCCTTGCGTTAGGAAATCAATAAATGTCATAATCATCCCAAGGACAATAAATAGAATCAATGGCACCGCGATTACTATCCTTAACCATTCGGGTGTTTCCCCTTTGTCTATCCACAATCCCAGCAAAGCCAGCACAAAGGCTATGAGTAGTAATCCCAGCAAGTAGAAGACTAACAAAAATGTAACCGCAAATATGACACTGCAATATTTTTCCAGAACTGCAACATAGTTATCAAAACTACCTACATGTTTTTTCAAGTGTTTTGTGAATTTTGGACTGTAATTCAAATGATCGTAGTCGATATCGCCTGACACATAGCGCAATCCAATAGCTCCAATCCAAAGGCCTCTTAAAATAACATGTGCTATGAGGTTTATCGTAAGTATATACCAGGATATTAACAGACCTCTAATTAAAAAGATCTGATACAAATTCCGCTCATTTTCAGCTTCAATACCGGCTAATTCAATAGGTTCAATGATCATAAACAGTCCATAGATGGCAAAACCGGAAATAATTAATTCTAACTGCCAACTTTCCTGTTGAAGTATATCAAGCCATTTTTTAAATTTTTTATCCTGAGGGTTATTGCTCATAAAATATGGGTATGGAGCTAAGATAATTCAAATTTTAACTTATTAAAAGGGGTATCTGAGGTTGTATTGGTGTTTGTAACAAAAAAAAGCACCTATCAATGAATTGATAAGTGCTTTTAAAGAAGGCGGCGGCCTACTCTCCCACCAGTTACGGCAGTACCATCGGCGCAGACGGGCTT
>NZ_CAMYKG010000007.1:130852-131468 GCF_947258925.1 uncultured Eudoraea sp. | reverse complement strand
ATAATCTCCGGCCATCAAGCCAGTGAAAGAGCCTGTAGTATTGGTAAAGTCGTTACCATCAATAGAATAGCTAAATGGAGATGTTCCTCCACTGGTAACGCTTACAGAAACACTTCCGTCACTTCCTGCATTACAGGTAGCATCAACAACAGTTGGAGTTGCCAATACGATTGGATCAGGCTCCCCTACGGTGACACCTACACTGGTTTCACAGCCGGTATCGCCTGCTTCATTCCAGTTGTTATCACGTACAGTAATGGTATAATTCCCAGCGGTAAGACCGGTGAAGATCCCTGTGGTATTGCTCGTAGCAAAATTATCAATCGAATAGCTAAATGGAGATGTTCCTCCGCTGGTAACACTTACAGAAACACTTCCGTCACTGCCACCATTACAGGTAACATCGGTAACGGTTGGTTCTGCCAATACGATTGCATCAGGTTCACCTATGGTTACAGCTACACTGGTTTCACAACCGGTATCGCCTGCTTCATTCCAGTTTGCATCCCGTACATAAATGGTATAATCTCCGGCCATCAAGCCAGTGAAAGAGCCTGTAGTATTGGTAAAGTCGTTACCATCAATAGAATAGCTAAATGGAGATGTTCCTCCACTG
>NZ_CAMYKG010000007.1:0-130808 GCF_947258925.1 uncultured Eudoraea sp. | reverse complement strand
ACTGGTAACACTTACAGAAACACTTCCGTCATTGCCACCATTACAGGTAACATCATTGATTGTCGGTGTTGCCAATACGATTGGGTCCGGTTCACCTATTACGACCTGCTCAGCATCATAGCACCCCGTGTTTACTGTCTGTCCATTTGCATCGGTGGCAACTATGTTATAAGTACCCGCAGTCAATCCACTAATTGTGAAAGCATTGTTTGTATCCAGGGTGATAGCACCTCCTTCATAACTTACTGTATATGGTGCCGTTCCACCACTTACAGAACCACTGAAAGATCCATCACTGCCTCCAAAACAGCTTACATCACTGTCTTTGGTAGCCAATAGATCAAGGGCTGCATCAGGCCGTGTGATCGTTGCTGTCTCGGTGGTGGTACAGGTACCCGTAACGGAATCAGTCACGGTTACGTCATAGGTTCCTGCTGTAAGGCCTGTTGGGTCCTCCACAATTTCCTGTCCTGTTGGAATTGTTCCATCCGTGGTGGTCCATAAATAAGTATATGAATCGGAACCTCCTGTTACCGTTAAGTCTATTGCACCCGAAGCTTCGCCGAAACATGCTACATCAGTTTTTGTGAAGCTGGAATTCAGTACACACAAAACCAATACATCCGTAGGCTCACAATCCGTATTATTTGTCAAATCGGTATCATCCGAAATTGTGGTTATGGTAACATTGTTTTCCAGATCGGCAGAACCATCACATGGGGCCTCATCCTCAGATGTGCCATCAGTGGGGGCATCCAGGTTAACCGTAACTACTAACGTACGTGTTACTGTCTGGCCTACCGTTAATGCACCCACATCCCACTGGACTGCCCCATCCGGAATAGCATCTCCCGAATCCGTATTGATAAATCCTCCATCAGAAGCAGATACAAACGTAACATTCGGATCCAATACATCATAGATCACTACAGAATTTGCCACTGAAGGCCCCGCATTGGTTCCTGTAATCGTATAGGTCAACGTTTCCCCCTGAATAATAGGATCTACATCATCCGATTTGAAGACCGAAACGTCTACATCCGCTGTAAAAAAATCACTGGGTTTTAACAAGGGTACCGTCTGGTTACCAGTAGAAATAGCGTCCAAATCATTCACCAAGGTAATGGCTCCGCTATTGGCTACATTGATTGTCTGATCAGCACCAGTTCCGGCATCTATCAGTCGTGACTGAACATTTCCTCCTACTCCAGGAAGAATAGTATCATCTAATACCAGCCATGTTTCAAGGACAACGACATCTCCATCATCAAGACCACTTATTGTGAAGATTCCGACAATTTCATCGTTGATGAATTGCCATTGAAATGATGAAACCGTGGCATCACCTCCAGGATCAGAATGGGCTCCATCACCTGTATCAATAAATGCCCCGTATACCCCATATCCAACATCATCCCCACGGGCGTCATATCCAAAGTCATCTCCATTAGTTGTTAGGGTATTCCATCCCGCAACTATGGTTATCACCCCATTTTCAGGTGTTATATCCCCTGTAACCGAAATCTTAGTTTCAAATGGGACTATTTGTCCTAATGCCATATCCTCTGGAGCCAGGCTTTCTACCCTGACATCCGTGGTTCCATTATTGAACTCAGCTAAGGGAATCGGTATATCCCCATTACTGCGCCCGGTTGGGGCCGTTAAAATACTGGGATAAGGTACCGGGGGAATATAAATGGAAGGGTCAGCAGCAGCAAAATTCAATGAATAAGCACCACCTCCGTCCGTGAATGTTGCAATGACCTGATTTCCTGAATATTGCCCAGTAGCCGTAAGCGTAAAACTAGAACCGAAATCGTGCTCCTCAAAGTCATAAATGGCTACATTTTCGAAAACACCATTGGCATCGGCCATTGTGCTCGTAACAACATCCGGGTGGTAGACGGGCTCTTCATGCACGTTGAGTGTTACTGGTTCGTTAGGCATCCAACCCAAGCCTCTTGCGTATGCTGTTTCCCCAGGCAAATAATCCAACTTGTCAGTTCTGACAGTTTGGGCTAATAAGCCAAAAGTTGTAAACATTAAAATAACCGCTGTAATAAATAATTTCTGGGAAGGTAATGACGTAAAAATCCTCATGCTATTGCGTTTAATTGGTTATACAATACCACAGCAATAGGTTGGTTGTTCGCTAATCTGATGAGGTGTGGGGCCTGATTCAATTATGAATAAAGGAAAGCAGAATACTAAAAAGAATGTAAGAAATAACTAGAAGGGGGATTCTAAGTAAAGGGATTCAGAGTAATAGTTAACTTAAAGTAATTTAAACCATAGGCTTCATTCAATTTTTAATTGTACTTTATATCACTTAAAGAGCACAAAGCCTTGTAGTATTAGGGCTGTAAAATTGAGGACATATCGCCTTGAAGGCCTAATTTCATTGATAACTAAGCTATTTAACTTGTAGGAAAAATAACTTTTTTAATACGAATAATCTGTACATATTTAGCTGTTAAATCTGATCAAATTGCCGGAACTGGCATCGTATTGAAAATCTTTCCTGCACGAGCACCAGAAAAGGATTAAGAATACAGCTGAAATAGTAAAAAGAATTTGGCGCATAGCTCTTCAGCTGGGGTTCTTGGTCACAGCTGCAAAAATAGAACGTATTTCCTCTGAAATTCGTATAGGTTTGAGTGTTTCAGGGTTAAGTAGGCACCAGGTTGTTTTTGAATGGACCAAGAGAGCATTTGTTTTAGCATTGTACATTTCAACAGCCCTGACTGAAATTGCCCCTTTTGAATTGTCAATATAGGTTCTTAGTAGAATAATATCGCCCAAACCAGCGGCATTTTTATAGGTTATATTATGATTTAGCACTACCCAAATGAAGCGTTCCTGTAGTTCCTTGGATGTAAGATGCTGCCAATGTTCCTTTGAAATGTCCTGAATCCATTGCACATAGCGGACATTGTTTACATGATTAAGGTCATCAAGATCATCTGCCTGAACACTGATTTTTTTTTCAAATGCTTTCATTCTATTTTTTCATGATCTTTATTTCAAAGAGAATGTCCCAATTTTTCCCGGTAACAAAAAAATTACCAGTAGATGGGTTGTAGGCAATACCATTCAGCACATCGAGATTTTCATGCTTTCTCACTTTATTCTTTAAGCCTGCCATATTAATTACACCGACAATTGCTCCTGTTTTGGCATCAATGATCATGATACTTTCTTTTTCCCAAACATTGGCATATATTTTACCATCGACATATTCCAGTTCATTTGCCTTATTGAAAATAGATTTGTTGGTTACTGTTTCAATATGACTTAGTTCAGAAAGCGTTTCAGGATCCAGCAACCAAATCTTCTCGGTACCATCGCTTTTATAAATTACTTTGCCATCATTACAAAGGCCCCAGCCTTCTTTACTTTGGTCGTACTGAAAATTGCCCAGCTCATTAAAATCGGATACTTGATAGACAAAGCCCGTACCGCTTCGCCATGTTAGCTGGTAAAGTTTGTCGTTTAAAATGGTAATACCCTCACCAAAATAATTCTTCGCTAGGTCTTTTTGCCGTAATACATCACCTGTTTTATAATCCAGTTTCCGGATGAATGATTTGGCAGCCCCACCGCTACCAGTGCTTTCATATAAGGTATCCTTATAAAACTCCAGACCTTGTGTAAATGATTTCCAGTCATGGGGATATTCGTTTATTATTTCATAGGTATATACTTCAGGTGCTTTGTCGGCCAGGACCTTAATATTTCTGGTTATTTCAGCAGTGGTGCCTTCGTAGTCAATAACCGCTTTTAGTTTTTTTGAACCGAGGCGGGTGATATTGAGGCTTATTAAACCATCCTTTACCTCCAATTCCTTGCCATCTATTGAATACCTGACTTTATCTATTGTTTTACCTTTTTTATTCTTTATCGATATCGGAACTTGCTCGCCATAACTAAACTGAGTTTTTTTGCCTGCCAAGTCAATTGCAAAGAGTTGCTTGGGTTTTAGGTCTCCTTCACAAGCCATAATTAGAAAGGCCATTCCAAGTGGGATAAAAAACTTGATAAAATTCATAAGTATTAGTACTGCTGCGGTTTAAGATTAAGGTGCCCTCCATTAGGGGCCTCTCTGAGCAAAAGATAAATTTTTCAATTGCTTTTCAGCGAAAATAAGAATGTAAAACGATTGTCCCAAATTTAAATTGGTCGTATATTTGCATGAGGCAAGTCCTACACGACCAGCTCCCTCAGAATCCCCCAGGGTGGGAACGCAGCAAGGGTATGAGGTCGTAGCGGTGCGATGTAGGTAGCTTGCCTTTTTTTTATGCCTTTTTTTTACCTTCCGGGTACTTTCTTTTCAATAAAACATGACTTTAAGCGAAGCCTGAATACCTATTTTATCATTTTCATTCTCTTCTTTTTATTTGTTTATTTGCAAAGCTTATGGAACAAAAAGTTGTATTAATTACCGGTGGCTCTTCAGGTATTGGAAGATCTATTGGTATGTACCTGCAGTCCAAAGGATTCAAAGTCTACGGTACCACGCGTAATTTGAAGAAATATCCGAATTTTTCAGATTTTGAACTTATACAATTAGAGGTTGCCGATATGGATAGTATTAGGAACGCTGTCCATAATTTAATTACTTCAGAAGGTAGGATAGATATACTGATAAACAATGCAGGGGTAGGCATCACGGGCCCTATTGAGGAAACCCCGGATCCCGAAATTAAAAAGGCCTTTGAAACTAATTTCCATGGGCCTATTAATATGGTCAAGGCCATAATACCACACATGCGAACCCGGAAATCAGGCCTTATAATAAATATTACTTCAATTGCCGGTTATATGGGTTTGCCTTACAGAGGGGTTTATTCCGCAACCAAGGGTGCATTGGAATTGCTTACTGAGGCCTTAAGGATGGAGACCAAGGACTATGGTATTAAAATCACAAATCTGGCACCCGGAGATTTTGCAACTAATATAGCAGCAGGCAGGTATCACTCTCCCTTAAATGATTCTTCTCCTTATTATCAAACCTATGGCAAAACTTTAACCGCTATAAATGAGCATGTTCAGGAGGGAGAGGATCCTATTAAGGTAGCCGAGATGGTACTGAAAATAATAAATACAAAAAACCCGAAAGTTCATTATAAAGTAGGAAGTCCTATGCAAAAGTTTTCTTTGTTTTTGAAGAAAATATTACCTGACAAAGTTTATGAACGCTTGTTATTGAATCATTATAAATTGTAGTTTTGTGTGCCCGCATTGGAAAGGTGTAAGCGCAATAAATATTAGTTATTTAAATAGAAAAACAGATGAAATTTTTTATAGATACAGCCAATTTGGACCAAATCAGGGACGCTCAGGAACTAGGTGTTTTAGATGGGGTAACAACCAATCCATCGCTAATGGCCAAGGAAGGTATTACAGGAAAAAATAATATCCTTAAGCACTATGTTGATATTTGCAACATAGTTGATGGCGATGTATCTGCCGAGGTAATCGCTACAGATTTGGAAGGAATGATTAGCGAAGGGGAGTCTCTGTCCGAGTTGCATGAACAAATAGTGGTTAAGGTTCCTATGATCCGGGATGGGGTAAAAGCACTTAAGTACTTTGCAGACAAAGGAATCCGGACCAATTGTACACTGGTTTTTTCACCGGGTCAAGCCTTACTTGCTGCAAAGGCCGGGGCAACTTATGTTTCTCCGTTTATAGGAAGATTGGATGACATCTCTACAGACGGCTTAAACCTTATTTCAGAAATCAGGCATATTTATGATAATTATGGATATGAAACTGAAATATTGGCTGCCTCAATTAGACACACAATGCATATTATTGATTGCGCCAAGGTAGGTGCCGATGTAATGACCGGGCCATTATCAGCAATTGAAGGCCTTCTTAAGCATCCTTTAACGGATATTGGCCTTGCCAAATTTTTAGCAGATTACAAGAAAGGTAATTAATTCAGTGACTTAACTTCGAGAGGGCCTGAACGGAAATAGGATATATTCCTTTCTATTATCTACTCTACCTTAAAAGAGGTATAGACGTTGGCAAAAGCATCCACAATGATTCCATTATTGGTAATTATACCCCTATTGGGATCATAAACGATTAGCGTATGCGCGACATCATCAAAATTTTCAGTCCAATACTGTTCACTCTTGTCTAGTTGTGCCTGTTCAAGCATATTATTCCATCGCGAATGTTCCGTTCTTACATTTAAGCCTATAAAGGAGTAGTCCGGATAATTTTCTTTAAGCAGATCAATACGTTTGATCATATTAGAAAAATGCCTTTTTTCCGGAGCAGACCAAAAGTAAAATACAACCTTTCTATCCTTACCCAGGTCTTTTATAGAAACCTGGTTGCCTTCAAAATCAGAAACTATAAGTTCCGGCAGTTCTTTCTGGGGTTGTAAGTTTCTTATGCCGTCGTATAGGTTATTGATTTCGTGTATGTGCCTGTTATTCCCGGAAAGTTGATGAAATTCTTTAATAAAAATTTCAATATTTTCTTCGGTATCATACTTCAGGAGGTAATCCATTGCTACATTCCTGAATAGATTATCTCTTAATTCATTTTCTTTAATCAGGCTATCAATCAACTTTAACTTATGTTGATTGAAATGCAGGTGGTTTTTAACCATTTTCTTGCCTGTGTTACATCCTTTTTCACAGTCCATATAAGACAGATTGCCTAAATGGTATTTCATATAATTGTAATAAGGCCTGTAATAAGTAAGTCTGCTGTTATCGTAACTTACTTCCGAGCGATAGTTGTAATAGTCTGCAGGAAGTTCATGCATGGCTTTTTCACCCTTTTTCTTTTTATGATAAAACGGGTAGGCCTCTTTCGCTATATACGAGTTATACATTATACCCGACCGCGCTATTTCCAGGGCATTGGCAGATAGTTCATATTCTTCCGACAAACTGTTTAAAGCGTCGAGTTTAAGATTTTTTAAAGAGTCTATTTTATAAACAAATTCTTTGGGTTCCAGACCATATAAGGAATAAACCAATTCTTCTTCCTGCTCGCTGGCCAGGAATAATTCCACAAGGAAATTATTAACTTGTTCATTTGTACCGGAAAAGGCCAGGGACTCATCAAAGTCTACGGTATTTAGCCTAATTTGTAAACTGTCACCGCGTTCTAAATAAACATATTGCTCTTCGGGATAGTGGTAAAAATGATGAAGCCCTTCATCTACAGAGTCCAAATGAAAGAAAAATCGGTTATTTTCATCAAGCCTCGCCGTATCTAAGGTCATGTCTCCTTTATACAAGATAACGTGGTCGCTGGACGGATTGACAATTTCTCCGCCAAAATAGACCATTGACGGTTTTTTTTCTGCAGTGCTGCAAGATACCAGCAAGAAAACAATTAAGTAATGTAAAGTTTTTTGCATATAGAATGAAGCTTCCAAACAGGATACAAATCTAATTAAACCAAGAGGTGGAAGCTGTTAAGGCACAGTTAAAAGTTCATAATCCATGTTAATTGGGAAAGCCGTTATAAGGTCAATGTTTCTTGTTACTTAGGATAATTTTTCCCTACTTTTGCAAAAATTTTAAAAATTGTAATATGTTATCTGTTTCCAATTTATCAGTTCAATTTGGTAAAAGAGTACTTTTTGATGAAGTAAATATCCGTTTTACCCAGGGTAATTGCTATGGGATAATTGGTGCCAATGGTGCAGGTAAATCAACTTTTCTAAAGATCCTTGCAGGTGAAATTGACCCAACTTCCGGACAAGTAAACCTGGAACATGGAAGGCGTATGTCTGTTTTGGAGCAAAATCACAATGCGTATGACGATATTGCCGTTTTGGAGACCGTAGTGATGGGTAATAAACCGTTATTCAAAATCAAAAAAGAGATTGATGCCCTTTACGCCGATTACAGTGATGAGAATGCAGATAAAATAGGGGAGCTTCAAGTGAAATTTGAAGAAATGAATGGCTGGAATGCAGACAGTGATGCGGCAACTTTATTGTCGAATTTAGGAATAGCTGAGTCATTGCATTATACACTTATGTCTGATATGGATTCTAAGCTGAAAGTACGTGTTCTCTTAGCTCAGGCTTTATTTGGAAATCCGGACGTTTTAATAATGGATGAGCCTACCAATGACCTGGATTATGAAACTATCAGCTGGTTAGAAAATTTCCTTGCTTCCTATGAAAACACGGTAATTGTGGTTTCTCATGACCGTCACTTCTTAGATGCGGTTTGTACCAATATTGCGGATATCGATTTTGGAAAAATGAATTCGTTTTCAGGTAACTATTCCTTTTGGTATGAAAGTAGTCAATTAGCAGCCAGGCAGAGGGCACAACAAAATAAAAAGGCGGAAGACAAAGCGAAAGAGTTACAAGAATTTATTCAACGGTTTAGCGCCAATGTAGCTAAAAGCAAGCAGGCAACCTCCAGAAAAAAGATGCTCGAAAAGTTAAAGATTGAGGATATTAAACCATCTAGCAGAAGGTATCCCGCTATTATCTTTGAGCAGGAAAGAGAAGCAGGAGACCAGATTCTAAATATTGAAAATTTGGCCGCCAGTTCAGACGATGGGGAATTGCTTTTCCAAAAACTAAACCTGAATTTAGCCAAAGGCGATAAGGTAGCAGTTATATCAAGGGATTCAAGGGCTACTACAGCGTTTTACGAAATTATTAACGGCAATAGGAAACCAGATAGTGGTTCCTTTCACTGGGGAATTACAACTGCCCAGTCTTACTTACCTGCTGATAATTCCAACTTTTTCAACCAGGATTTGAATTTGGTAGATTGGTTAAGGCAATGGGCCAAAACCAAAGAAGAGAAAGAAGAAGTCTATATCCGTGGATTTTTGGGCAAAATGCTGTTTAGTGGGGAAGAGGCCTTAAAAAAGTGTACCGTGCTATCAGGTGGAGAGAAAGTACGTTGTATGTTAAGCAGAATGATGATGCTCAGGGCAAATGTATTGATGCTGGACGAGCCAACCAACCATCTTGACCTTGAGAGTATAACAGCATTTAACAATTCACTGAAGAATTATAAGGGTACCGTAATCTTTACGACACATGATCATCAATTTGCACAAACAGTGGCAAACAGGATTGTAGAATTGACCCCGAAAAATACTATCGACAGATATTTAACGTTTGATGAATATATGTCCGATAAGGCTATAAGGGAACAACGTGATAAAATGTATGCCATACCTGTATAGCTGAATAGGGCTTCCCAAATCCTATTGCTATGCAAACCTACAGAGTTTACTTTCTCTTGCTATCCGTTATTTTAATGGGTTGCAGTGATGATTTAAATGAAAATAAGGAATCAATCGATGACCTCCCAAGCGTTGATGCAAATTATTCCCTGATAGTTAAAAATAATGATATCCTTTCGCTGATTAATTTAAATGCGGATGCCGATAATATTACATTAGATCCCGGAATTAGTGAATTTGAAAATATTTCTTTACCCGTTATTAGTTATAGAGAGGGGAAAGAGATCAGTATTTATAAGTCTCAGACAGACTGTTCCGGTGTAATTTCATTATATGATTTTAAAAATGACGGTGTACGTAAAACTGTCGTCTTTGATGATTTAGCAAATTGCGAACTAATTGTATTGGCACTCGCTCATTCCACAAATGCTATCTATATCGCTTACGAAGTGCCAGGCCAGGGATTAAAAGAGACAGGTTATTACATACGTAGTATTGACACCTCAAATTCGGAACCGGAATTTGTGGATATTGAGCTGGAGAAAAAACCGATGCAGGCGGTTTATTCGGAGGATCGGGTATTTATTCTTACTGAGGACCCGGAAGATGATAATAAAAATGCGGTCATTGTATTGGATACCACAACCAACGAATTGGTAGTTGAAACTAACCTCGGTTTTGAAGTACAAAGAATTTTTAAAGCTAGCGAAAGCGAAATAATTATTGGCTATGCAGACCAACACACTGTGATTAACAGTACATCAATGAACGTTCTAAAGAGCGTGCGTTATACGGAGGGTAAGGAGCCAAGATTTGCAGATTCCGAATGCTACTTTTACTATGAAAAGGACAATCTTTATTACGCCATGCCCACAGACCTCAATGGCACCTCCTATCCGAATATCCCGGCAGTATATGATTTTGAATCTAACACAGCTATCCTTTATTATTATGAGAATTTTTTAACGGAACAAGAACAATCAAATGAGTTCGAAATAGGTAATACCAGTCTGGTTTCATATGATTCCAAAAACAATCTGATTTTAATTGGATATCAGAAGTCTGAAGATCCTGAAAAAGGGGGACTTTTGCGTATAAGACCCATTCCCAATCCCAAGTTTATTGATAATATAGATCTCAATGGGGTACCTTATCAAATGTATACGGACTAATAAATTCCTATAGTTAATAGTTCTTCAATAGTATTTATGCATTAAAATATTTACTATTCCATATAGCAGGGTTAAAATTCTTACCCAGGGCAAACCCATAGAAAATTACAACCGCAGCTATTGATTTGAACATAAAAAAGAAGATTATCAGGAACTCCATTTGCGAACTATTCTTAGAAAAAAGACCATTTGGCACAAGAAGTGATGTTAGAAAACTTAGGAGAACCACAAGTAAAGTAAGATTGACAACATTCTTAAACGGCCAAACCAGGATACGACGTAATGGATGCAAATCATTACCCCATTTATGAATTAAATAGTAATAGCCATTCCCTATTGGTGCAAACAACAAAGGATCATCTTTATCCGCCAATTTGAAAAGTTTGGAGGGTGCAATTATTTTAAAACCCTCAATATCTATATTATGGGCTTCTTCAAGTATTTTGATCTTGTCTATTGCTTCCTCAGGAATTTGGGCTTTAAAATATTTTGAATCAAGAAAACGAAGCCGGTAGTTGATACAAATATCTTTTATTTGATCGATATGAAAGATCTTATCGGTTTCTAAAAGATCAAACACAAAATTATTTTCAACGCTATTGTTCTTTTGCGTTATTCTTTTATGAATTTCTGAATCACTTTTGGTAGATTTTTGCAGTAGCGCATATACCTCATGAATCAATTTTTCCTCTTCGTAAGTCCGAAGTTTAGTCCTTCGAAGCTGTTCTTCGATGTTGGTGTTTTCAAATAGCATGTTTTTCTTTTTATAGCAATGAGGTCAAATGTAAGAAATTGAAACTATGAAATCAATCAGGCTAAGAATCTAACCACTGTTAATATTATGTTAAATTCTATGAAATGCATGGTAGCTTTAGCGATTATCTTCTTCATAATTGTATCTTGTCGACAAACCTATACCATTCATCGATAATTAATATAACTGATAACAGAAGCTAATGAAATTCCTGGCAATCCCCCTGAGCCTTTTCGCATTACTGAGCTCTTTTATTGGGTTCTCTCAAACCCCCTTAGCTGCATTAAATAATGATCTCTTAGAGCAAACAATTATCCGAAGCACCGGAGAATCAAAAATTCACAAAATGCTTCATGCAGCGGTAAAGGCAGCAGATTTAGAAGAAACACTAGCCAGTGATGGTCCGTTTACCGTTTTTGCTCCTTCTGATAAGGCGTTTAAAAAAATGTCAGCTAATAAGATTGAAGCTTTACTAAAGCCGGAGAACAAAAGAGCTTTGCAATCATTTGTAACCTACCATATTGTTGCAGGGAATCTAACCGCCTCAGAAATATTAAGGGCTATGTGCAGGGGCAAAGGTGCTGCCAGTTTCACTACAATCCAGGGCAATGAATTATTGGCCACAATGGATGGACTGGATATTATTCTAACCGACTGTTTTGGAAATAGCGCAAGGATAACTTCTGCAGACTCCAGTCAGAGCAATGGTGTAATCCACGTTATTGACAGTGTAATTTTGCCAAATCAATTCTCTTTACCTTAATTCAGCTCCCAGTTCTTTTTCAAATCGCTGCTGAAGTTTTTTCATAATTCGGTCGATTTGTTTGTCAGTCAATGTCTTTTTTTCATCCTGAATTGTAAACCCTACGGCATAAGACTTTTTTTCCGCAGGGAGGTTCTCCCCGGTGTACACATCAAACAAAGTGATATTTTTAAGCAATTTTTTTTCAGTATTGAAAGCAATTGTTTTGATTTCTTCAAATGATACTGCAGTATCCAGCAATAATGCCAAATCCCGCTTAACCTCAGGGTACCTGGGAATGGATTGAAAGACTGTCTTGTCATGGCTTATGATTTCTAAGAGGACATCCCAATTAAAATCAGCATAATATACTTTCTGTTTGATGTCAAATGCTTTTAAGATGGTGTCCTGAACCATTCCTAAATTAACCAATTCCGATTTTCCTTCTTTAAGACAGAGACCTTCATGAAAAATCACGCTTTGAGAAGAAACCGATTCGTAATTGGTTATGCCTAAACGTTTTAAGACCTGTTCCACTGCTGCTTTTAGAAAGTAAAAATCTGTTGGTCTGGAGGGATAGATCCAGCTGTTCTCATTTCTGTTCCCGGTTATAGTTAATGACAAATGTTTGTTTTCAATAAAAGCCGATGATACGTTTTGATAGGTTTTTCCAAATTCAAAAAAGTTCAGATTTGGATTTTTCCTGTTAATATTATAAGAAACTGCATCTAATGCGGAAAAGAGCATGGATTGTCTCAGGACAGATAAATCTGAACTCAGTGGATTTAACATGGAAACCCTTGATTTTTCCGAGTTTTTTCCGAGAAATTCATCATAATCCGGGCTTGTAAGGCTATTGGTTAGAATTTCATAAAAACCCCTGGATGCAAGTATATCCCCAATTAATTTTTGGAGTTTATGATCTTCAAACCTCGTGCTGGTTGCAATAGAAGCATTGAGTTTTTCTTTGAAATCAATATTGTTATATCCGTAAACCCTAAGAATTTCTTCAATAACGTCGACCTCCCGTTGCACATCAATCCTGTAAAAAGGAATCAGAAGACCTAATCCAGATTCCGTTGAATTCTTAACCTGTATATCCAAAGAAGCCAATATAGATTTAACAGTATCTCTGGGAATTTTTTGGCCAATTAAGCCATCAATCCTTTCGAAAGAAAGAAAAACCTGATAATCATCCTTTTTACGCGGATACAGGTCCACGATGTCTGATGTAATATCTCCCCCTGCAATTTCACGAATTAATAAGGCAGCTCTCCGCAGACTATAATCGGTATTATTAATATCCACGCCTCTTTCAAAGCGAAAAGAGGCATCTGTATTTAATCCGTGTCGCTTCGCCGTTTTTCTAATTGAGATCGGGTCAAAATATGCGCTTTCAAGAAATATGGAACTGGTGTTTTCAGTTACTCCTGTATTAATACCTCCAAAAACTCCTGCAATACACATGGGTTTCTCGCCATCACATATCATTAAATCTTCTTTATCCAATATGCGTTCTTCTCCATCCAGGGTCATAAATTTAGTACCGGGGGGCATTGTTTTCACAATGATTTTCTTCCCATGTATCCTATCGGCATCAAATGCGTGTAATGGCTGACCCAATTCATGGAGTACATAATTAGTGGCGTCAACCACATTATTTATAGGGCTAAGACCAATAGCACGCAGCCTGTTTTTTAACCAGTCAGGGGAAGGTTGAACGATGAGGTTGCTAAGCGTTACCCCACAATACCTTGGAGCAAGATTATTATCCTCTACAGAAACGGTAATTTTTAATGATCTGTTTTCAACATTAAACGTACTAACTGAAGGAGTGATAAGTTCAGTGTGAATATCTCTCTGCTTAAGTCCTGCTTTTAAATCTCTGGCCACGCCATAATGGCTCATGGCATCAGCCCTGTTTGGGGTTAAGCCAATTTCAAAGACTTCATCCTTCTCTATTTCAAAGACTTCTGAACAAGGCGTTCCGGGGGTAAGAACATCATTCAATACCATAATGCCTTCATGGCTTTCGCCCAAACCTAACTCATCTTCTGCACAAATCATTCCATGGCTTTCAGCTCCACGAATCTTTCCTTTCTTTATTACTAATGACTCTCCATCATTTGAATATAGAGTTGTACCAATTGTTGCCACAGCTACCTTTTGGCCCTCAGCTACATTTGGTGCACCGCATATAATTTGAACCGGGTTCTCTAAACCAATATCAACCTTGGTTAGCTTTAATCTATCTGCATTAGGATGTTTCTCACAACTTATCACATGGCCTACTACAACACCTTCCAGGGCACCGGGAATAGATTCAAATTTGGAAATACCTTCTACTTCCAGTCCTAAATTGGTTAGGAGCTCACCGGTTTTTTCAGCCTCCCAATCGATCTTTAGAAACTGCTTTAACCAGTTATAGGATATTTTCATTGGTTAGTTTTAGCCTTCAAAGATAAAACAAAGGTCCTTTACATTCAATTTCCTGAAGCCCTAATAGCTTTATTTTTTATTATTGGATTTATATCGTTATTTCGCAGCCAATAACGGAACTACATAAATGAAAAAAATAAACTATATATTTCTACTTGGGATACTTCTTAATTCTTGCAATACAGACAATTCCGAACCTCTTAAGGAGGGGGTATGGCGAGCTCAAATGGTGCTGATGGATGAGCAGATTCTGCCTTTTAACTTTCAATTAAAAAGAAACGATTCAGGTTATGAGATGGAGGTTTACAATGCAGAAGAGGTAGTGCAAATTGATGAAATTCATTTGCAAAAAGACAGTATTGTAATTCAAATGCCCGTATTTGAAGGTTATATTGCCGGGATTTTTAATGATTCTGTGATTCAAGGGGAATTCATAAAAGAAAGTCTGGACAGATATGTCCCCTTTAAAGCAATATACGGTGATAGCAATAGATTTAAGCCTTCAACTGAGGCACAAGCCGATATTTCTGGAAATTGGGAAACAAAATTCAGCGCGGAAACTGATGATGAATATTTGGCAAAAGGAATATTTAAGCAAATAGAAAATAAGGTCACAGGTACTTTCAGGACCAACACCGGGGATTACAGATATTTAGAAGGAGTGGTTGATGGGGATAGTTTAAGGCTTTCCACTTTTGATGGAGCTCACGCCTTTTTGTTTACCGCAAAAGTTACGGATAGCAGTTTAAGCGGTATTTTTTATTCAGGAAATCACTTTAAAGAACCATTTACAGGCCGAAGAAATGAAAGTTTTGAATTGGCCGATGAAGAATCACTCACCTTCTTAAAGGAAGGTTATGATGAATTTCAATTTTCGTTTCCAAATTCTGATGGGGAACTAATTACACTTAAAGACCAAAGATATAAGAATAAGGTAGTAGTGGTCCAGATTATGGGAACCTGGTGCCCCAATTGTCTTGATGAGACAAAGTTTTTATCCGAATATGTCAAAAGCAAAAAACATGCGAATTTGGAAGTAGTTGCTTTGGCATTTGAATATGCAAAAACTGAAGAACTGGCCTTTAAGGGAATTAACAGATTAAAAGAAAGGGTAGGGGTACCTTATCCCATACTTCTGGCCCAATATGGTAGTTCCAGCAAAAGTAAGGCAAATGAAAAATTACCCATGTTAAACCACGTGCTTTCATACCCTACAACTATTTTTATTGATAAAATGGGGAAAGTCAGGAAAATTCACACCGGATTTAATGGGCCCGCAACCGGTCAAAAGTTTTTAGACTTCCAAGAGGAGTTTGACGGGGATATTGGACTGCTGCTCAAAGAATAAATTAAAATTGAATTCGAAAGGACAGTTTTCCCCTGAGTAAATTAAATTATAGTCGATTTACCCAACCAAATGTTTTCCCGGTTGATGGTAAGGTGATCGTCGGATTCCCTGATATTTGATGAAATAAAATCCCCGACAACGTTTGTCCCATATTTACTGTTTTTATACAGATCCGGGGTTACTATATCGTTCTTCATCGATTTGAGGACAGCTATAACCAGGGCACGGGACTCTTCATCCAGGTCAAAATGGTCCAGTAACATTGCAGCTGATAATATAGAGGCTATAGGGTTAGCAATATCTTTACCCTTAGCCTGGGGATATGAGCCGTGAATGGGCTCAAAAAGGGCATATTTCTCTCCAACAGAGGCTGAAGGCAGAAGTCCGATTGAACCTCCTATGGCACTTCCTTCGTCTGACAATATATCACCAAACATATTACTCGTAAGAATTACATCAAACTGACTCGGGTTTAAAACTAATTGCATAGCCGCATTATCGATAAATAGAAAGTCCAGACTAATCTCCGGATAACTCTCTCCGATTTTTGTAACGACTTTACGCCACAATCTTGAAGATTCGAGCACATTGGCCTTATCGACAAGGGTTATTTTTTTTCTTCTTGATTTTGCGGCCTTGAATGCCATATGAGCAATTTGACTGATCTCCGCTTCTGAATATGTACATGTGTCTGAAGCAACTGTGCCATCATCGCTCAAAGTCTTTTCGCCAAAATAAATTCCACCCGTTAATTCGCGATAGATAATAAAATCAGTACCCTTTATAAATTTTTTCTTAAGTGGGGATTTATCTATTAGAGTTGGAAAAACTTTGACCGGTCTGATATTGCTAAAAAGCCCTAACTCTTTTCGCAGTCTTAAAAGTCCCTGTTCGGGCCTTATTTTTGAGTTAGGGTCATTGTCGTACTTTGGATCACCTATTGCCCCAAACAATACTGCATCCGAGTCTTTGCATAATTGCAAAGTAGTATCCGGCAACGGGTCTCCGGTTTTATCTATGGCCTTGGCTCCAACCGGGGCCTCAACAAAATTAAATTCGTGACCAAATGTTTCCCCAACCGCATGAAGGCACTTTATGGCTTGGGCTGTCACTTCGGGTCCAATGCCGTCACCAGGTAAAAGTGCAATTGTTAGATTCATTTAAGCAATACTTTCAATTTTAATGGGGCTTGCTTCTATTATTTGGTGAATGTCATTATCAACAATTTCCTTTTTCCTGTCAGCAAATTTTAAAAATTCAGTATAAACGCTATCTAATTGAACCTTCGTCAGTTCATACCCAACTTTTTTAGCTCTGTAAGCCAAAGCTGCCCTACCACTTCTTGCAGTAAGAACGATAGAGGATTCATTGACCCCAACATCCTCGGGATCAATAATTTCATAAGTTTCGCGCTTTTTAATCACTCCGTCCTGGTGAATACCCGAACTATGAGCAAAAGCATTTGAACCTACAATAGCTTTGTTTGGCTGCACCAACATCCCCATTTTATTTGAAACCATTTGACTGGTGTCGTATAATAACCTACTGTTAATATCGGTATCAAGATTTAGATCAGGGTGTTGTCTTAATATCATTACTACCTCTTCAAGAGAGGTGTTTCCGGCACGTTCACCAATACCATTAATAGTGCATTCTATTTGTCTGGCCCCGTTAATTACCCCGGCTATTGAATTTGCGGTTGCCAGCCCCAAATCATTATGACAGTGGCATGAGAGTTTCGCTTTTTCAATTCCTTTTACATTTTCTTTCAGGTATTTCATTTTCGCCCCATATTCTTCGGGAAGACAATATCCCGTAGTATCCGGAATATTTAAAACAGTAGCCCCGGCCTTTATCACCGCTTCACATACTCTTGCCAGGTATTCATTATCAGTTCTTCCGGCATCTTCAGCATAAAATTCAATATCTTCAACGAAAGTCTTGGCATATTTTACCGCTTCAACGGCTCTTACCAAAATTTTGTCACGTGTTGAATTAAATTTAAACTTTATGTGAGAATCGGATGTGCCTATACCCGTATGTATACGGGGTCTTTTTGCATGTTTAAGAGCCTCTGCAGCTACTTCAATATCCTTTTTTACAGATCTTGTTAAGCCACAAACGGTTGCCTCCTTTACAATTTTAGCTATTTCATTAACAGAATAAAAGTCACCGGGACTGGAAATGGGAAATCCCGCCTCAATAATGTCTACCCCTAATTCGTCCAAGCGCTGAGCGATTACAAGCTTCTGTTTGGAGTCCAATTTACAACCCGGAACCTGTTCTCCATCCCTGAGCGTAGTATCAAAAATGTCTACCTTATCTATACTCATTATTTTTGCATAATTTTAGTCACTATACGAATATATACCTAGGAAAGTGAATTGCTCCCGGGTCTAAGATTCATTTACAACGTTAATTTACTTTTTAGAATTGCTAAAGTACTGAAAAACAGAGATATAAATTATAATTTTTACGATGACAAATCCCCATAAAGACGCCCTCTTTGTTTTAGTTAAATCTCTTTCGAAATCTGAAAAGAGACAATTTAAACTTTATGTAGGTCGACTTGGAGTTAATACGGATGCTAAATTTCTGGGACTTTTTAATTTGTTGGACAAGCTCAAAGTCTATGATGAAAAGTCAATTTTAGCGAGCGGCATCGTTAAAAAAACGCAATTATCTAACCTGAAAGCTCATCTTTATAAACAGATTTTGGTAAGCCTGAGGTTAAATCCTGTTAACCAAAATATAAGGGTTCAAATTAGAGAGCAATTGGATTTCGCCACTATCCTTTATCAAAAGGGATTATATAAACAAAGTTTAAAGATTTTAGACAAAGCCAAGGGGATAGCAATCTATAATGAAGAGAAGAATATCGCTTATGAAATCGTGGAATTAGAAAAGATTATTGAAACGCAATATATCACCCGGAGTATTCCCGATAGGGCAGATGAACTGGCCGCGCAGGCCCGGAAATTGTCTGAACAAAATGTATTGACAAGCAGGCTTTCTAACCTTTCCCTTCAACTTTATGGTATGATGTTAAAAGTTGGATATGTAAGAAACGATGAAGACCTGAGCCGGGTAAGAAAATATTTTGCTGATAATTTACCGGAATATAATATTCAAGATCTGGGCTTTAGAGAAAAATTATGGCTTTATAAGGCATATCTGTGGTATAGTTTTTTAATTCAGGACTTTTTATCATGTTATAAGTATTCCAGCAAATGGGTAAATCTTTTTTATGAGAATAGGAAAATGATCTATTTAAACCCTGTTTTCTTTTTGAAAGGGAATCATTACTTATTGGAGTCTTTGTTTTTTGTAAAATATAGCTCTCAATTTAAGGATACACTCGAAAAAATGGAAGCTATTGTAGGAGAAAAAGACTTTTCAAAAAATGACAATATTGCTTCACTGGCATTCCAATACACTTATTCGAATAAGTTGAACCTACATTTTCTGGAGGGCACTTTTGATAAGGGACTGTATCTCGTTAAAATAATTGAATATGGCATAAACAAACATCGCGATCGCATAGACCCGCATCATATAATGATATTTTACTACAAAATAGCCTGCTTATATTTTGGAGTAGGAGATAACAAGACATGTATAAAATATTTAAAGATGATTATAGACAATAAAAATCTGAAGATGAGGGAAGATCTTATGTGTTTTGCTCGTGTTTTAAGTTTAGTAGCGCATTATGAGGCAGGAATGGATTACCATCTGGAAATTCAATTAAAGAGTACGTATAAATTTTTACTGAAAATGAATGATCTTGGGGCTGTTCAAAAGGAAATGATCAAGTTCTTAAGGCAGTTGGGGGATATTTACCCGCACGAATTAAAGGCCGAATTTCAAAAATTATATGATGAACTGAAAAAATATGAAGATCATCCTTATGAAAAGCGGGCATTTCTTTACTTAGATATCCTTTCATGGTTAGAAAGTCATTTGCAAAACAAACCTGTGGGGCAAATTATTCGTGAGAAGGCCTTGACAATTACTCGTTGACTTCCTCAGGGGGTAACATGTTAAAATCTTGAACCAGTTTACCGGGCAATTCATTAAACTCACTATTTTTTGCCATCTCACGGACTTTAACAGGGTCAAAATTACCATTAAAGTACAGGAAGGAACCGCGCACGTTATTGTTGTTATAAATCAGTATTTCCTTGACTGCATTACGTTTCTCGCGAATTGAAATCACATTTCTCTTTAATTCATCATTTTTTCGAAACACTTCAATAAATGAATTTCCGGTGATGGAATTCATTTGATTATTTAAATATTGAGTTCGTTCTGGCGTAGCACTTGGAAATTGCATATAGCGCAAATCTTTAGTGTTTCCAATAAGCGACTTCATTTCAGGAGAGATATTGGAGAGGAGTGTAAGCATAAATTGCGGCACGCGAATAGCAGTCACCTGGCTGTCATCTTTATGGGCATTGTAGAAAGCGTCCATAGAGTTAGAACTCCCACAGCCCGCAGCAAGGAATATAAAAATGACAAAAGTAGTTTTCTTAAACATATCAGGGCTTTTAAAAAAAGCATTTTACCAGAATTTCTAAAAGTAATGAAAATTCATGAACAAGCATGCCAGAGGGCATCTTCAGGTGGGGCCGCTGTTAAAAAGACAAGATTCTTTGAAACCGGGTGCATAAATTCAATACTTCGCGCGTGCAGGTGAATACTGCCATTTTTATTGCTACGATCAAATCCATATTTCAAATCTCCTTTAACCGGACAATTTATTGCCGCCAATTGTGCGCGAATCTGATGATGTCTGCCAGTTTTTAAGTCGATTTCCAATAAATAGTAATTGTTGAGTTCCTTTAATATTTGATAATCCAGAATGGCCTTTTTACTGTTGGGCACCTCTTTGGTATGGCCATAGGATTTATTCTGCTTTGTATTTCTTAACAGCCAGTGCACCAATGTATCTTTCTCTTTTAACGGTTTATTTTTTACAATGGCCCAATACGTTTTCTTGGCCAATTTGTCTGAAAATAATTTGTTCAGCCTTGAGAGGGCTTTTGATGTACGTGCAAATAGCACGATACCGGAGGTAGGCCTGTCAATCCTGTGCACTACACCCAAAAATACATTTCCCGGTTTGTTGTATTTTTTTTTAATGTATTTCTTTACTATTTCGCTTAATGGAACATCCCCTGTTTTGTCACCCTGAACAATATCTCCGGGTCTTTTGTTGACAGCTATTATATGGTTATCCTCAAATAATATCTGCAGGTTTTGAGAATTGGTTCTGTCTCTAGTATCCACAAAGTCTAGTATTGTTCATCATCACTTGGGAAATCCCGACTTTTTACATCATCAACATAGCGTGATATCGCATTACCCATATCTTCATAAAGATTCATATATCGCCGTAAAAATCTGGGATTGAATTCATGAGTCATTCCAAGCAGGTCATGAATAACCAATACCTGTCCATCAGCATATTTGCCGCCTCCTATACCAATTGTCGGTATGGAGATACTTTCCGATACTTTTTTTGTTAACGAGGCAGGGATTTTTTCAAGGACAATGGCAAAGCATCCCAGTTTTTCAAGGATTTTAGCATCCTCCATCAACTTCTCGGCCTCGTCTTTTTCTTTGGCCCTTACGGTATATGTGCCAAATTTATAGATGGCCTGTGGTGTTAAGCCCAGATGCCCCATAACCGGGATACCAGCATTTAAGATACGTTTTACGGATTCTTTTATTTCAATCCCACCTTCGAGTTTAACCGCATGAGCGCCGCTTTCTTTCATTATTCTAATAGCCGAGCGAAGGGCTTCTTTTGGATCACTTTGATAACTCCCAAAAGGAATATCAACCACTACCAGTGCCCTGTTTACAGCTCGTATCACTGAAGTAGCATGGTAAATCATCTGGTCCAGCGTAATAGGTAAGGTAGTCTCGTGGCCAGCCATGACATTACTTGCAGAGTCACCTACTAAGATCACATCAACATTGGCAGCATCGACTATCTTGGCCATTGAATAGTCATAAGCAGTGAGCATAGAAATTTTTTCTCCCTGCTTTTTCATTTCTATTAAGGATTTTACGGTAACCCTTTTGTATTCTTTTTTAGAAATAGACATAGTATTTAGTTTGGCGGGATAAATGTAAGGAGATTTGTCCAAATGATCAGACCCGGGCAGGTCTTTAAAATATTCCTATTTTAGCCATAATACTAAAGTATATCTTCAATGAGAATTTTAATAGGCGTCCTTTTATGTTTTAGTTTTAATATAGGTTTAGGACAGGATAGTGACAAAGAAGCCGTTAAGAAGGCGGTTGAAATGTTTTTTGACGGTTTTCATAATCAGGATTCGATGGCCATTAAAGGAACAACCAGCGCGGATATCATTATGCAAACTGTAGGTCGGGATGAAAATGGGATAAGTACAGTTAAACCCACCAAATTCAATAAATTCTTAAAGTCTATAGTTAGCATTCCAGACACTACCAAGTTTCATGAAAAATTGCTTTCATATAAAATTCAGGTAGATGGTAATATGGCCAATGCCTGGACTCCTTATGAATTTTGGATCAATGATACTTTAAGTCACTGCGGGGTAAATTCATTTCAATTGCACAAGAAAAACGGAACCTGGAAGATCATTTACATAATTGATACCAGAAGGCGAGATGACTGCAAATTAAATTAAATAGCTACTTAAGGGGCAGTTATGATGTCCCATATAACCTCAAATAAATCGAAAATACTTCCACTAACAATGCCAGGGAAATGACATCCTGTCAGTTTTTTCCGGTTGGCATACTGTTTGTCATTTACTTGCCGACTGAATTAGGATAAAATATTAACTTATAAAATAAAATAGATGAGCAAAATTATAGGAATAGATTTAGGGACAACAAATTCGTGTGTCTCCGTAATGGAGGGTAACGAGCCGGTGGTTATACCAAATGCGGAAGGAAAGCGCACAACTCCTTCTGTTGTAGCGTTTGTGGAAGGTGGTGAAATAAAGGTGGGAGACCCGGCTAAAAGACAGGCGGTTACCAATCCTCACAATACGATATATTCCATTAAACGCTTTATGGGAAATAAATATTCAGAATGTCAAAAAGAAGTTGACCGAGTACCTTATAAAGTAGTTAAAGGAGATAACAATACACCAAGGGTAGATATTGATGGTCGTTTATATACGCCTCAGGAGATTTCTGCAATGGTATTACAAAAAATGAAAAAGACCGCTGAGGATTACCTGGGCCAGACCGTTAGTTCTGCCGTGATTACAGTTCCGGCTTATTTTAATGATGCTCAAAGACAAGCAACAAAGGAGGCAGGAGAAATTGCAGGACTTAAGGTTGAACGTATTATTAATGAGCCCACAGCAGCTTCACTTGCATATGGACTGGACAAGAAACATAAAGACCAGAAAATTGTTGTATTTGATTTTGGTGGAGGTACTCATGACGTATCTATCCTGGAATTAGGAGATGGCGTTTTTGAAGTATTGGCAACTGATGGTGATACACATTTGGGTGGAGATGACGTCGATCAAAAAATTATTGACTGGTTAGCAGATGAATTTAATAAAGAAGAGAGCATAGATCTGAGAAAAGATCCTATGGCATTGCAGCGATTACGTGAAGCGGCAGAAAAGGCTAAAATTGAATTATCTACTTCTGCACAGACAGAAATAAATCTACCTTATGTAACGGCAACAGCTTCAGGACCCAAGCACCTTGTGATTACCCTGACTCGCTCAAAATTTGAGCAATTAATCGCTGACTTGGTTAAAAGAACTATTAAGCCGTGTGAGACAGCCTTAAAAAGTGCCGGACTTTCAAAAAGTGATATCGATGAAATTATTTTGGTTGGCGGATCTACCAGGATTCCTGCAGTTCAGGAAGCTGTTGAGAAATTCTTTGGAAAAAAACCATCAAAAGGTGTAAACCCGGATGAAGTTGTGGCTGTTGGAGCTGCTATCCAGGGAGGTGTTCTTACCGGAGATGTGAAAGATGTACTATTATTGGATGTCACTCCTTTATCACTTGGTATTGAAACCATGGGTGGAGTAATGACAAAACTAATTGATGCAAATACCACGATTCCAACAAAAAAATCACAGGTATTTTCTACTGCGGCGGATAACCAACCTTCTGTTGAGATCCATGTTTTACAAGGCGAAAGACCAATGGCTACAGATAATAAAACCATTGGACGATTCCACCTGGATGGAATTCCACCCGCACAGAGGGGAGTTCCTCAGATTGAAGTAACTTTTGATATAGATGCTAATGGTATTATAAAGGTATCTGCCACAGATAAGGCTACCAATAAGACTCAGGATATCAGGATTGAAGCTTCTTCCGGACTTACCGAGGAAGAAATCGAGAAAATGAAAGCTGAAGCCGAGGCCAATGCAGAATCTGATAAAAAAGCCAAGGAGATTGCAGACAAAATGAATGAAGCGGATAGCATGATTTTCCAGACTGAGAAGCAATTAACAGAGTTTGGCGATAAATTATCTGATGATAAGAAAAAGCCAATTGAAGATGCTTTGGCTGAACTTAAAACAGCCTACGAAGGTAAAGATGTTGAAATAATTACAGCTGCACTGGAAAAGATTAATGAGGCTTGGAAGGTTGCATCAGAGGAAATGTATAAGGCGCAAGCCGAAGCACAGCAAGGCGGAGCTTCACCTAATGGAGAAGATACAACTTCTGAAGATTCGAAAGAAGGAGACAATGTAGAAGATGTAGATTTCGAAGAGGTAAAATAAAAGTAGAATTGGACTAACAGAAAAGGGTGGTATTTCCACCCTTTTTTTATTTTCGGTATGCTATTTGTTTTCATGTTGTAGTTTAAAAAAGTAATTTTGTCTCAATGCTGAAAAACTACGTTGTTAACATTTTTAAAAACATAGGGATTATAGGATTTTTCCTATTGCCTTATGCGATTTTATCCCAGGAACCACAAATCTTTACAAGAGAAGATTTTGACCTAAGGGGAGATGTAAAGTCATGCCTGGTTATAGCTGATTATGGGAAAGAAGAGTTTGAGTTCAATAGAGAAGGATTGCTTACCAAGAATGTTACTCGATACAATGAAGCCGATTATGACATTACTTATTATAAGTATTTAGAAGGCCAGTTGTTGGAAAAGAGAGATGAGATTTATCGGGAAGGTCAGTTTGACAAACAAATTTCAATTGCACATTTTTATGACGTTGATACCACTAACAATAAAAAAATTTCTGAAAAAATTATTTCTTATACCGGCGACGTTTTGGATATCTATGAATATAACTACAATAAGGCAGGTAATCTCATAGGCATTATCAGATCTAATAATAAAGGTTTAGACGAGACCAATATTGAATATTCCAGTTATAAAGGCGAATCAACAATCACTTATTTGTTAAACGGGGTAACGTTAAAATCAATTAGAACCTCTTTTAAGAAGAATAGAAAAGGCATTAAGAACAAAATTGTATTAACCAAGGAATTTCTTGAGGGGCTACCCAACAAGGCTCTTGAAGAAATCTATGATTCGGAAAATAAATTAATTTCACAAAAAGAATTTCGTTACGATGAAAGTAAGCAGTCTTTTGAAGCGGTAAAGGAAGTAAGTTATTTTTATGATGCAACAGGAATGCTTTCAAAGGAGGTGTCAAAAGTTGATAAAAGTGTAAGATCCAAAGAATATATTTACCAATTTGATGGTGAAGAGGCACAGAATTGGGTCAAGCAGATCATTGCACCACAGAATCTTTTCACTACCCGGAGTATTACTTATTTCCAGGATGAATTACTGAAAACTGAGGAATAACAATTTCAACACCAAATAGATCCAATTAGGCCATACTGGCCTATTCTTATGTTCATTAATGAAGATGCTGCTCCCATTCATTTTTGAGGATACCATAATGGCAGGTATCCCGCTTATAACCATCTAATAAATAAACATTTTGCCTGAGAATTCCTTCCAGGATAGCACCAAGCTTTTCCACTGCTTTTCTGGATTGCGTATTTCGTTTGTCAATCCTGAAAGAAACCTTTTCAAACCCAAGGGAATTAAAAGCACGGTCAAGTAACAGGTATTTCATTTGTGCGTTAAGTCCGGTACCCTGAAATTTTCTTCCGATCCAGGTGGAGCCAATTTCCAATACCTTGTTTTTATGATCTATATTCATATATCTCGTACATCCGGCAAAGGCACTGACTTGTTTATCAAAGATTATAAAGGGCAGTGAGGTTCTCTGCTTTAGTTGATCAAGGGCTATTTCAACATAATTTCTAAGGGCTGCAGGAGTTGCTATATCTGAAGGGGAATATTGAATAAGTTTATCTTCAGCAGCGACAATTTGCAAATTTGAATAGTTATCCAGAGTGAGGGGAGAGAGTCTTACCCGATCATTTTCCAAAATTACCGGCTTCGTCATAAAATTAAGCTTTTTAAAAGTTCTTTTTTAACGATATGACCACCATCAAAAATAAGCTCTTTTGCCCTTCCCTTAAATACAGCCTTGCTTTTTTCTCTCTCATTAGCCAGGACCTCATCTGTAAGGTATTTATCTTGATTACCTATTATTATTGTTATCCTGGTGCTATTTCCCAAATGCTGAAAATCCGATGCATTTAATTCGTGAGGAATGCCCCCTGCATACAGGACCAATTGCTGACAATCAAATTTAGATCGGGCAACCCATCTGGCAGCCATGGAAACTCCCTGTGAGTATCCAAATACAATCACATTGCAATGCGCTGGGATTACTTCTTCCGCTAAAATGGAATTTAGATAATTAAGATTATTTTGAATTTCTGTTTCGGTATTTTCTTTTGTAAGCCAGCTGGCGCCCACATGTTTATATTCGCTCCCCAGATAATATTTAGAAGGTGCCTGTGGTGCAATGATATAGTTTTCCGTAGGATTTAATTCATCAAAATATTTTAGAAAATACTTGCTCAAATACCCAATCCCGTGAAAAACAATCCATACGTTTTTTGTTTCATTGGTAAGGGTGTTTAGTGTTTCATAGGTATTTGTACTCTGATAACGAACAGATTTTCCCAAAGGTGCACTACTCATAGTATTTCAATTGTTATTAGTTGCATTTGAATGCTTAATTTTACGCAAAATAATTTCTATGAACGAATACAAGGACAAAATACTAAAGGTATGCAATGATATTTGTAAAAATACCCTTATGGAGACCCTGGAAATTGAATTTATTGATGTAGGTGAAAATTACCTGATTGCGAAAATGCCGGTAAATTCAAAGGTTCATCAACCCGATGGCGTCTTACACGGTGGCGCAACTGTTGCTTTGGCCGAAAGTGTGGGAAGTGCCGCTTCATATGTGTTTCTGGATGGTCAAAAATTCTTTGTCCGTGGTATTGAAACATCCGCAAATCACGTAAAGAGTATAAGTGAAGGGGAGGTCTTTGCCCGCGCAACAATTATCCATAAAGGCAGAACTACCCAATTATGGGACATAAAAGTAACGGATATTGAAGGCAATCTCATTTCAATATGCAAATTAACCACTATTGCGCTACCAAGAGCCTAGTATGTCTTTAGATCAATTTGGCAGCATTGAAACTCATTGGAAAAGTAAATTACCTCTTGTTGCCTATAGAAAACCAAATACCGATAAAGTCATCTCAATCCTGCAAAATGAAGCAAAGACTCATTATGCAAATGATTTTAATGAATCAGGTTTTGTATTTGCTCCATTTGATAAGGATTCCCCGGCCATACTAATTAGACCGGATAAACAGCTTACAATTGATTACAGGGTCCGTAAGTTTGAATTAAATAAGACAACTTTCGAACCCGGGCATGAAAAGGGAAGGAACTATCACCTTGAAATTGTAAACAAAGGGATTCAAGAAATAGCGCATACAAAGCTTCAAAAGGTTGTGCTTTCACGGAAAATTGAGGTTCCCGTTAAGAGTTCCCCAATTCAAATATTTGACAGGGTCCTAAGTTGTTACCCTAATGCCTTATGCTATTTATGGTATCATCCAAAAATAGGTCTATGGATAGGAGCCACTCCTGAGTTGCTTTTACTCAGGCAAAATTCAACTATAAATACTTCTTCACTTGCAGGCACCATGAAAAATACATCGGGCGACAAACCCATATGGGGAAAGAAAGAACTGGAAGAGCAGGTAATGGTTACCCAACACATCACTAAACAGCTAAGGAGTTTCGTACCCGATTTGTCCGTTGGCAACGTAAATTCTGCAAAAGCAGGGAATTTATGGCACTTAAAGACCAGGATTTCAGGAACAATTGGTGACCATGATTTAAAGAGTATAATAGATGCATTGCATCCTACACCGGCTGTTTGTGGTCTTCCGGTGCATGACGCAGCATCATTTATAAAAAGTCATGAAAATTATAAACGGGAATATTACACCGGATTTTTGGGAGAACTAAATCTGGATAAGGAAAAAACAGCTCATCTGTTTGTTAACCTGCGTTGTATGCAAATAAGGGATAAAGTAGCCTCTTTATATGTTGGCGGTGGCATTACCCGCGATTCCAATCCCGAGCATGAATGGATGGAAACAGTTCATAAAAGTGAAACTATGCTTAACATGGTATTTAATTAGGCCAATTGATTGGATTAACACACTGTTCCGTTGTATTTTTGTGTCGCCTATGAAATATTCTAGTATTCCTTCGGCTCAATCGGTTGTGTTCCATTGTAAATCAAGGGGTATCAGGAATGTGGTAATCTCCCCAGGGTCAAGGAATGCGCCATTAACCATTGGTTTTACCAATGATCCATATTTTTCCTGTTATAGCATAGTTGATGAACGAAGTGCAGGCTTTTTTGCTTTGGGCATGGCACAACATTTACAAAAACCTGTTATAGCCGTCTGTACCTCAGGAAGTGCTCTTTTAAATTACTACCCTGCAGTGGCGGAAGCTTTTTACAGCGATATTCCGCTAGTTATCATTTCAGCAGATAGGCCAGGCTATAAGGTAGATATTGGCGATGGCCAGACAATAAGGCAAGAATCAATATTTGAAAAACATATAGGCTATACCGCAAATTTAAAGCAGGATATCAACCATGCCAGTGATACCATAAAAGGATTTGAACCCTCATTATTTCTTCAAGAGGCTGCTACGGATGAGTTGCAGCTTCAGATTCAATCTTTTAATGATAACGAATTGAACAATGCGCTATGTTTGGCAATTCTGGAAAACAGCCCGGTACACATCAATATTCCTTTTGAAGAACCATTGTATGATACAGAGGAAGATGTAACCGTAAGCCCGGAATGTATTCCATTGAGTTGTGAAAATAACCATGAGAAAACCAATTGGGAGGAACTTGGACAAGTATGGAATAAGTCGGCAAAGAAAATGTTCATTATCGGGGTCAATTATCCCGACCGTATAAATAGTGACTATTTAAACTACATCGCGAATGAGGAATCAGTAATCGTTTTTACGGAAGTTACTTCCAATGTCCATCATCAAAATTTTTTCCCCAGTATAGATAGTATAATAGCCCCCATTGAAAAGTCTGAGGACCGCGATGTAAAGTTTAAAGAACTGCAGCCGAATATTTTGGTTACTATGGGAGGCCTGATCGTTTCTAAAAAAATAAAAGCCTTTCTCAGAAAATTTAAACCAGAGCATCACTGGCACATACATAATAAAAAGGCATATGATACTTTCTTCTCACTTACAAAGCATATAAAAACGGATGAAAACAGGTATTTCGAAAATATGATGAAGCATACTACTGAAGTGCGGAGTAATTATTACGAAACCTGGAGTAGGGTAAAAGAAAAATATCTAAACCGAAGAAAAACGTATCTAAATGAAATTCCATTTACAGATTTTTTGGCTTTTCACATAATATGTGCAGGGATTCCTAAAGGCTATCAGCTTCATCTGGCTAATAGTTCAACAGTGAGATATGCACAGCTGTTTGATTTGGATCCTTCTCTTAACGTATATTGCAATAGAGGAACCAGTGGTATAGACGGCAGTACTTCAACAGCAGCCGGATCGTCAATTTATTCCGTAAGCCCTACTTTACTAATAACAGGAGACCTGAGTTTCTTTTATGATAGTAACGGACTATGGAATTCTTATTTGCGTAACGATCTAAGAATTATAGTGATTAATAATGGTGGCGGAGGGATATTTAGAATTTTACCGGGTAAGGAAAATACTCAAAATTTTGAAACTTTTTTTGAGACTGTTCAGGATTTGGAGTTGAAAAAACTTTGTGCGCTCTTTAAAATAAATCATTATGAAGCTGAAGATGAATCTAGTTTAAAATCAGCGTTGTCAAACTTTTATTTGCCTTCAGATTCCCCCCAACTTTTGGAGGTAAAAACACCCAGAGTCCTGAACGATAAAATTTTGCTTAATTATTTCGATTTCATATCTTAGAACGGACTTAGTTCCAAAAAAGATTACTAACCTTATGAGCAATAAAAGAGTTTTACTTATAGAGCAGTATGCTGCCGATATCCGGGGTAAATTTGGAGAGACCCCTGATATGGATTTTTTAAAAAAAGTAACCGTTGGACTAGGTCCCTCCATTTATAACAGGGATTCTTCAAAAGTTTCCGGAACCGATGCATCTGAACTTGAAACGGTAAAGAAAAACTTCTTAATTAAAAAATTAGGCCTTTCAGATGGTCCCGAACTCATGGAGGCTATCCAAAGCGTTATAGCGACTTATGGTTCTTCGGAAAGAAACAAACATAGGGCTGTTGTTTATTATATGTTGGCAAAGCACTTTAAGAAAGAATCTGTTTATTCTTAGGATATTTAATAGCCGTTCTGATCAAAGGCGGTTTTTTACTTAATAGGTTAAAACCTTTTCATGATAGAATTAGGAAATTATAATACTTTAAAAATCCTGCGGGAGACAGGTGTAGGTTTATTTCTGGGTGACGATGATGTAGATGATTTATTACTTCCTACGAAATATGTTCCTGTAAATTATGAAATAGGGGATGAAATACGCGTCTTTTGCTATCTTGATCACGAAGAACGCCCCATTGCTACAACGCTAAATCCATTAATCAGAAGAAATTCTTTCGGATTCCTTAAAGTTGCTGAGGTAAATGATTTTGGGGCCTTTTTAGATTGGGGATTAGAAAAACATTTGTTAGTTCCTTTCGGGGAACAACAAACAAAAATGATTGAAGGTAAGTCGTATGTTGTCTTTTGTTATCTGGATGAAAAGACTTTTAGGTTAGTGGCTTCTTCCAGGTTAAATAAATTCGTAAAAAACGAAGAGTTATCACTTTCACCTAAGGAGGAAGTGGATCTTTTGGTGAGCAGGAAATCTGATTTGGGTTGGGATGTGATAATTAACAATAAATACAGAGGACTGATTTTCACAAATGAAGTATTTCAGCCAATAGAAGTTGGAATGTCTGTTAAGGGTTATGTTAAAAATATTAGAGAAGATAACAAGGTAGATATATCCCTAAAACCTATTGGCTATTCAAGTCTTGAACCTGCTGCGAAACAAATCTTTGAACAGTTAGAACTGGAAGGCGGTTATATTGCCCTTCATGATAAATCTGCACCTGAGGAAATACAGGAGAAATTCCGGATGAGTAAAAAAGTCTTCAAAAAAGCCATTGGAACCCTTTACAGGGAAAGAAAAATTGAAATAAAAAATGACGGGATATACAGTTTATGAACCGATTTAAGGTATAATGGTTTATAAAAATTGGTAAGCACCTGTATAATTCCTCCGATAAAACGATTACTTTTGACTAAAATCTTATATATTTTGTTGATAATAAGCTTTTTACTTATTTTTATCACCGGACCCCTAAATATAATATGAAATGCCATTTATTGAAGAAAGCGATTTACTAGAACTACATAAAGATATTGACAAAGCACAGATTATAAATGAACGCTTGTTAGATCAAATAAAATTTAAAAATAAAGAGCTAAAAAGGAGTAAGATCCAAAGGAATATCCTAGCAGGGGTAACGGCTCTTTTTTTAATAGGAGCTTTGGCAATTACTTCATTTACGGCCGGACTTAGCAGGTCTAATACCTATGACAATCAAAATTTATTGGTTTCAATAGATAGCCTGGAGGCAGTAAAAACCAGGATAGACAATCTGCAAACAAAAAATGAAGAATTAAGCCTGGTAAAAGAATTCTATCTGGCTAAGAAGTTCTTAGAAAAAGAGAAAATATATTCTGTCCAGGTTAAATCCTTTGTTGATAATAATCTTACCCTGTCTTCTGAATCGTTGGCAAACACTATGTTTGTTAAAACTAATCCGTTTTACTCGTATTCCTTAGGAAATTTTGAAACATTGGAAGAAGCCAGGTCCTTCAGATATCAGTTGGTTAAAATGGGATTTGACGATGCATTTGTAGCGTCCTATCAGGATGGGAAACGAATAAAAATTGAAGATCCCTATTAGTGACCAAATTTAGAGCCTGGCTCAGCGCAGCCCGCTTGAGGACCCTTCCCTTATCATTATCCGGAATATTTGTTGGCACCGCCATGGCCAATATCTATGGCTTTAAGGATTCCATTATTTTTATTCTTGCTCTCTTAACGACAGTTGGTTTCCAGGTTACTTCGAATTTTGCCAATGACTTTGGAGATGGGGTAAAGGGTACGGATAATGAGGATAGAATTGGTCCTAAACGCGCATATCAAAGTGGCCGGTTGTCTAAAAGTGAACTCAAATTGGGTATTCAGGTTTCTGTAGTTATAAATTTAGTACTTGTCTTTCTACTTCTATACGTTGCATTTTACGAGCAGTATATCATGTATGTGGTTTTATTTACCATTCTGGGCATAATTAGTATTTGGGCTGCGATTAAATATACCGTTGGAAAAAACGCCTATGGCTATAAAGGATTTGGCGACCTTTTTGTCTTCTTGTTTTTTGGATTGCTCAGCGTTCTGGGATCAATGTTTTTATATACTAAGTTTTTGACAACTATATCAGTGTTTCCGGCCATTTCCATTGGTCTTCTAAGTACCGCCGTGCTCAATCTAAATAACCTTAGAGATTATGAATCGGATAAAAGGGCTCAAAAGAATACGATAATTGTTAAGATCGGTGTTGCCAAAGGTAAATTATATCAATATACACTCATTATCCTGGCTTTCTTATGTATGCTTTTTTTTATTGGGAATCATTATTATTCATGGAAAAGTGCCCTATGCCTTATTGCATTTATACCGCTATTTGGTCATTTGATAGTCGTAAGTAAAATTAAAGATCCCGGTAAATTTGATCCGGAATTGAAGAAAGTAGCTCTCAGTACTTTTATGTTAGGGTTATTGTTTTACTTGGAGTATTATTATTTTTTGTAAATTTGAAATGACATAACCCCCTAATACTTTACTTGCCTTGGAACAAGCTATTAAAATTCTTATTGTTGAAGATAATGTTATTATTGCCGATGACATGCAATCCATGTTGGAGGAAATAGGATATGAGATTGTAGATAACGTCATTGTTTACGAACAAGCCGAGGAGGTTTTAAAGAATAATCATGTAGACCTCGTACTTATTGATATCATTTTAGCCTCGGACAAAACAGGAATAGATCTGGGAAAACATATTCGAGATAACTACAATATCCCTTTCATTTTCGTTACCTCTAATTCTGATCGGGCTACTGTTGAGAATGCTAAATCGGTTAAACCTAACGGATATCTTGTAAAACCATTTGAACAGCAGGATCTCTATACTTCTATTGAAATAGCGCTTTCAAATTTTGACTACTCAACCAAAGAAGGTGGACAGGAACTTCCTGAAGGTCAGGAAAAAGTAGTCTCCAATTCGGTGCTTAAAGATTCTATCTTCGTTAAAAAACAACACCTTTACTATAGAATTCAGTTTGGAGATATCCAGTTTATAAAGGCAGATAATGTATACCTGGAAGTTAATACGGTAGACAAGAAATTCCTGGTAAGGTCTCCCTTGAAAGATTATCTGGAGAAATTACCTAAAAATAAATTCTACAGGGCTCATAAGTCTTACATTGTAAATGTAGATCATATAGACGCCATAAACTCCAGGGATATCATGATTAATAATACACTTATCCCTATTTCAAAGGATTTTAAAGAGTTTATTATTTCAGCTATGAATTCCTAAAATCAAGCTCTTTATACACTGGTTTAATTAGATAAGTAGGCTTATCTATGCTGTTAATGGCTCCAAAAAGGGTGCTCACCACATATTTGATATAGTTCACAACATTAATTTCTCACAATTGAAGAGTTGATATACTTTAGCTATATAAATAATTGATTAATTTTTTTCATTTTCATATAGTGTTCTCGTAAAAGAGTCTTGTCTTAATTGACAGGGCTCTTTTTGATTATACCAATATTACGGTAAACCGGAATTCTAAACAATGGATATCCCAGGCTCGATAAAAAGCTAAAAAATCGGGTGAAATGCACTTAATCACTATAAAATGCCATTTCACAACATAAATATGCCATTTCACAACAAAATCTCGAATCCTAAATAACTAGGTGATACTTTTGAAGCGCTATTACAGCACCCCAAATCTTATCATTTATATATCACTTTGTAAAAGACTATGCTAGGCGTATAGTCTTTTTCATTTGTCCTTTGTGCATTATTAAAGTATGAATAAGATTTTCATAAGGTATATGGAGCGTGTTTTGGTAATTAAAGTTTGAACGAGATTTAAATCTAACATGGTAACATTTACACTAAGATCATTGGTAGACAACAGTTTCATTCTACTTTACAACAAAAATTTAAACACAAGGTCATTTAGTAGTAAGTTTAGATCAGTGTTGAGGTTGAATACCTGAATAATTATAAAAGGATCAAAATAGTGTTTGGCAAATAGTCCTGAGCTTGTTATGGCAAAATCGCTGGGTAAAATTTTAGTAATAGTTTTTTTCTCTTTATTTCAAAGCGTTGGAGCACAGGTATTGGATACCCTGGATGAAAATGTATTGCAAATATTCAAGGATAAGCGCACGGATGTTGACAGGTTCGACTATTTTTTCAATACACTCAATAGATATAATGAAAATTCAGCTTATGATTGGCTGGATGAAGTGAACATCTATTTAAACTCAGCAGAAAAGTCCGGAGATTCATTGGCAATAAGCAATTACAAGCTTATGCAATCGCAAATTTATTTTGATTTGGGTGACTACGATAAAAGTGTAGCCATTGCTAATGACCTCTATGCAGTAAAGGATATTTTCGATCTTAAGACCAAACGGATACTACTAGATCTAATAGATGATAACTATGCTCAACTAAAACTATATGGGAAACAGGTTGAGATAAGACAGGAGAAAAGAGATTTAGGACTCACAGAAAATATCACTTTCTATGATATTTATTCGAATCTGGGCTTGCATAGAAAAGCCATGGAGGATTATATCATGGATATGAAAAAGACGATAGACAATAGTGACTTATACGGTCTTGCAGAATATAATAACAATGTGGGTCGTTATTTATTACTTGACAAATCCTCCTCAGTTTCACTTAGTAATTTTAAAAAGGCCAAGGGCTATATAGATGTGTATCTTAATGATGTAACCCAGGTTAAATCTGAAAAAGAATTACAGAAGGCTAAATTATTAAAGGGTATAATTGAAGGTAATATTGGGAAATCTTATTTGCAGCTTAAACAATTTGAAGAGGCCTTACCTTATTTGGAAAATAGTATTGAACTAATAAAGGAAAATTATGTTGGACAATATTCTGAAGATGTGATTGAAAATAGTCTGGCACTGGCGGATTGTCATCTGCAACTTGAAAATTTTAATAAGGCAAAGGATATTTTAAATGATGACCTTAATCCTAAAAAGTCCGAGCATATTGTCAAAAAGAATAGATTATTGGCAGCCTATTACGATAGAATTGAAGATTATAAAAATGCTAACTTCTACCTCAAGAAGAATGTAAGAATTGCCGACTCTATTAATAGCAACGATACCTCATTAAAGAAGCAGCAGCTTTCTACCGTGGCTAAATATGAAATTGAGAATTCCAAGCGAATGATTGATGCTCAAAAGCTGGAAATGGAACGTGCAAGAAGTGAAATGCAACAAAAGGACGAGCAAATCAATTTGGTATTTATTTCTTTGATATTCACGCTTTTAGGCTTTGCAGGCTTGGTGTATGCTTATCTAAAGAGTATTAAAAATCAACGCCTAATTGCTGAACAAAATCATATCATTGAAAACTCACTTGTTGAAAAAGATTCTTTGTTAAAAGAAATTCATCATCGCGTAAAAAATAACCTTCAAATGGTATCCAGCCTTTTGAGTCTTCAAACAAAGAACACCCGCAGCAAGGCGGCTATTGAAGCCCTGGAAGAAGGAAAGAGTAGGGTAAAAGCCATGGCTCTAATTCATCAGAAGTTATATCAGAATGATGACTTATCAGTCATTGAAATGCAAGGTTACATAGAGAGTTTGGTAAATAGCGTGCAATCTGTATTCAAGAAAGGTGGTCACAATATAAATATTACTATTGATGCTGAAGGTGTTGAATTAGATATTGACAGGGCCATCCCTTTTGGGCTAATCCTGAACGAGCTTGTATCCAATACTTTTAAATATGCATTTCCCGAGGGTGATGAAAATGGTAAAATATATATCCACCTTCGAAAAAACGGTGATCAGGGATTTTTTGAATATACGGATAACGGTGTAGGCCTTAGTGAAGATTCGGAAGAGAGAGCCAATTCATCAATGGGCGTTCGTTTAATGAAACGTCTCGTAAATCAATTACAATCCACATTAAATATTGATAAAACTACAGATGGTGTTCGTTTTTGGTTCAATTTTAAATAAATTTGAACTATAAATCCGCACATCATGAAAATTACTTTCTTAGGACACGCTTCTATCCTGGTTGAGGTTGGCCAGAATACAATTTTAATTGATCCATTTATTACAGCTAACGAGAAGGCAACCGGAAAGGTTGATATTGGCAGTTTAAATCCTGATTATATCCTTCTTACACATGCCCATCAGGACCATATCCTGGACGTGGAGGTTATCGCTAAGAGGTCTAACCCAACAATTGTAAGTAATTATGAGATTGCAATGCACTATGAAAGCAAGGGTTTCAAAGTACATCCAATGAATCATGGGGGTAATTGGAATTTTGATTTCGGTACGGTAAAATATACGAACGCCATTCATACTTCTTCTTTTCCCGATGGCTCTTATGGGGGTCAGCCCGGCGGATTTATTATTTCCTCGGATAATAAGCATGTATACATTGCGGGCGATACGGCTTTGACTTCGGACATGAAATTAATTCCTTTAACGCATCAGCTTGACCTTGCTGTATTGCCTATTGGAGATAATTTTACCATGGGTGTTGACGACGCCATTCTGGCTGCAGATTTCGTTTCATGCGATAGCATTTTGGGATATCACTATGATACTTTCGGATATATAGAGATAGATCATAAGGAGGCTCTTGAAAAATTCACAAAGGCTGGTAAGAAGTTGCATTTATTACCGATAGGGGAGTCAATGACAGTTTGATCATCTGACCTTACTTCTTAGTACTATTTTATGCAGAAGCTTTGGAAAAATACGCTTCACATATATCCCGCTAATTTCCTTACCCCCTATATATGCCTCAAACTTCTTTCGATGGATTGCGCGTATCATTTTCCTTGCAAATTTATCGGGTGACATACCATTTTCCGTTGCAGAATCATTTCGTTTTTGAGAAGAACCATCCCCGGTCAATGCATTTATTGCAACATTAGTTTGAATAAAACCCGGGCAAATGATAGTGACATCCACACCGTCTTTTTCATGCTCCATTCTTAAAACGTCAAAAAAACCGTGAAGGGCGTGCTTAGCACCGCAATAGCCGGACCTATAAGGAGATCCGAATTTTCCCATCAAACTGCTTACCACAACAAAGTGCCCGCCGCCATTTGTTATAAAATGAGGCAAAACCTCCTTACTTAACGCCACAGTACCCAGGTAATTTACTAGCATTAATTTTTTAAAGACCTCCAGATTCGTTTCTATGATTAGAGAACGCTGACTTAAGCCCGCATTATTTATTAGGATATCAAGCCTCCCGTAAATAGAAATAGCTGTTTTTACAATATTGCGCATGCTGGTCAAATCCTCCAGGTCTAAAGGTAAAATGGCCACCTTTTGTGGGTATTTGCATTTTTCTTTAACTTTCTTGAGTTGTTCTTTATTCCTGGCCGAAATTATTAGCTTATGCCCTTGATAGTTTAATTCATAGGCCAGAGATTCCCCAATCCCGGAGGAAGCCCCGGTTAACCATATTATTTTATTAGCATTTGCCCTCATTCTCTAATTTTTAGATTGAAAATATAGTTAAATTTGGCACCAATTCATATGAAGGCTTTTTACAGGAAATACCATTTGAAATTTAAAAGACCGGCAGGGACCTCCAGGGGAGTACTGATGGATAAAGAAACCTGGTTTTTAATTCTTAAAGATCAGGGGAAGTCGGGCATTGGCGAATGCGGCTTGTTCAGGGGTCTGAGTATGGACGATGTTCCTGAATATGAGGAAGCCCTGTCATGGACCTGTTCAAATATTCATTTAGGGCCTGTACGACTTTTGGAAAAACTAAAAGACTATCCCAGCATAAAATTTGGCGTAGAACAGGCATTTGCATCCCTCCAATCTGAAGACCCGTTTATCCTTTTCCCATCAGACTTTACCAGATCAAAGCAGGGAATAAATATTAATGGGCTTATTTGGATGGGCGATGCAGCCTTTATGCAGGAACAGATAGAACAAAAAATAAGTTCTGAATTCAATTGTATTAAAACCAAAATAGGGGCAATTGATTTTGATACTGAATTGTCTTTATTTGCTACCATTAGAAAAAAGTATTCCAAAGAAGAAATACAGCTCAGAGTTGATGCTAATGGAGCTTTTAGTCCGGAAGAAGCAATAGATAAGCTGCAGCGACTGGCAGAATATGATATACACTCTATTGAACAGCCTATTAAACAGGGATTTCCATTGAAAATGAAGCAACTATGTGAAAATACGCCACTTCCTATTGCCCTTGATGAAGAATTAATTGGCCATAATAGTGTAACAGAAAAAGAAAGCTTACTACAAACCATTAGGCCATATTATATAATTCTAAAACCAAGCCTTTTGGGTGGGTTCAGCGCCTGTAAGGAATGGATTGAGGTAGCTTCAAAACTGGATATTGGCTGGTGGATTACAAGTGCCCTGGAAAGTAATATTGGCCTTAACGCCATTGCCCAATGGACATATACGCTTAATAATAAAATGGCCCAGGGCCTGGGAACCGGGAGTTTATTCACTAATAATTTTCCGAGCCCTCTTGAAATATGCAAAGGGCAGTTGCATTACAATAAAAATTCCGATTGGGAAGAAAATCTAATTGACAAATTATGTATATAGAACAAGGATACAAAGGATTGCATGAATTATGGAGATATGCCATAGGTGTGCTCATAATTATAGTAGGCTGGCAAGTTATTGGGGCAGCACCTTTGACAATAGTTTTTTTGGCAAAGGCATTGCAATCTGGAGATATTCCAACAGATTTAGATCTATCAGGGATATCTAATTTCTTAGGATCTAATTTATTTTTCTTTCTAGTCCTTCTGACATTTGCTATTGGATTTATAGTCTTATATCTCACAGTAAAACTTTTACATAAACAAAGTTTTGTTTCCTTGACTACTTCCAGGAAGCGTATTGACTGGAAACGGGTGTTTTTCACCTTCTTCCTTTGGGCAGTAATTTCTGTGGCGTTTATAGGTTTGGATATCTATTTATCACCGGAGGATTACGTTTATAACTTTCAACCCGATCTATTTCTTGTTTTGTTGCTTATCGCTATTATTTTTATCCCTATTCAAACCAGCTTTGAAGAATACTTTTTGCGGGGTTATTTAATGCAGGGCTTAGGCATTGCGGCAAAAAACAGATGGGTGCCGCTTATAGGGACTTCTTTAATTTTTGGGTTGATGCATATTTTTAATCCTGAAGTAGCTAAAATAGGATATGGGGTAATGGTTTTTTATATTGGGACTGGTCTGTTTTTGGGTATTCTTACTTTAATGGATGAGGGTTTAGAGTTAGCCCTGGGTTTTCATGCAGCAAATAATTTTACGGCAGCACTAATTGTCCACGCAGAATGGACAGCTTTCCAGACAAATTCCATATATAAGGACATCTCCGAACCGGAAATAGGTTGGGAAGTTTTTGCACCGGTTTTTATTATCTATCCCATTGTGTTGCTTATTTTATCCAAAAAGTATGGATGGACCAATTGGAAAGATCGTCTGACTGGGAATTTGATACCTCCTGTCAGTCATAATGAAACAACTGAAATTAAATAAATGGCATTTAAACTACATCCTCAATTTAAACTTAATGGTCATACTTTCTCTAATGAAGAGTTAAAAGAAGTATCATATAGTTTAATTAAAGAAGGAGAAGATTTTGAAAAGGAAATAGGTGACTTTATACTAGATTGGCTATCGGATGATTCCGAACTTACAATACGTACTTCAGGCTCCACAGGCGTTCCAAAGAGGGTAGGTCTAAAAAAAATACATATGGTAAACTCTGCCAAGGTCACTGGAGATTATTTCGGGCTGGAAGCGGGTGACAGGGTTTTATTATGTTTGTCTACTGGGTATATTGCCGGACAGATGATGCTCGTTAGGGCGATGGTCCTGGGATTAGAGCTCGATTTTGTTGCTCCAACTTCAAGACCTTTAGATAGGATAACCAAGTCTTATAAATTTTGTGCAATGGTACCTCTTCAATTGGCATCCTCTTTAAATAATCTAGATAGGATACACACACTTATAGTTGGAGGAGCTCCGGTTTCTTCAAAATTGAAGAGATTAATTAAGGAGAGTACTACCAGGATTTTTGAAACTTATGGGATGACTGAAACCATTACACATGTTGCAGTCAGGCCATTGAGTCAATTCGAAACCGGTGCAGATCATGATGTTTTTGAAATATTAGAGGATATATCCATATCTCAGGATGACAGAAAATGTCTGGTTATAAATGCCCCAAATATTAGTGATAACCCTGTAATCACTAACGATATTGTAGAAATAATCTCAGATAAAGAATTTCGATGGCTGGGTAGATTTGATAACGTAATTAATTCCGGAGGGGTAAAGCTGATACCTGAAAAAATTGAGGACAAGTTAGCCGCGGTCATCAAATCAAATTTTTTCATCAGCGCCATCCCGGATGAGCACTTGGGGCAGAAATTAATTTTAATTGTTGAAGGTAAAACAATTGATAATCTTCAGGAAATGATTGGCGATTTGGATTTGGATAAATTTGAGAAACCAAAAGAGACCCTGTACGTACCCCAATTTAAATACACGGTTAATGGTAAAATAATCAGGGATAAAACTTTGTCATTAATAAAAAACAAGTAATCTTGACCTATCTTAGGTGCTCATTTAAGAAGCTTTATTGTATATGAAAAAAATTATAGCAATCCTGTTGTTTTCCGTAAGTTCTCATTTGTTTTGCCAGCAAATCCTTCCTGAAGAACAACGGGCCCGGGTAGTTGACGAAATTTTAAAAGAGCGGTTTGATGTCCTGTTACCGGAGCTAATGGACAAATCTAATATAGATATGTGGATCCTTATTTCCCGGGAATATAATGAAGATCCTGTATTAAGGACTATGTTACCCTCAACATGGTTGAATGCAAGAAGGAGGACCATTCTTCTGTTTTACAGGGATAAAAGTAAAAATACAATTGAAAAACTGGCAGTGGCCCGTTATGATGTAGGTAAAAATATCTCATCCTCCTGGGACAAGGAAAAAGAACCTGATCAATGGAAACGACTGGTGCAATTGATTGAGGAGCGCAATCCAAAAAAGATTGGATTAAATTTTTCTAAGGATCATAATATTGCCGATGGCCTTGACAAGACTGATTATGATGAATTTTTACAAAATCTTCCAAAGAAATATGCCAAAAGAATTGTTTCAGCAGAACAACTAGCCGTTAGATGGATAGAGACAAGAACTAAACGGGAGATGATCATATACGATCAATTGGTATCCATAACACATGATATTATTGAAGAGGCATTTTCCGAAGAAGTGATAACCCCCGGTATAACGACAACATCCGAAGTGGAGTGGTGGATGAGACAAAAAGTAACTGATATGGGTCTGGAGACCTGGTTTCATCCAACCGTGGATGTACAGCGTAAAAATGAAGAATTGGTAGGGCATCTTTATTCTTTTTCCGGAAGACCGGACCAAATGGTGATTTTACCGGGAGATTTATTGCACTGTGATTTTGGAATCACCTATTTAAGATTAAACACCGATTGTCAGGAACTTGCCTACGTGTTGAAACCAGAGGAGCAGGAAGCACCTTTGTTTTTGAGGGAAGGTTTAAAAGATGGCAACAGGGTGCAGGATTATCTTACTAAAAATATGATTGCCGGCCGCACAGGGAATGAAATATTGAAAATTGCACTAACCCAGGCCAGGGAAGCCGGACTTAGACCGGCTATTTATACACATCCATTGGGATCTTATGGTCATTCTGCCGGAACAACTATTGGGATGTGGGATTCACAGAATGGTGTTATGAAAGATGATGGTGAGAATTATCCTCTCAACCCGAATACGGTCTACGCCATTGAATTGAATACCACAATTACTATTCCTGAATGGAACAGGGATATTCGAATAATGCTTGAGGAAGCAGGCTTCTATGGCCCTGAAGGGTTCAGATATGTAAATGGCCGTCAGACAGAACTATTACTTATACCAAGGGCCACTGAACATTTAGGTAACTAAACCTGCAATACCCCCATATTAAATGCCTTTTCAATAGGGGCATGGTTTGCTGCTTCAATTCCCATGGAAATCCAATTACGCGTTTCTAACGGGTCTATGATTGCATCAGTCCATAAGTGAGCGGCAGCATAATAAGGTGAGATCTGATTATCATAACGCTTCTTTATCTTACTAAAGAGTTCGGCTTCTTTCTCTGAAGATATTTCCTCACCTTTCTTTTTTAAAGAGGCCTTTTCAATTTGAAGTAAAACTTTAGCTGCAGAATTACCACTCATTACAGCAAGTTCGGCACTGGGCCATGCCACAATGAGTCTTGGATCGTATGCTTTTCCACACATGGCATAATTTCCGGCTCCATAGCTATTCCCTATTATTACTGTAAATTTAGGAACAACAGAGTTGCTAACCGCATTTACCATTTTGGCTCCGTCTTTAATAATGCCACCGTGTTCACTTTTACTGCCTACCATAAACCCCGTTACATCCTGCAGGAAAACAAGAGGTACTTTCTTTTGATTGCAATTAGCAATAAATCTTGTAGCCTTATCGGCTGAATCTGAATAAATAACACCGCCGAATCGCATTTCTCCTTTCTTCGTCTTTACCACTTTTCGCTGGTTGGCAACAATGCCCACAGACCAACCGTCAATGCGAGCGTAACCAGTTAGAATTGTTTTACCAAAACCCTCTTTATACTGTTGAAATTCAGAATTATCCACAAGGCGATGGATAATTTCCAGCATATCGTATTGCTCTGTCCTGGACCCGGGTAATATACCATAGATATCTTCTTCCTTGCTTTTGGGCTTAATAGGTTTTTTCCTATTAAAACCTGCAATTTTTGGATCACCTATCTTATCAATCAAGTTTTTAATGGTATCCAGTGCATCTTTATCATCTTTGGCCTTATAATCTGTAACTCCGCTAATTTCACTATGGGTCTCAGCCCCTCCAAGTGTTTCATTGTCAATGTCTTCTCCGATGGCCGCCTTTACTAAATAACTGCCGGCCAAGAAGATACTGCCCGTCTTATTGACTATTAAGGCTTCATCACTCATAATAGGTAAATATGCACCACCTGCAACACAACTTCCCATAATAGCTGAAATTTGCACAATACCCATGCTGCTCATTATGGCATTATTCCTGAAAATCCGGCCAAAATGTTCTTTATCCGGGAAAATTTTATCTTGCATAGGTAGATAAACGCCTGCACTATCTACCAAATAAATTATAGGCAGCTTGTTCTCTATAGAAATTTCCTGAGCTCTTAGGTTTTTCTTAGCCGTAATCGGGAACCAGGCTCCCGCTTTTACTGTCGCATCATTTGCGACAACAATACATTGCCTGCCTTTTATGAAACCTATTTTCACTACAACTCCGCCAGAAGGGCATCCGCCATGTTCTTTGTACATATCATCTCCTGCAAAAGCACCAATTTCTATGGACTTACTACTGTTATCCAACAAATAATCTATTCGCTCTCTTGCAGACATTTTACCTAAGGCATGTTGCTTATCCAGTCGAACTTTACCTCCGCCCAATTTTACCTTGGTTAGCCTTTTCTTTAGCTCTGATGCCAGTAATTTATTTCGATCTTCGTTCTTATTGAAGTTGATATCCATAGTTTAAATAGCGTTTCTTTGATTGGGTTAAAGATAAGGAGTAATATTGATTAACTTTAGCGAAATTCAACAGGACATTATGAAAGAAAAAATTCGGTGGGGAATAGTCGGACTGGGTAATATTGCCCAAAAATTTGTCCATGATTTAAATCTGGTTCCTGATGGTGAACTGGTAGCGGTTGCCTCAAGAGATATTAGAAAAGCGGAACGTTTTCGTGAATTGAATAATGCCAAATTGGCCTTTGGCAGCTATGATGAGTTATTTAATAGTGACGATGTAGATGTAGTTTACATAGCCACGCCCCATACTTCCCATGCTGAATTGAGCATAAGGGCCATGAATTCCGGGTGCAATGTACTTTGTGAAAAACCAATGGGGGTCAATAGTGCTGAAGTAGAAGGGATGATCGCAGCAGCTCGGGAAAATGATGTTTTTTTGATGGAGGCCTTATGGAGCAGGTTTAATCCTGCCATCCGGAAAGTAAAAGAATTGATTGATGATGGCTTAATAGGAGAGATATCCTATCTAAATGCAGATTTTGCTTTTTATGCACTGGATAGAAATCCGGAAGGTCGGCTTCTTAATCCTTTACTTGCCGGAGGTTCACTTCTGGATATAGGGATTTATCCAATTTTCCTGGCATATCTCGTATTAGGTTATCCCGAAAAGATTCTGGCTTCTTCCAAAAAGCATAGAACAGGAGTTGATATTCAAACCTCTTTAATTTTCGAATATTCAAATGCTCAGGCAATTTTGTATAGCGGACTCAACTCGAATTCAGAAATGAAAGCAGAGATTTCCGGAACAATGGGCAACATTTATTTACCTCCCAGATGGCATGAAGCACAAGGGTATTCCATTGAAAAGAATAATGAAATCGAAAATATAGAATTATCCACCAGAGGAAAGGGTTATGAATATGAAATAGAAGAAGTTCATAAATGTTTAAATAAGGGTCAGAAGGAAAGTAGCTTATGGTCTTTAAAGCATACGACTGATTTAATTCGCATCATGGACGAGATTAGAAAACAAACAGAGGTTGTCTTTCCTTTTGAACAATAATCTTTAGTAATTACTTTGAAATAATCTTCTAAAATTTCCGATATTTGAAGACCAAACTAAACAAACTATCATGGGAATGAACAAGAATACAGTCCTTGCATGGGCTACTTTTATAATGATTTTTGTAGGCTTCGGGCTAATTGCCCTGGGCGCATTTCGCTACGACGATGTAGCCGGGTGGGGATTTGCTTCTGTAGGTATTGGTTTCTTTGCTATTGCCTGGGTTTTTAACGCATTAAAAGGGAGGGTTTGAACCCCTCTTAGTTATCTCTAAAGTTCTTTAGTTATCAACGGGTTTAATGACTTGTTGGTTTATTATTAGTATTCAAAAAACATATTAAGTTTATGTCTGACGATAAGAAGGTAATTTTCTCTATGTCCGGGGTTACCAAAACCTACAAAAACGCAAATACTCCTGTCCTTAAAAATATTTATTTGAGCTTTTTTTATGGAGCCAAAATAGGCATACTTGGACTTAATGGTTCAGGTAAGTCCACACTGTTGAGAATAATTGCAGGGGCAGACAAAAATTATCAGGGTGATGTGGTGTTTTCACCTGGTTATAAAGTGGGTTACCTTGAGCAGGAACCCATACTTGATGAAAATAAAACCGTACTGGAAATAGTTAAGGAGGGCGTTTCGGAAACGGTGGCTATCCTTGATGAATACAACAAAATTAATGATATGTTTGGGCTGCCTGAAGTCTATGAGGATGCAGATAAAATGCAGAAATTAATGGACAAACAAGCTGTTCTGCAGGATAAAATAGATGCTTCGAATGCCTGGGAGTTAGATACCAAACTCGAAATAGCTATGGATGCTTTGCGAACTCCCGAAGCCGACAAGAAAATAGCTGTGCTCTCAGGAGGAGAACGCAGAAGGGTGGCTTTGTGCAGATTACTTTTGCAGGAACCCGATATTTTGTTGCTGGATGAGCCTACAAACCATTTAGATGCTGAATCTGTTCATTGGTTGGAACACCATCTTGCCCAATATAAAGGAACGGTTATAGCGGTTACTCACGACCGTTATTTTCTGGATAACGTGGCAGGGTGGATACTTGAGCTGGATAGGGGAGAGGGGATTCCATGGAAAGGGAATTACAGCAGTTGGCTGGATCAGAAAGCGAAAAGACTGGCACTTGAGAGCAAACAGGCCTCTAAAAGACAAAAAACACTGGAAAGGGAGCTAGACTGGGTACGACAGGGTGCAAAAGGGCGCCAGGCCAAGCAAAAAGCCAGACTTAAGAATTATGACAAATTGTTAAGTCAGGATCAAAAACAGCTTGATGAAAAGTTGGAAATCTATATCCCAAATGGTCCCCGACTTGGGACAAATGTCATTGAAGCCAAGGATGTTAGCAAGGCCTTTGGAGACAAATTATTATATGAAAATTTAAATTTTAAATTGCCACAAGCAGGCATAGTTGGGGTAATAGGACCGAATGGGGCTGGTAAGACAACTATTTTTAAAATGATTATGGGTGAGATTGAACCGGACAAAGGTGAATTTATTGTTGGCGACACGGCCAAAATAGCCTATGTAGATCAAAGTCATTCCAATATTCAAAAAGATAAATCTATCTGGGAAAACTTTAGCGATAGCCAGGAATTGGTAATGATGGGGGGAAGGCAGGTCAATTCCAGGGCATATTTAAGTCGATTTAATTTTTCGGGGAGTGAACAAAATAAAAAGGTAAACATGCTTTCCGGAGGAGAACGGAACAGGTTGCATCTGGCCATGACCTTAAAGGAGGAAGGAAACGTTTTGTTGCTGGATGAGCCAACTAATGACTTGGATGTTAATACACTACGGGCATTGGAGGAGGGATTGGAAAATTTTGCAGGATGCGCCGTTGTAATTTCGCATGACCGCTGGTTTCTCGATAGAATTTGCACTCATATTCTGGCCTTTGAAGGTGATTCCCAGGTGTATTTTTTTGATGGTTCCTTCACAGAATATGAAGAAAACAAAAAGAAACGATTAGGTGCGGATATTATGCCTAAAAGAATAAAATATAAAAAGTTAATCCGTTAGATTTTCGGAATTCTATTAAAAATCATCATTGGGATACCAGTCTAGCTGTATCACCTTAATTTCCGGATTTCCCTTGTTTACCAAGTCTTTAAATTTATGGACATCGCTAACATCCGGCCTCCCGCGGTAATGATAAGGGTAAACTTCTTTTGGTTTAAATTCAATTACTGCATTTGCAGCGCTTTCTTCAGTCATTGTATAAGGAAGATTCATACATACAAAGGCCTTGTCAATATTTTTTAATGCCCGCATTTCAGGGATATCTTCCGTGTCACCCGAAAAATATATGCGTTGACTTCCCATATTTAAGACATAACCATTCCCCCTCCCTTTTACATGAAATGATTTAGCTTCTTCCCTTAAATTGTACATAGGGATGGCTTCAACGGTAATGCCGAATCGTTCTTTTGAATCCCCATTATTTAAAACATCTATTTGAGGTGTAAACTTGGAAGGGATTTCGTCTGCAACAGCTTTAGGAACCATAATCTTGGCATTGGAGGTATTTAAGCCCTCAAGGGTTTCCACACTTAAATGATCGCCATGCAGATCTGTGATCAGAATTAAATCTGGTTGCTTTTGGTTTTTAAATGCGCCGGCACCCCCAACGGGGTCAATGTAGACGGTAATGTCATTCCACTCCAGAATTGCTGTTGCGTGAGCAACAGGAATTATTTCAATTTCGGATTGAGGTACAGTCAGCGCTACTGGGTCACTATGTTGCGCTTTTGGATTCAGATTAGATGCTGATTTTGACTTTTCTTTACATCCTATTAGAAACAAAATACAAATTGTTATGATTGGAATTCTTAAATTCTTCATGACATGACAGTTAAGGTTATTCTATGTGGAATAAAGATATTCAATAATTTACTAAAATAAATCAAGTTGCATTTTTATATTGCTTCTTGCATAGGGTGTATCTTTTTCCATAACCACTTCTCTAAACCCAAATTTTTTATAGATATAAATAGCAGGCTTCAGGATAGTATTTGAATATAAAAGTAAGTGTTTCCAATTTTGGCTTTTAGCAAAAGCAATTCCATGTGCCAAAAGCTTTTGTCCAATTTTTTTTCCCTGGCAAGTCTCATCAACAGCCATTTTACCAAGTTCGTATACGGAATCCTGCAGCTTTATCATCGAATAGCATCCTACAATTTTTAAGTCCATCTCCGCAAAGAAAATATAACCCCCTTTGTCGATTATGCTGCTTTTGCAATTTTCAAGTAGTTCAGCATCTTTGGGTTCAACATAAAAGTACTTTTCCAGCCAGGATAGATTCAGATCTCTGAAGTATATTGATAACTCAGGTTTAAAAGGAATAATTTTCAGGGACATGAACAGGGTTCTGTTTTATCATTATTAAAGTTAAGCTTATGCCCAAATAACCCAAAGTAATTGAATTATTTTTTCTAAATAAAAATCTAAAAGCAGATCTATACCGTATATAGACTGATACAAACAAATACTGTTAAAAGTAAAAAAGCTTAATTAATATTTACATCATGACTGAAACAAAAAGTAACAACGGATTAAAAGTAATAGCTGGTCTACTGGCTGTAGTTCTTTTAGGGACTATTATTTACACTGTTAGTCTTTACCAGGATAAGAAAAAGACCACTACAGCACTTACTCAGGAAAAAGATCTTGTAGTTGAAGATTTGAATAGCTTAAAGTCTGAATACGACAAAGCGATCCTGGAAAGTAATGCTACGAATGAAGAATTAGTAAGTGCAAGGGATAGAATTGCCAAGTACATTGATTCTGTTAAGACTATGAAGGCTGATATTGCTTCTTTATCCAGATACAGAAGGCAGGTAAATGTTCTTAAGCAGGAAAGAGAGCAATTGTTGCGTCAGGTAGATTCTTTGACCAAGTCAAATACATTAATTGCCATGGAAAGGGATAGTACTTTTGTTGAGTTAGAAAAACAAACTGTTTTCAACGATTCATTGGTAGTGCAAAATACGCAGCTTGCCGATGCCGTTGAAAGAGGTTCTGCCTTAAATTTATCTTCATTTACTGTTGATGCAGTAAAAGAGCGAAACAATGGTAAACTGGTATCTACATCAAGGGCTAAAAGCACAGACAAATTTAAAATTTGTTTTACCGTTGCCGATAACGTGATTGCTGAAGCAGGAGATAGACAATTTCTTGTTGAGGTTTTAGATCCTCAGGGTAATGTTTTAGGAGGAGGAAACACAAAATCTAGCGAAGATGGCGCCTCTGTATCTTATAGCAAAGAAACTGACTTCTATTATGAAAATAATGATTTGGATGTATGTGATTTCATAAACAAGCCTTCCGGTGACTTCCAAAAAGGAAATTACATGGTAAACGTTTACGATGACAAACTTAAATTATTAGGAACTTCTAAGTTCACTTTAAAGTAATAAACACTATCCATTACCAAAAAAGGGTCAATCTTCGGATTGACCCTTTTTTATTGGATTAAAAATAAACCCATATAATTTAGCTGCAGGGAGCTTAAATTATTTTAAACCTCCTACCATCTCTTCCGGCTTAACCCATTCATCATATTCTTCGGCCGAAACATAGCCCAGATTAACGGCTTCTTCTTTTAAAGTGGTTCCGTTCTTATGCGCTGTATTCGCTATTTCTGCAGCTTTGTAGTACCCAATTTTTGTATTTAGGGCGGTTACCAGCATCAGTGAATTATTCAATAATTCCTTTATCACCTCATGATTTGGTTCAATGCCCACAGCGCAATTAACGTCAAAACTAACTGCTGCATCACCCAAAAGTTGGGCAGATTGTAATACGTTGGCGGCCATTACAGGCTTAAATACATTTAACTCATAATGCCCCTGTGTACCTCCTATAGTTACTGCCACATCATTACCCATTACTTGTGCGCAAACCATGGTAAGGGCTTCGCATTGGGTTGGGTTGACCTTACCTGGCATTATGGAGCTTCCGGGTTCATTAGAAGGAATTATGATTTCCCCTATACCTGATCTAGGTCCGGAAGCCATCATTCTAATATCATTTGCAATTTTATTTAGTGAAACAGCCAGTTGTTTTAAAGCACCGTGACTTTCAACCAATGCATCATGGGAGGCAAGGGCTTCAAACTTGTTAGGGGCCGTTATAAAATCGAAGCCGGTAAATTCCGAGATATATTTTGCTACTAAAACATCATAGCCTTTAGGGGTATTTAAACCTGTGCCCACCGCAGTACCACCTAATGCCAGCTCAGATAAATGACTCAAAGTATTCTTAAGAGCCTTTATCCCATGGTCTATTTGAGAAACATAACCAGAAAACTCCTGTCCCAGTGTTAAAGGCGTTGCATCCATTAAATGTGTTCGTCCAATTTTAACTACATCATTAAATGCGGTCGCTTTTTCATTGAGTGTGTCTCGCAATTGATTTAAACCGGGAATAGTAACCTCAAGTATCTTCTTATAAATGGCAATATGCATTCCTGTTGGAAACGTATCATTGGAGGATTGCGATTTATTTACGTCATCATTTGGTTGTATTGTTTTCTCTCCTTCGCCAATTACTTTTCCTGCCAATTCATGTGCTCTATTAGCGATAACTTCATTGACATTCATATTGCTCTGGGTACCGGAACCAGTTTGCCAGATAACCAGAGGAAATTGGTCATCATGTTCTCCGGCGAGTATTTCATCACAAACCCGGGCAATCAGATCCCTTTTTTCCGTGGACAATACTCCCAATTCACAATTGGCATAGGCGGCCGCCTTTTTCAAATATGCGAATCCTATGATCACATCCAAAGGCATGGAAGCCGGAGGGCCAATTTTAAAATTATTCCTGGATCTTTCGGTTTGTGCACCCCAATATTTATCGGAGGGGACCTTTACCTCTCCCATGGTGTCTTTTTCAATTCGGAAGCTCATAATAGTGTTTTTTAGTATCTACAAAGATAAGATACGAAGCCTTATTTAGATCGTTATAAACCTCATTTTCTATACTATTAAATATTTTTTTGCCTTTGATTTGTTGAAATTGTTATTTTCAAACTATCTTTGTTTTCCAAAGAATAAGAGTATGTTCGAATTTGATCAATATTTGGGATTTTTAGCTTTTTTAACCATTGTTACCATAGGTTTTTGGCTAATGATGTTTTTGTTGTTATTTGTTGTTCCCTATTGGCTGGGAGGGAATCTTTTAGAAATTTGGAAAGAAAAGCGTGAGGCCAAAAGAGCAAAGCTTGAAGAATAAGCAAAGAAGCCCCGGGCTTCTTTTTTATTTCAGGCAATTTGTTTAGGATCCTTCAAATTCAAAATCATCACCGTTGCCATTCCCTCTTCTATTATTTCTCTGGTTTTTCTTTTGATTAAAGCGATATAAAAAAGACAAGGTGATTTGTCTTTCTCTCCATTGAAATTCACTATAAGTGAAAACATTATCTGTCCGGGTTTCACTTCTTCTTTTCCTGCTATTAAAAAGATCACTTACGTTTAGCGATACTGTGGCCTTATCTTTAATAACATCCTTACTGAAAGCCAAATTGGTACTTAATATTCCTTTACGCCGGCTTTGAGCATTCTCAGTAGGACCTCTGTAAAACAAATTAGCCTGAAAATCTATTTTTCCGGGAAGTGGAATTTTTGCACTAAACCTGGTAAACCATGCCAGGTTATCAGCATCAAAATTTTGTACTATTTCCTCATCCTGAGAATTTGTATAGGTGTAGTCTCCCCTCAGTTTTTGCTCAAAAATGTTAAAATTTAAAGTAAAACGCCAATTTCTTTTGGGAACATAAATACTGGTAAATTCCATTCCATAGCGGGTGTCAGTTGCCAGGTTAATGGGGGTTCTGACTTGTATTGGTACCAAAACCGGGTTATCGGGATCATCAGGGTTTTCAATTTCCACAAAATCTCCGGTTTCCAGGGTAATAAATTGAAAAACCCCGGTAGAATAATTGTAATATGCAGAAGCGGTAAGGGTGAATTTCTCCCAGCGTTTCAGATATTCCAAATCAAATACATTGGAATATGTAGGATTGAGATCAGGATTTCCCTGAAATAAATTTGTATTACTGGATCTCGAAGGGAAGGGATTAATAAATCTGGAACGGGGTCTTCGAAGTCTCCTGCTGAAACTAATATTTATCTTATCCAATTCCGAAAAATCATAACCTAAAAATATAGAAGGGAACCAATCTACATACGTCTTGTTATTGATTTCGTTGGTAGTAACCAATTCAATTCCTATATCGGATGCTTCCATCCTTAGTCCTCCGAGGATATTGAACTTATTAAATTTCCTGCCTAATTGGATATATGCGGCATTAACATTTTCTGTATAAATAAGACGGTTGCTAAAATTAGGATCACTAATTAAATTTCCATCTTCCAATATTCCAAATTTAAAATCCGTATCAAAAGTATTAAATGTCCCCCTGTAGCCCAGTTCAAATTGGGATTGTTTGTCCTTACCGAATGGCAGGACATATTCCATTTGAACTAATTGGTTAATTTGTGATTCATCATTGATAGTTTGTTCTGTTGGAAGTTCCTCGTTCTCACCCAGAACAATTTCATTAATTATGGCATTTTCAATTTCTGAACCCGTCGAATATTGATAGTCTATAGCCAACTCATGGCCCTTATCATTGAATTTTTTAGAAAAATTAAACGAATATTGTATGTCACTTTCATCCTCACTTTCTGTGGTAAAACGGTTTCGCTGTACCGTTGGATCATTATTAGCGTCAGAATTAAAGAAATCAATATTTATTAAGTCTTCTCCATCAGAAGTCCGGTAAACAAAGGAATTAGTGATACTCGTTGTTGGATTGATAAATAATTCAAAACCAAAATTGTTATTAAACCCATCACTTTGCCGTTGGTAATCACGGATTTCATTTTGAAAACTGGCGGTTGTTCCATCGGGATTAAAGTTTTCCTGCTCGAACAGCGCATTCCCCGGTGCATTTCTGTATCTATAGGTGGTATTGAGAAAAAAGTTAAAGCTTTTCCTTCGGAGGTTCAGGCTGAGGGCACCACCAAAATTATCGGGGTAACCCGCAAACAGGTTTACAGAGCCGTTAAAACCAGAGTTTTTACCTTGTTTTAAAACGATATTTAGAATACCCCCGGTTCCTTCTGCATCATAGCGAGCCGAAGGGTTTGTGATTACTTCTACTTTTTCAATGGTTTCCGCCGGCAGTTGCTGAAGGGTTTCAGGATTTATACCTGAAAGGGCTGAGGGTTTTCCATTGATCAGGATTCGGACACTTTCATTCCCTCTAAGACTTATATTTCCTTCCACATCTACGGTCACCGATGGAATATTATCTAAAACATCTGTCACCGATCCTCCTCTCACCGTAAGATCCTGGCCCACATTGTAGATTTTCTTATCAAGCCGAAGTTCTATTGTAGTCCGTTCTCCAATTACTTCTACCTCTTCAAGTTGTTCCGCATCTATTTGCAATACAATCTTCCCTAAATCCGTTGATACCCGATAATTCTGATTCTTTAGTTCGTAAGTCTTAAATGAAATGAACTCTACTCTAACATTGTATTGTCCGGGAAACGTTTCCACCCTAAACTGGCCTTCAGCGTCTGTAAGTCCTCCGGTAACGCGTTCCGGATTTCTTACGGACTGAAGTACTAAGGTTGCATATTCCAGAGGTTCACCGGTTTCAGCATCAATAACCTTTCCTGTTATTTCTATAAGATCTGGTTTTTGGGCATGCAAAGATAAATGGCTCAACAAACAAATTAGGGCTAAAGGTATGCCTATCCACCTTGCAAGTTTATTTTGTTCAATTTTCCTTTTCATAATTTATAAATTCCGATAAAATCAACAAACCCATTTAAAAAGATTTGAATGTTTTATTTCAAAGTTGTACTTAATAGGAAGTATTAAGAAATAATCTCCTTTAAACGACATAAGGATTACCCCGAACGACAGGCTTGGGCAATAATGACGTAAGGTTCTTATCGGAAAGGCTAAAGTTTTTGGCCCCAAATCATGGGAATACTTCTGGCAGTGTGGTTTAAATCAAAAAATCCCGGGTGCTAAACAGATACAAAAAAGGTGAAGTAAGGGTTTTGGTAGTTATTTTCAGAAATGCTAACGAAGCGGATGTAATAGTCACTTTATAACCATTAAAGTCATTGACTTTCATCCTTCTCTTTCTTCTCCTTCTTCTTCTTCTTCTCTTTTTTCTTTTTCTTTTTCATTTTAGCGTAACCTTGTCGTTGAAGTTCCGCCAGTTGATTGAATTTTTCTTCAGGAAGACCGGCTTTTAATTCCGCTGCTTGATTTTCCCGAATTTTGTCCATCGCTTCCCTATTTTTATCTGCAGGTAACTTTAATATTTGAAGTTCGATGGATTGTTGTACATATTTGGTGAGAATAGAGGAAACCACGGCCTGTTCAAAGGAATTTAATTCTAAGGCTTCTATGATTTTAGGCATTTCTCTGTCAATAATTTCATCGGCTGTCAGATTCTCTGGTTTACGCTGAGGTTCTTCAATTCGGGGAATGCCACTACCTCGTCTGTTATTCCGATTGTTATAACCATTGTTATAGCCGTATTGGGCATTTACTTCAACTAAGCCCAATGCCAATAACACAAAAAACGGGATGATATATTTGATGATACTTTTCATTTCTTTCACGACTTTGTAAAATTAGAAGAAGGTTTGTATTTATGCGGTTAAATATATGTTAATAGATCACCTCCTTTTAACTCTATGAATTTTCATTTAAAATTACAACAAAGTCTAAACATTCTTTAAATATCTTATCTCTAGTTCTCCAGGAGTTCAATTATATTCTCAGCTGGTCTGCCAATAACGGCTTTATTTCCTTTTATTACGATGGGGCGTTCAATTAATTTGGGATATTTTATCATTGCCTCGATTATCTGATCATCTGTAAGCGCTTTATTTTTGAATTTTTCTTTCCAGATAGCTTCATTTTTGCGCACCAGTTGTAATGGACTAAAAGATAAGCTACTTAAAACTATGGCTAGCTCCTTTTTTGAAGGAGTGTTTTCCAAATATTTAATGATTTTGTAATCTTGTCCCGAAGATTCTACTATGGCCAGGCCTTCCCTGGATTTCCGGCATCTGGGATTGTGATAAATTTCTATCATTACAGGTTCTTTTATTACTTAATTATTTTGTTAGTTTACTATCTATGCTTCCTTTTGCCCCATAGTCATTAGATAGGCCTTCAAAAACTCATCAATATTTCCATCCATTACTGCATCCACATTTCCGGTTTCTCTTCCTGTTCTAACATCTTTGACAAGTTTGTAAGGATGCATTACATAGTTCCTGATTTGCGAACCCCATTCTATCTTCATCTTCGAAGATTCAATCTCACTCCTGGCTTCCTGCTTCTTTCGGAGTTCAATTTCGTATAATTGTGATTTAAGCATTTTTAACGCAGTGGCCCTGTTATCATGCTGTGACCTGGAGTCTGAACATGAAATTTGAATTCCTGTGGGCTTGTGCACTAACTGGACTTTGGTTTCCACCTTGTTCACGTTTTGTCCGCCCGCACCGCTTGACCGGGATGTGGTAATTTCCACATCTGACGGATTTATCTCTATTTCAATACTATCGTCTGCCAGGGGGTAAACATATACAGAAGCAAAAGAGGTATGTCTTTTGGCATTGCTATCGAATGGAGAGATGCGAACAAGCCGGTGTACCCCATTTTCCCCTTTTAGCCAACCAAAAGCGAATTCTCCATCAATTTCCAGGGTAACTGTTTTAATACCAGCAACATCTCCAGGCTGATAATTCAGTTCTTTTACCTTATACCCATTTTTATCACTCCACATCATGTACATGCGCATTAGCATAGCCGCCCAGTCGCAGCTTTCCGTACCGCCGGCTCCCGCAGTAATTTGTAAAATTGCGGTCATATTATCCCCTTCATCAGAAAGCATGTTTCTGAATTCAAGGTCTTCTATGGCTTCTAAGGAAGTATGGTATTGAATAGTCACCTCTTCATCAGACACTTCGCCTTCCTTTGCAAATTCTAAAAGGATTTCAAGGTCATTGATTAAATCCTCTGCCTTATTGAAATCTGTCACCCACTTTTTTTTGGATTGTACTAGTTTCATCTGTGCCTGAGCACTTTGAGGGTCGTCCCAAAAATCCGGTGCAAGTGTTTTTTCTTCTTCGTTTTCTATTTCTATGAGTTTGGCATCTATGTCAAAGATACCTCCTCAACGCACCAAGGCGTTCTATAAGATCTTTATGTTGATCTGTTGTTACCATTTTATTTGAATTTTCGATCAAAAATAATGATCTTTTATTTGGTTTTTGGTTGATTTTTAAATCATTTACTGTTGTTGTTGTGCCACGACCTGTACAGAATGTTTGGTTTTATTTTTTCCACTTGCATAAACTACCCCTCTCAAGGGAGAACAATCCTTGTAATCTTTTCCATGCGAAACTTTAATATGATTGTCACTCGCAATTAGATTATTTGTCGGATCAAACCCTAACCACCCTATGCCGGGGATATAAGCTTCGGTCCAGGCATGCATTTGCGAATCTCCAAAATAACCATTTCCCTGATGGAGATAACCCGAAACATACCGTGCCGGAATCCCATTTTGCTTCGCTATTGCACAGAACAAATGGGCAAAATCCTGACAAACCCCATGTCTGTTGCTGATAATTTCATGCAAAGTAGTATCTACATCGGTAACATTTGTTGTGTAATAAACATGATTAAAAACCCATTGATTGAGTTCTTGAAGGTTTTCAAATATAGATTTGAATTCATCAAACATAAATATTTTTTCATATTTGACCGGTATGCTGGTAAAATTAGTTGTCCTGAGAAATGGCTCAAAGTCTACTTTAAATTCCAACTCGCGAATTCTTCTATAAGCTTGCTCCCTGTTGAGTTCATCCGCAAAATCAAAAGGATTAACCTTCTTTTTTACTAAACTGAATTTGGCTTCAAAAGAAATATCCTTAAATTTTTCCCTTGGTTGCACACGAATAGTTTTAAAACCATAACCGTTAACAGAATGTTCATTTATGGCATGAACCGAGTTTTTAAAATTTAAATTGATATGAGTTTGTGTGTCATTTTCTTCAGGAATGATCAGGAATTGCCAATGTGCGTCAGTAATCCATGTATCATAATGGTTTTCAGCTCTATAGACAATGGAATATTCTAATGACATAAGTATTATAAAGTTGCACTAAAGTAGTTGATAGAAAATGATTTTAGTAGTTAAAATACTCCTTTTCCATTTTTGTGCTGATTTGTGCTAAACTGTTGAGTATATCTTCTATAAAACTCTGAATATTGCCTTCTATTTCTTCAATGTGTTTATATTCATACTCCGATCTTACTTTACCAACCAGGAAGGCAGTAGCATTTTTATTGTAATGTTTGCTAGAGTCCAAATCCCTTATATGCTTATAAACCTGGTTCAGGCTATTCATAATAGATCTTGGGCAGTTTGGGTTTAAAATTAAGAATTCCAAGGTTGAGATACTATTAGGAGGTTTTTTATATAAACGCCTCATCATATCATATGATTCGGCACACTTTAATAAGGTAGTCCACTCAAAACTATTGCTAAACGTATCTCCATAGCTGCCTTGTGCTTCCAGAGCATCCCGATATTTGGCATTAATCATTCGTATTATTTGGGTAGCTCTTTCAATATTTACTCCCATCATTATTATTGCGTAAGCCTCATTGTGTAATAATGTGCCGCGAATTTTACCGCGTAAAATTGCCGTCATTTCGGTAACATTTGTTGTAAAGTCATGAAGACCATTTTTTACTAGAACAGCGGGATCATAGTTTAATATAAAATGGTAAAATTTATTTATGGACTCATATAGTCCGGTAGAGATAAGATCCCGGGCACTATTGGCATTTTCACGTGCATTTTTTACGTTGTTAATAATTGAATATGCTGATTCGGGATTCAGGCCAATATTAAAAAGAACTTCTTCTTCATTAATATCTAAAGTTTGGTCTAGTTGTGGCTCTCCAACCATAAATAGCATTGATCGCAGTACAAATTGCCTGGATTGAGACAAATCGTTAGGTGCATCAAGGGAGGAAAAATAATTAACGCTTAAATATCTGGCAATATGTTCAGAGCGTTCAATGTATCTACCCATCCAGAAAAGATTATCCGCTACTCTTGCAAGCATAATTTATTTATTTTTTTAGCACCCAGGTGTCCTTAGAACCACCTCCCTGCGATGAATTAACTATTAGATTTCCTTTTTTTAACGCTACCCTGGTGAGTCCTCCTTTTAGTACAAACTCTTTATCTTTACCCAGTACTGTAAATACTCTAAGATCTACGTGTCGTTGTTCAAAAGATTCTTTTTTTGCAATATAGGTAGGGTGCACAGAGAGAGACATAATGGGCTGCGCTACATATCTTCTCGGATCTGACTTAACCTGTTTTTTCACTTCTTCAATTTCTTCTTTGGTCAATCTATTGCCTATTGAGATTCCGTATCCACCAGCCTCATCTACGGGTTTGATAACCAGTTGATGAATGTTGTCCAAAACGTATTTTAATTCATCCGGCCGGTTGCAGTGATAGGTCTGAACATTGTTCAGGATAGGCTCTTCATCCAAATAGTACCTTATAATTTCGGGCATATACGTATAAACTGCCTTGTCATCTGCGACTCCCGTCCCGGGAGCATTGGCTATTGTTACATTACCTTTTTTGTATGCAGCGAATAAGCCGGGAACACCTAATGAAGAATCGGGTCTAAATTCTAAGGGATCAATAAATAAATCATCAATACGGCGGTAAATAATATCCACCTTTTGCGGACCTCTGATAGTTTTCATATAAACAAAATCATTCTCTACAAAAAGGTCACGCCCCTCAACTAACTCAACACCCATTGTTTTTGCCAGATATGAATGCTCATAGTATGCCGAATTATACATTCCGGGAGTTATAACAACACAAACCGGTAAATCAACTCCATGTGGTTTAGTTGTTTCAAGTAGTTCCAACAAGTTTTCGGCATAATCGGTGACCGTATGGGTCTGATAATGGTTAAAAACCCCAAATAGGGCCCTTTTAAGAGCTGTTCGGTTACAAATGACGTAACTTACCCCTGAGGGACAGCGAATATTATCTTCTAACACATAATAATTACCATCATTGTGTTTAATAATATCGATGCCGGAGATATGATTATATATATCTCCCGGAGGATCTACCCCCATCATTTGGTGTAAGTAATTCCCTGAGGAACTTATAAGTTCCATTGGTACCAGGCCTTGCTTGATTATTTTTTTTTCATGATAAATGTCCCAAAGAAAAAGATTAAGTGCTTTACTGCGCTGAATTGCACCACGCTCTATAAAGTCCCATTCTTTCGGATCAATTATTCTGGGAAATAAATCAAATGGGAATATTTTTTCCTGAGACTTTTTCTTGCCATAAACCTGAAATGTTATTCCCTGGTTAAAGAAAGAAGACCTGGCCTTGACATTAAGACTGGCGTAATCTTCTATAGAATGCTCCCCATATAAATCAAAAAGCTTTTTGTACACCTCTTTTACATTTCCATCATTATCATAAATTTCATCATATAATGATGGATTTCTTAGGTAAGATGAAAAGATCTGATTCTTGATTTTTGTCATACAAATTACTTTGTTTCAATATAGTGGATTTTAATCAGCTTATGAATAGATATTTCAAAATAATCCTGCTTGTTTTTTAGCTATACATTAAAATATCCAGCGGATTAATGCGGATTTATTTATTTTCACTAAGTACCAAGATTAATACAGATATTAGCGGAATTTATCTAAATTTAGCGCTTAATTCGCAACAATGAGAAACATATTATCCTTTATACTAGTACTTATTTTTTGTCAATTTTCCATTGCTCAATTCACTGAAAAGAGCAAAGCGTTTCAAAAATATGAAGGTTTTTATGACTTCTATTATGACACTACCAGTGATAAGATTTATCTTGAAATTGATGAACTTCAAAAGCCTTTTCTGTACGTGTATTCCCTAAGTAGCGGAATTGGAAGTAATGATATAGGTTTAGATAGAGGACAACTTGGAAATGAGCAGGTTGTATATTTTAAAAAAGCGGGGAATAAACTACTTCTTATTCAACCCAATTTAAAATACAGGGCACTTACAGACAATGATTTAGAAAAAAAATCTGTAGAGCAAGCTTTTGCCAAATCTGTACTTTTTGGTTTTAAAATAGTGGAAGAATCAACAGGTAAATATATTATTGATATCAGTGATTTTTTAGTTCAGGATGTTCATGGGGTTACAAAACGCCTGAAGCAAAAACAGCAGGGAACTTACAAACTTGATAAGACTAAAAGCGCCATGGCACTTGAAAGGACAAAAGCGTTTCCAAAAAATATAGAGTTTGATGTTACATTGACTTTTAAGGGAGAATCCAAGGGCGAATATATCAGGTCTGTAAGCCCAAATCCGGATCTGATAACAGTTGCCCAGCATCATTCGTTTATTGAATTACCCGACTCAGATTATAAACAAAGAATTTTTGATCCAAGAAGTGGCTCTTATCCATTTTCGTATTATGATTATGCAACCCCTATCCAGGAACCCATTCTCAAACGCTTTATAACCCGGCATAGGTTATCAAAAAAGGATCCTGAAGCAGAAATTAGTGAGGCTGAAGAGCCCATAATTTATTATTTGGACAATGGCACCCCAGAACCTGTGCGTTCTGCCTTGCTCGAAGGGGGTCGATGGTGATGCTGATCCTTTGGATGTAAGGTATAACGTAATTCAATGGGTGCATCGTTCCACAAGAGGTTGGAGTTATGGCAGCAGTATTACTGATCCAAGAACAGGAGAGATCATTAAAGGGCATGTAAGTTTGGGTAGCCTGCGGATACGCCAGGATTTTTTAATCGCTCAGGCGCTATCAAACAGTCCATTTAAAGATAATGATGATAATTATGATGAGCTGCTAGAACTTGCTTTGGCCCGCATACGGCAACTCTCTGCACATGAAATTGGACACACACTTGGGTTTACCCATAATTTTGCCGCAAGTACCAATTCAAGAGCTTCAGTAATGGATTATCCGCATCCTCAGTTAAAAATTGTAAATGGCGAGATAGATTTTTCAGAAGCTTATGACACAGGAATTGGAGAATGGGATAAAACCACGGTTGCCTATTCCTATGCGGAATTTGAAAAAGGAACAGACGAAAAGCAGGCTTTAAATAAGATATTGTCAGAAGCCTCCGGCAAAGGATTGCGCTTTATGTCCGATAAGGATGCAAGGCCTTTGGGTGGGGCACATGCCTTAGCACATTTGTGGGATAACGGCAAAAGTGCCAGTGAGGAACTGGAAAATGTATTAAAGATCAGAGCAATTGCCATAGAGAATTTTTCCATTGAAAATATTCGGAAAAATGAACCAAATACTATTTTAGAAGATGTTTTTGCTCCACTGTATTTCTTTCACCGATACCAGACTGAAGCAGTTTCGAAAATGATTGGCGGTCTCGACTACAACTATGCTTTAAAAGGCGATGGGCAGAAAACTGTTGAAACCCTTGAAAGAGACAAACAGGTTAAGGCACTACAGATATTGTTAAAAACATTAGATGCAAATGTAATTGCTATCCCTGAGGCAAAATTATCATTATTTCCCCCCAGAGCCCTGGGATATCCCAGAACCAGGGAATCTTTTAAAGGCAGGGCAGGTATTTCCTTCGATGTTCTCTCTGCTCCTGAAACAGCTTCGGACATGACTTTGGGGTTATTGCTACACCCTGAGAGGGCCTCCAGATTAATACAACAAAAAAGTTTAGATACGCGGCAGATTGGACTGCAATATGTGTTAAATGAATTGGTTGAAAATACAATAGAAAAAGACCTGAAAGACCCATATTTGCATGAAGTTCAAAAATCTGTTAACTATCGTGTGCTCTACCATATCATGAATCTCGCTGCCCATAAAGAAGTACATCCTCAGGTAAATGCAATTGCCAATAATCAGCTCAGGTCAATTAAATTATACTTAAAAAATACTGATGATTTAGATGCCAGAGAGATGATCAGAAGGGTTGATTACTTTTATAAAGAATTTAAGGAATTTAAGGTTATAAAATCACCTAAAATCCCCGATGGTTCCCCTATTGGTATGGATTGTATGAATTAGACAGATACACTAAAAATTTTATGAAAATCAATTTAATAAGTGATACGGTTACTAAACCGTCCCCGGGAATGCTTGAGGCCATGAGGTCTGCAGATGTAGGCGATGATGTTTTTAAGGCAGATCCTTCGGTTAACAAGCTTGAAGCAAAGGTAGCTGCGTTATTTAATAAGGAGGCCGCGCTGTATTTCCCTAGTGGTACAATGACGAACCAAACTGCGATAAAGCTTCACACCAAACCAGGAGATCAATTAATCTGTGATAAATATGCCCATGTATATAATTATGAGGGTGGGGGAGTTAGTTTTAATAGCGGGGTTTCCTGTAAATTAATAGACGGCCATAGAGGTATGATGACTTCAGATCAGGTGGAGGAAGGGATAAACCCACCTGATTTTTACCATAGCCCCTTAACTTCACTGGTTTGTGTCGAAAACACGACAAATAAAGGGGGAGGAGCATGTTGGGATTTTTCGGAACTAGAACGAATTAAGAATGTCTGTGAAAAGCATGGTTTGGCTTACCATTTAGACGGGGCAAGGATATGGAATGCCCTGGTGGAAAAAGGGGAGTCAGCAAAGCAGTATGGAGAATTATTTGATACTATTAGTGTTTGTCTTAGCAAAGGATTGGGATGTCCGGTAGGTTCAGTATTGGTTGGGTCCGAAGAAAGTATTGAAAGGGCTTTGCGAATCAGGAAAATATTAGGCGGCGGTATGCGCCAGTCCGGATATTTAGCTGCTGCAGGTATATATGCACTGGATAATCATATTGAACGACTTTCGGAAGATCACAAGAAAGCTGGTGAAATTGGCTTACTGCTCGAAAGTTTACCCTTTATTAAAAAAGTGGAACCGCTGGAGACCAATATTATAATTTTTGAAATAGATGAGAACTATCTTAGCGCAGAAGATTTTATTGCAAAACTAGAGGACAAGGAAATCTATATTATTGGTATGGGGCAAGGAAAATTACGAATGGTAACCCATATGGATTATACAGATGACATGCATGAAATTTTACAAAAAACCCTAAGAACTTTGTAGCTAGTCAAGTTTTTTCAGGTGGGCTAGTCTATTTTTTAAATTCTTAATACCATTTTCCATACCTGCCTCAGAACTGTAAAGTTGGCTCTTTCCTATGAGTTTTCCCTTTTTATCCTTGAGATCAAAAAGAAAATTCCCGTTATGATCTGTTCTCCGTTCAAACGCATATTGAGGTTTATCAGGAAACCTTAGGCTGTCTACAACATTTTTTATCTCTTCTTCACTGGAAAACCCTATACTATTGAGTAAGGCATTGCCGTGGGGGGTATTCAATGAGAAATTATAGGTGTTATTGTCTTGCTTGTTTATCTTAATCATTCAGGGAGTATTTACCTAAAAGTATTAAAAATTGCTGAAAAATCATAGGGTATTAACTTTTGCAAAAGCCAATTTGACTAATTGTTTGTGCTCCTAAATAAATAGTATGTTATTTAAGGAAGGAATCCATACCCGGAATATCAGGCATACCTTCCTTAGCTACCGCTGCCAGCTCTGTTTCATTGATCTCAGTAGCTTTTTCTATAGCCTTGTTTATGGTAAGAACAAGATAGTCCTCCAACTGCTCTTTGTCCTTTAGGAGATCATCACTGATCTGAATAGTTTTCAAATTTCTGTTGGCCGTTATAGTGACTGAAAGAAGGTTATCTGAAGATTTTTCTTCAAGCATAACAGAATTTAATCTCTCTTTTGTGGCTTTGACCTTTTCCCGGGTTTCTTTTAGTTTACCCATCATACCCATTAAGTCTCCAAACATATATTTCTCTTTAGTGTTGCTAACTTCAAAATTACTAAATTGCGCCCTTAAAAAATATATTTAATGTTATACTTTGTTAAAAGAACGAAGGTTTTCTTCATAATTCTCATTATGGCAGTATCATGCCAGAATCAAAATCAAAATATGGAAGTTGTTAGTGCCCCCACGGCTAAAAAGATGGCTGTTCAATTAGAAAAGCATGGTGATATAAGGATTGATGAATATTATTGGTTAAATGAACGGGAAAACAAAGAAGTTCTTGCTTATTTGGAAGAGGAAAATAAGTATTATGACACACTTACCTATCACACCAAATCTTTCCAGAAGGAATTGTTTGAAGAAATGAAGGGTCGAATTAAAGAAGATGATACTTCTTTACCCTACAAATTAAATGATTATTGGTATATCACCAGATATGAAACCGGGAAAGAGTACCCCATCTATTCGCGTAAGAATAAAATTCTGGAAGCACCTGAAGAAATACTATTCAATTGCAATGAACTTGCAAAGAGGCATGAGTATTATAATTTAAGAGGTGTTTCTGTAAGTCCGGATAATAAACTTGCAGCATTCGGAACAGACACCATCGGCAGAAGGCAATACCATATTCAGATCAAAAACCTTGAAACGAATGAGATTTATGACGATAAAGTAGATAATACCACAGGAAGTGCAGTCTGGGCCAATGACAACAAGACATTATTCTACACAAAGAAAGATCCGGTTACTTTGAGATCAGATAAGATTTATAAACATGTCCTCGGTACGTCAAGTGAAGAAGATGAATTAATATTTCATGAGCAGGATGATACCTTTAACACATTTGTTTACAAATCAAAATCAAGGAAATACATTATTATTGGCTCATACAGCACATTAACATCTGAATTTCAACTACTTAATGCCGATAATCCCAATGGGGATTTTAAATTGTTTTCAAAAAGGGAAAGAGGCCTGGAATACTCTATTTATCATTACGGTAATAATTTTTATATTCTTACCAATAAAGATAATGCCACCAATTTTAAATTAATGAAGGTTGGTGAGGCAAATACTTCCTCGGAAAATTGGGAAGAATTTATCGAACATCGGAAAGATGTCCTCCTTGAGGATATAGAGATCTTCAAGGATTATTATGTCTTAACGGAGCGCGATAATGGTTTAAATAAATTAAAGATCAGCAGATGGGATGGTTCAAATAGTTACTATATCCCTTTTGATAATGAGACCTATGTGGCCTACTCCTATGTAAATCCTGATTTTGATACGAAGACTTACCGTTTTGTTTACAACTCAATGACTGCTCCCTATGCTATTATTGATTTCGATATGGAATCAAAAGAGCAGGAAATAAAGAAAGAACAGGAAGTATTAGGGGATAAATTTAATAAAGAAAATTATCGTTCTGAAAGACTTTGGGCCAGTGCGAGAGACGGCAAAAAGGTTCCAATATCCCTGATTTATCATAAAGACACCAAATTAGATGGCAATAGCCCACTTTTACAGTATGGTTATGGATCCTACGGCAGTACCTCAGACCCTTACTTTTCAACTGCCAGATTAAGTCTTTTGGACAGAGGGTTTATTTATGCAATAGCACATGTGAGGGGTGGTGAATATTTAGGAAGGAACTGGTATGAAGATGGAAAACTTTTGAAAAAGACAAATACATTTACAGACTTTATAGATTGTTCTAAATTTTTGATTGCCAATAAATACACAAGTAAAGAACACTTATATGCCTATGGGGGTTCCGCAGGAGGCTTACTGATGGGAGCAATTGTTAATATGGAGCCAGAACTTTATAATGGGGTAATAGCAGCGGTACCATTTGTTGATGTAATTACGACAATGCTGGATGATTCTATTCCGCTAACTACAGGAGAATATGATGAATGGGGTGATCCAAATAAGAAAGAATATTATGACTATATGAAATCGTACTCCCCGTATGACAATGTAAAAGCACAAAGCTATCCAAATATCCTTGTAACTACCGGAATACATGATTCTCAGGTTCAATATTGGGAACCGGCCAAGTGGGTAGCTAAGCTAAGGTCATATAAAAAAGATACAAATACACTTTTCCTTTATACAAATATGGACGCGGGTCATGGAGGAGCATCCGGCAGGTTTAAGGCATTGAAAGAAACTGCCCAGGAGTACAGTTTTCTATTAGATTTGGAGGGTAAAATCATTAATTAGAAAAAAAAATAGTAATTTTGCCGCAGATTTAATTCTTTATATAAAGATATATCGGACTAACCTTTCTTTATGGAAAACAAAATAAATGCGCATAATTCGATCCTTGATCTAATTGGTAATACACCGCTGGTAAGGCTTAATCGGATTACAGAGGCAATAAAAGGTAATTATTTTGCAAAAATAGAAGCATTCAATCCCGGTCACTCATCAAAGGATAGAATAGCTGCATATATTATAGAACAGGCAGAAAAGAGTGGTATTCTTGAACCTGGCAATACTATCATAGAAACTACTTCCGGGAATACGGGTTTTAGTATAGCCATGGTCAGTATTATCAAAGGATATGAATGTATTTTAGCCGTAAGTTCAAAATCGTCAAAGGATAAAATTGACATGTTGCGGTCAATGGGGGCAAAAGTTTATGTTTGTCCTGCCCATGTAAGCGCAGATGATCCAAGGTCCTATTATCAGGTAGCAAAAAGGCTTCATGAAGAAACAAATGGGTCAGTTTATATCAATCAATATTTTAACGAGTTAAATATCCTGGCACATTACCAAACCACCGGTCCGGAAATTTGGGAACAAACCAATGGAAATATAACACATTTGATTGCCTGCAGTGGCACCGGGGGTACAATTTCAGGTACAGCAAGATATCTAAAAGAGCAAAATCCTAATATCAGGATCATAGGGGTTGATGCTTATGGCTCTGTTTTAAAAAAATATCATGAAACCGGGAAAATAGATAATAATGAGATTTACCCATATCGAATAGAAGGTCTGGGTAAGAATTTAATACCTGATGCTACTGATTTTGATGCAATTGATGAATTTATTAAGGTTACGGATGAAGAGAGTGCGCATACCGCCAGAGAAATTTCATGCAAGGAAGGAATTTTTGTAGGATATACAAGCGGAGCAGTTATGCAGGCTGTAAAGGAATTAAGCGCAAAAGGTGAATTCAAGGAAGACAGCAATGTTGTTGTTATTTTTCCTGATCATGGTTCAAGGTATATGAGTAAAATTTACAACGATCAATGGATGAGCGATCAAGGCTTTTTCGACAGTAAAAATGTGGAAGAGGAACAAGCTGTGCAGTATGTAAAATAAGAAAGACCTATTATAAAATAAAGGCAACAGTAAGTTACTGTTGCCTTTTTTATTTCGAATAAAAATAATTTATGAATCGTGATCAAAATTCCATAATTTTGCGAACGAACTAAACTAGGCCAAATGAAAGATTTATTTGCTAGAATAATAGAAAATAAGGGACCTTTGGGTAAATGGGCGTCTCAAGCTGAAGGATATTTTGTTTTTCCAAAATTGGAAGGCCCAATATCTAACCGCATGAAATTCCAGGGAAAAGAGGTGATTACCTGGAGCATTAATGATTATCTGGGGTTAGCAAATTTACCCGAAATTAAAAAAGTTGACGCAGATGCGGCAAAAGAACACGGAGCTGCATATCCTATGGGAGCACGTATGATGAGTGGACATACGGACTTTCATGAGCAATTGGAAGATGAGTTGGCTAAGTTTGTCCACAAAGAATCTGCATATTTACTGAATTTTGGGTATCAGGGGATATTATCTACAATTGACGCCCTGGTTTCCAAGGACGATATTATTGTTTACGATGTGGATTCTCATGCATGTATCATTGATGGTGTCCGTTTGCATATGGGTAAACGGTTTACATTTAAGCATAACGATATTGATAGCTTAAAAAAGAACTTAGAGCGTGCCACAAAAATGGCAGATCAAACCGGTGGAGGAATTCTCGTGATTTCTGAAGGAGTTTTCGGCATGCGGGGAGAGCAAGGGAAACTCAAAGAAATTGTTGCGCTTAAAAAGGAATATAATTTCAGGTTATTGGTAGATGATGCACACGGTTTTGGGACACTTGGTAAGACTGGTGCCGGGGCAGGTGAGGAACAGGGTGTTCAGGATGATATAGATGTATATTTTGCCACTTTTGCCAAATCTATGGCCGGTATTGGTGCATTCCTGGCCGCTGATAAGGAGATTATAGATTATTTAAAATACAATTTGCGTTCTCAAATGTTCGCTAAATCCCTCCCCATGATATTTGTTAAAGGAGCATTAAAAAGACTTGAAATGCTGCGCACAAAACAGGAGTTGAGGGAAAAGTTATGGGAAAATGTGAATGCGCTTCAAAACGGACTTAAGGAAAGAGGTTTTGATATTGGCACAACTACCAGCTGTGTAACACCTGTTTATCTTAATGGAAGTATTCCTGAAGCTATGGCTTTAGTCAAGGACCTAAGGGAGAATTATGGTATTTTCTGTTCCATTGTCGTATATCCCGTAATCCCTAAAGGCATGATCTTATTGCGAATGATTCCAACTACTACCCATACCCTTGAGGACATAGCTATAACACTAGATGCATTTTCGGCAATAAGGGATCGTTTGCAGAATGGTACTTACAAAAGATTATCGGCAGCTGTAGCCGCGGCGATGGGTGAATAAGACATCTTATTGACAAGACAAAAAGGCTGAAGAATTTTTACAAAGTGGCTAAAAGTCCTTTCTATAGGTTCTTCTGCGCTTGTAGATTTCGGGCTCAAAATGCTTCCACATTTGACGAATAGCAATATTATCCTCTAATTCCGGAGTTCTGTAAAAAGTCTTTATTTTTTTCGCCTTAAAGACTTTGTGATATTCGTTCATGATTATGGCAGTAACACCTTTATTCTGAAAGTCCGGATGAATCCCAATTAAATAAAAAAGGACGTCCTTACTATTTTTTTTAGCATTTAAAAGGTGATAAAAACCAAATGGAAATAGTTTGCCATTGGCTTTTTTCAATGCTGGCCCATAGGAAGGCATTACAATGGCAAAAGCTATTAGTTTGTCTTCACTGTCAACTACAAACTTGATGTACTCCGGATTGACTAAACCTATATATTTATTTTTGAAATAGGCTTTTTGCTCGGCCGTTAAAGGCACAAATGAGGATAACTTCGAGTACGTCTTATTAAAAAGATCAAACATTTGGTCAGCCCATGGCAAAATATCCCTGGATCTGGTAAAATTCATTTCCCTTAGACCATACCTTTTTTTTATTAATCCTTGAATTTTGGTAAAACTTTCCGGTTGGGTACTACTTGCCGGAATTTTATACTCCAGATATTGTTTTTCTTTTTTTAGGCCATAATGATCATAATGGTTTTTATAATATGGATGATTATACCATGTAATCATTGTTCCCATGCTATCAAAACCTTCTATTAATACACCTACCTTATCCAAGTGTGAAAACCCTACAGGACCTTCCATAAAATCGAGATTATTCTTTTTGCCTATCTCGGCTACCTTGTCGAGTAAAGTTTCGGAAACCTCCAGATCATCAATGAAATCAAACCATCCGAAACGCATTTTGCGGATTAGCTGTTCATTTACTTCAATCCAATTGATTATGGCGGCTATTCTTCCCACCAGATTCTTGTCGCGGTAGGCAAGAAAGAATTTTACTTCAGCATTATTGAAATTAGGGTTTTTTTCTTCGTCAAATGTTTCAAGTTCATCTGAAATAAGAGGGGGTACCCAATACGGAGAATTTTTATAAAGGGTAAAGGGAAATTTAATAAACTCTTTTAAATCCGATTTTGAAATAGCTGCCCGGAGCCTAACCATACCATTAATTTGTATGGTTAAGATAACAGATATTTAAATAGGGATAAAACTTTAACACAGTTTTCACTTTTGACTAAACCGAAGAGGAAACTTAAGCCGAATTTTTAGAAATCAATTACGCCTTTATCTTTTGAATTCCTGTTTTTTTTCTTCTCTTTTCTTAGGTCTTTTTTGGATGGCCCAAGGTCTATATCTTCAGCACCTACACTTTTGACTCCCTTTTTTGCGGATTTTGATTTTTTCTTTTTCCGCATGGATTTCTTTTTTATTGCCCCTCCATTTTCTCCAGCTTTCTGATCTTCAATGGGGATTAGGACATCGCGGTGAAAGTCCAGTCTGTATGATGCCCCGATTGTTCCAAAAAACCGGCTTGGAGAATTTTTGAAACTGGCCCCAAGATTGGCATCAACCTGAAAATTTTCATTGACCAAAAAGGCTCCTCCACCCCTCAATAATGCATCGCCATAGCGATCACTACTTATCCCTTGGTGCTCCAAAAACAAACTCCATTTTGGATTTCTGAGTGCATGCGATACAGAGATAATGTAACCTAGTTCGGGATCATCCGAGGAAATTCTATCATAGGCAATATTTGTAATCAGAACGAATCTGGGAGTAAGTCTGCTCTGAGTTGCTAACATCGCCCTGGCAGTAACCGTGGGTTCTGTTGGATAGAAGGGATTATCACCCAACACAAAATTTGCTCCTGCATAAACAGAGATTGCCGGGATCAGGTTTTTAAATTTAAATTTGTGATTTGCCCTCCAGCTATATAAGTTGGGTTTGTTTCTTTCGGGATTTTTATACGGATCAAAGATGAGATACTTTACACCCAGTCGATTTTTTGATAAATCTGTCCTTGAATCATTAAACCCCAAAGCATTATAAGTTATAATCTGATTTTGGTAGGTGCCTTCCCAATTGAGTTCGAGTTTCTCAAGTAACAAACCATATCGAATAGAAAAATCAAGACCGTAGACATTGGAATCATAATCTAAATCTGCATGGTCCCTTTTTTCATAAGATAATCCAAATTCTCCCTGGACGACTCCTTTTCCTACTGCATAGGCACTTACTGACAATCCTGGCCTGTTGGAATTGATAACATCGGTATATTGGCATATACCCGTTAGAGGTAATAGTAACAGTAATAAAATCAATGCATTTGGGAGGTTCTTTAGCTCTTTAATTAGAAACATCAGGTGGATTTTATTATTATTTTATGAATTTTGTAATGTTAATACAACGCTGGAATTGTATTTTTGATATACAAAATTCTCAGATTATGGGTTTTTTAAGAACGATTTTAATAATTCTCCTGGTATATTATATCCTCAAACTGTTGGCCAGATGGTTTGGGCCCAGACTTTTTGGATATGCTGCAAAAAGAACAGAGAAGCATTTTAGAGACAGATTCGAAGAATTTCAGGGCTACCAGAATCAGGAATCATATTCAAAAGAAGGTGAAGTTATTATTGATAAAAATACCGTACAAAAGAAAAAAGATTCCGATCAAATTGGAGAATTTGTAGATTTTGAGGAAATAGAATAACCATTACCACTAAAGCGACCAATGAATAAAGGTACAAAGGCTTTATTTGTCCATTTTTTTGCACTTGTTTTTTTTGTTGTAGCCTCCTTGGCGTACTTCTATCCTGTACTTCAGGGTAAAACGATATTGCAATCCGATATCATTCAGTATACCGGAATGGCCAAGGAACAAAATGATTTCAGGAAAACCACGGATGAGGAACCGTATTGGACCAATAGTGCATTTGGGGGAATGCCAACTTTTCAATTAGGAGCTTATTACCCACATGATTATGTTAAAAAGCTGGACAGGGCCATTAGGTTTCTACCCCGGCCTGCAGATTATTTGTTCCTCTATTTTGTTGGATTCTACATCTTACTTTGTTGTTTGAAAGTAGATTATCGCTTAGCTGTTTTAGGAGCGCTCGCTTTTGGGTTTTCAACTTATCTAATCATCATTCTTGGGGTAGGGCATAATGCCAAAGCCCATGCTATCGCTTATTTACCAATTCTATTAGGCGGTATTATTCTAACTTTCAGAAAAAAATATCTCTGGGGATTTATTGTTACCTCAGTTGCTATGGCATTGGAAATAGGGGCTAATCATTTCCAAATGACTTATTATTTTATGCTACTTGTACTGCTTCTTGGAATTGCTTACCTGGTAGATGCCGTTAGAAAAAAGAAATTAAAGCACTATTTTATTTCCATAGGGATTCTTACAGGAGCAATAGTTTTAGGGGTTACTGCCAATGCCACATCGCTTCTGGCAACAAAGGAATATGCCGATTGGAGCACTCGCGGTAAATCCGAACTCACAATTAACCCTGATGGCACGACAAAAGAAAATGTAACGGGTCTCGATAAGGAATACATAACGCAATACAGTTATGGGATAGTTGAATCGTTAAATTTATTTGTTCCCAGACTTTTTGGAGGGAGCAATAATGAAGATCTGGGAACTGATTCAAAGGCCTATGAATATCTTACCGAACAGGGATTGCCCCGTACCAGGGCCCTCGAATTTAGCAGTGCTCTTCCGCTTTATTGGGGCGACCAACCCGGAGTAGCTGCACCGGCTTATATAGGAGCAATCATCTTTTTTCTATTTGTTTTAGGATTGTTTTTGGTTAAAGGACCCATTAAATGGTGGTTGTTATCTGGAACCTTGCTGTCTCTTTTCTTATCATGGGGAAAGAATTTTAGCCTTCTGACAGATTTTATGATTGATTACTTCCCCCTGTATAACAAATTCAGGGCTGTTTCATCTATACAGGTAATTCTGGAACTCTGCGCCCCTGTTCTGGCGGTTATGGCAATGGTACAAATATTAAAACCGTCCGTGGACCAATCTAAAAAACTTAAGGCTTTAAAAACAAGCATGATCATAGTCGTTGGGCTGGGGATAGCACTTTTATTAGTCAAAAGTTCTTTTGATTTTATAGGTTTAAACGATGCTACTTATCAGAAATATTTTGGCGATGAGGTAATGACCATGATTATCCGTGATAGGGAAGCTGTTTATATCGATGATACCATAAGGTCTATTATATATGTCCTTTTGGCCGGTCTGGCCATATGGATGCATGTAAAGGGCAGGCTTAAGCAAAATTTGTTGATTATGACCCTTGCATTGTTGGTGGTTTTCGATTTAGTGGGCGTTGACCGCAGGTATGTTAACGAAAAAGATTTTGTGAGGCAAAAAAGGATGAATCAACCCTTTTCTCCATTAGCCGTGGATAATCAGATTTCTGAGGATCCGGGGGTTTACAGGGTATATGATCCGGCTGAGGGCCTTAATGGAGCCAGAACATCCTATTTTCATCAGTCTATAGGAGGATATCATGCGGCAAAGCCGGCAGGAATGCAGGATTTATTTGATTTCCATATTTATCGGAATAATTTGCGAGTCCTGAATATGCTCAATGTAAAGTATATTATTCAAAAGGATGAAGAAGGTCAAAATTATGCCATTACCAACCCTGAGGCCAATGGGAATGCCTGGTTTATTCGCAAGCTCATCGATGTAAAAAGTGCCGATGAAGAGATTAAGGCGTTAGACAGTTTAGATGTTCTAAATTCCGCGGTTGTAAATACTGATAAATTTAATAGAATAGATCAATATAATTTTCAAAAAGATTCTTTAGCATCAATAATATTGAAGGATTATAAGCCCAATCATTTGACCTACATTTCGAGCAATTCCAATAATGGACTTGCCGTATTTTCTGAAATGTATTACCCGGGAGATTGGAAGGCCTATATCGATGGGTTGGCTGTAGATCATATTAAGGTAAATTACGTCTTAAGAGCCTTGAATATCCCAAAAGGTGAGCATACTGTAGAATTTAAATTTGAACCAAAAGTAGTTGAAACTGGTGGAAAGATAACCTTGGCAAGTTCCATTTTGATGATGATAATAATTTTAGGGGGAAGCCTAATTTCAATAGTTCGTTTTCAAAAAAAGAAGGAAGGATAAATAATGCGTAAAGTCCTTATAATTACCTATTATTGGCCTCCTGCCGGCGGACCGGGGGTACAGCGCTGGTTGAATTTCGTCAAATACTTACCCGAATTTGATATACACCCGGTAGTTTATATTCCAAAAAACCCCAACTATCCTATTAAAGATGTAAGTCTTTCAACGGACCTCCCGAAAAATGTTACTATTTATAAAAACCAAATTTTTGAGCCCTATTCTCTTGCTGGATTTTTAAGTAAAAAGAAAACTAAACGAATTAGTTCGGGAATAATAGAAGATGATTCCCAATCTATGGCAGAAAAAATATTGTTATGGGTTAGGGGTAATATGTTCATCCCCGATGCCAGAAAGTACTGGGTAAAGCCTTCAGTTCGATATTTAGAAACGGTTATTAAAGAAGAGGGAATAGATACTATAATTACCACAGGTCCACCACACAGCCTTCATCTTATTGGCTTAAAACTACAAAAGAAATTAGCGCTTAAATGGCTGGCTGATTTCAGGGATCCATGGACTTCAATAGGTTACCACAGCAAATTACGACTAAATGACCGCTCTAAGCGGAAACATCTTAAATTAGAAAATGAAGTATTGAATAGTTGCGATAAGGTAGTGGTTACCAGCAAAACTACCAGGGATGAGTTTGAATCTATTACAAGAAAACCAATCAGTGTGATAACCAATGGTTTCGATGTTGCTGAAAGTAATCTTAGTTTTGGCGAGTTGGATAAAGACTTTACATTATCTCATATCGGGTCATTACTCGCCGGAAGAAATCCCGAAAACCTTTGGAAGGTATTGGCAGAATTGATAAGTGAAAATGAAACTTTCCGTAAATGCTTTCGATTAAACCTGATTGGGGTAGCAGGGCAGGATGTTTTAAATAGTATATACGATTACGGGTTAAAAAGTTATACCAAAGTTGAAGAATATGTGAGTCATAAGGATGCAGTAGACTTACAAAGAAGATCTCAGCTCTTACTTTTGGCAGAGATAGATTCCCCTGATACCCGCGGTATTATCCCGGGGAAACTCTTTGAATACCTTGCTGCCAGAAGGCCCATCCTTGCTTTAGGACCTAAAAATTGGGAAGGCGGGGAAATTGTCGCAGATACCAACTCAGGTTTTGTTTTTGACTATACGGCTACTTCGGACCTTAAAGCTGTAATATTAAATTGGTTTCACCTATATCAGCAAGGCAATTTAATGGTATCTTCAGTAAATATTAAACAATATAACCGAAGAAGGCTCACTGAAAAACTGGCTGAACAGTTGGAATGGGAATAATTTTTAAACAATCGTTAAAGAACACGACTATCACATATCTTGGGTTTGGGATAGGAGCTATCAACACCCTTTTCCTTTATACCCGTTTTCTAACTGATGAGTATTTCGGCCTTGTTGGCGTAATTCTCTCTACTTCGGCAATTCTTATGCCCTTAATGGCCTTTGGAGTACCCAATACCCTCGTCAAATATTACAGTAAGTTTGATGGCTCGGAATCAACAGATGGTTTTCTTACGCTAATGTTGGTGCTTCCGTTGATAATTATCTTACCTCTCGCGGGAATCAGCTACTTTGCGAATGAGTTGATCGGTAATTTTCTTGCCAGCAAGAACTCAATTGTTAAAGATTATGTTTGGTACATTTTCTTGATAGGATTGGCAATGGCTTATTTCGAAATATTTTACGCCTGGTCTAAAGTACATATGAAATCGGTTTTTGGTAATTTCATGAAAGAAGTCCTGGTCAGAGTAGGCGTTAGCATACTTTTACTCTCCCTATATGCAGGTTTTATTAGCGTGGATTTCTTCTTAAAGGCCTTGGTAGGCCTTTACCTCTTACGAACCCTGATTATGAAACTTTATGCCTACAGTTTGCGAAGGCCCAGGTTAAGCATACGATGGCCAAGTGGTAGCAGGGCCATGGTCAGCTACAGCATTCTTATAATTTTGGGAGGTTCTACCGCTGTCATTCTTTTGGAGATAGATCGTTTTATGATCAACCAATTTATACCTATACAGAATGTTGCCTATTATACTGTTGCTATTTTTATTGCAACGGTAATAGCAGTCCCGGCAAGGGCCATGCACCAGATTACCTATCCATTAACTGCTGCAATTCTCAATAGGGATGATATTAATGAACTCCAAAGTTTATATCAAAGAAGTTCGCTCACCTTGTTTATTGTATCCGGACTTATTTTTGTTCTGATTCTGTTAAATCTCAATGATTTTTATATGTTATTGCCTGAAGCATATCGCGGAGGATATATAATTGTTCTTCTAATTGGGCTTACCAAATTATTTGATGCTCTAATGGGGAACAACAATGCTATTCTTTATAATTCTGATTATTACAAAGTTTTACTGTTAATGGGTGTGTTTTTGGCAGCTTGTACAATATTGTTCAACTGGATTCTTATACCGGCTTATGGATTAAATGGTGCTGCTTTGGCAACTTTCATTGCTATTTGTATTTATAATTTAATTAAACTTATCTATGTTAAGCGAAAATTTAATATACTTCCATTTACTCATGAAACATTAAGAATTGTTGGTCTTCTTGTATTTACAGGGATTATTTTCTATTTCGTTAAATTTAATTTTAGTCCATTGATCAATATTGCTTTGAAGAGTATTCTTATTACAGTTTTTTATGTAGGAATCTTGTACCGGTTTAAAATATCTAAAGATGTTTTTGAAGTTCTTTCAGGTTTTTTTGATAGGAAAAGGAGATGAAATGGAATTTCACTGAGAGTAGTTTGCGCTTCAACTAAGTGGTGTATGTTGGCTATATGTTTAACTAATAACCCCACAGGGACGAATCCGCTGTGGGGTTAAACAACTAACCAACCTAAAACTATCTTTATTATATTCTTGTACTTCTGCTTCTTGCTGTACTGCCTTTACCAGAATTTCTGGATGGACCTCTACTTGCCTTATTATTGGTGGTACTTGTCCTTTTTGTTACTTTACTTCTTGAGCCGCTACTATGGGGCCTGGAAGCAACAGTTCGCTGTTTTACAGACTTTGTGCTGGTAGTTCTGCTTGTCTTCACAGATCTTTCTGGCCTTGCGTACGTTTTGCTGCTGCGTTGAACAGTTTTACTTCTTGGAGATATCGCTATTTCCTTTTTTGTAACTGTTCTGCCTGATACAGTTCTCGTAGATCTTGAATTCGTATTTCTGATCGCCTCACTCTTAGCAGTGCTACGCGCATTGCCGGTACTTCTCTTTGCAGTATTAGCAACAGTCCTGTTAGACCTGTTTACAGCTGAACTGTTTATTGTCCTTTTTGTACTGTTTCTATTACTTCGTTGGGCAACAGCCGTTGTAGTTCTGCCTGATTTACCAGTCTGATAACCATCAGCTCTGCGAGATCTGCTTTCCCTGGCTACAACTCGTTTATCGTTCCTATAAACTGTGCCTCTGCGGTTATAGTTTTTACTATGGTTATAATAATGACCTGCCTGAACATAAGCTCTTCTATGATTATAATGGTAAGGTCTGTAATATGTATATCGTACAGGATTGTAATATCTTCTGTAAGGGGTGTTATATACAAGACAGAAACCAGTTAGCGGTCTTACAAAATAACCATGGTAAGGCCTGTATGTATAATATTGGTTATATACATTAACAAAACCGTTGTAATGACTATAATAGCCCCTGGTATTGTAATAAACATGCATTCCACCAATTCGTCTCACTCTTCCGTTTCTGTACCATACATTAACACCACCTATTTGGTTAACTCGTCCATAATAGTCATAATATATAGGTACATTTTGTACTTGAATAACTGCGCCATAATTATCATACTGTACATAAGGATTATAGTTATAGCCCGAATTGAATGTAAAATTGGTGTTTCCATAATTGACATTGGCACCTATATTAACCTGATTGTTGATATAAAAATCTAGTTCACCATCAGGATAAACGGAAAACGTAATGCCGTTCTCAACAAAAATGAATGAATTGTTGTAGTTATAAGCATTGCGTATTGCAACCTTATCTTCAACGGTAACGGCCATGGTACTCGCAGTACCTAAAATAAGGGCCGTAAAAAGGAGTATTAAATTTCTCATGATATAAGGTTTTAAATTTCCGAATGCAACTATTTACATTCATACATAGAGTACCAAACAACGTGCCAGAAATAGTGACCTCTCTATAATATACTGAAATACAGGTATTTAAAAATAAATCAAAGCTTCAAATTGAAGTTAAAAGGAATTGTTTAGAAGAGAATTGTAGCCAGTGGTGTTTACTATCTAAGCTTTTCACGAAGGTATCTTGCGGTAAGAGAATTCTTATTTAATGCAACTTCCTCGGGAGTACCAAACGCAACAAGATCTCCTCCCTTGTCTCCGCCTTCAGGCCCGAGGTCTATTATGTGATCTGCACATTTTATAAATTCAATATTGTGCTCTATAACAACAATAGAATGTCCCCTGGAAATTAAGGCGTCAAAAGATTTTAGGAGCTTTTTAATATCGTGAAAGTGAAGTCCGGTTGTAGGTTCATCAAATATAAATAAAGCCTTGTCTTTAGCAGTCCCTTTTACCAGGAAAGAGGCAAGTTTAATTCTTTGGGCTTCTCCGCCGGAGAGGGTAGATGAAGACTGGCCTAAGGTAACATAGCCTAGTCCTACATCCTGAAGGGGCCGTAATTTGCCAACTATTTTTGTTTGCGCATGAGATTCGAAGAAAGCAATAGCATTATCTATGGTCATATTCAGGACCTCATCAATGTTGGTGTTTCCAAACCTGACTTCCAATACTTCTTTTTTGAAACGTTTTCCACCACATGTGTCACATTCCAAATGCACATCGGCCATAAACTGCATCTCCACAGTGATCTCCCCTTCGCCTTTGCACTTTTCGCATCTTCCTCCATCAACATTAAATGAGAAGTGTTTGGCTTGATATCCCCTTAATTTACTTAGTTTCTGAGAAGCAAACAATGCACGGATATCATCATAAGCCTTTATATAGGTTACCGGATTTGAACGAGAGGATCTCCCAATAGGATTTTGATCCACAAACTCAACGTTTTTCACGGATTGAAACTTGCCGCTAAGCTCCGTATATTGACCAGCTTTTTCTCCGTAACCCCCTACTTCTTTTAACAAGATGGGATAGAGTATTTTTTTAACCAAAGTACTTTTCCCACTTCCTGAAACCCCGGTTACTACGGTGAGCATATTTAGTGGAAAGCTAACATCGATATTCTTTAAATTGTTTTCCCTTGCACCTTTAATTTCTACAAAATTATTTGAGCTTCTTCGTTTTTCGGGAATTGCAATTTCCATGCTGCCATTGAGGTAACTTGCTGTGAGCGAGGAAGATTTCAGGATCTTTTCCATAGGACCATGAGCTACGACTTCACCACCATGCGTACCAGCTTCCGGCCCTATATCGATGACTTCATCTGCTGCTATCATTATATCTTCATCGTGCTCAACTACAATAACTGTATTTCCCAAGTCTCTCAAAGACTTTAAGACCAGGATCAGATTCTCAGTATCTCTGGGATGTAGCCCTATGCTAGGCTCATCAAGAATATACATAGAGCCCACTAGACTACTGCCAAGTGATGTTGCCAGGTTTATACGCTGACTTTCTCCCCCGGACAGTGAATTTGATTTTCTATTTATTGTAAGATATCGCAATCCCACTTTGTCCAAAAATCCCAGTCTGGTCTTGATTTCCGTTAAGAGTCTCTTTGCAATTTTTAAGTCGTGTGAACTTAAAGTAAGCTCCTCAAAAAATGCAATTAAATTTTCAATGGACAATTCAACAAGATCTGAGATTGATTTGTCATTAATTTTTATATAATTCGTTTCCTTTCTAAGGCGCTTACCATTACAGCTACTGCATTTGGTTTTCCCTCTGTATCTGGAAAGCATCACCCTATTTTGGATTTTATAGCTCTTTTCCTCTAATTGCTTAAAAAATTTATCAATTCCAATAAAATACGCATTGCCCTGCCATACTAATAGTTTTTGTTCCTCACTAAGTTGATACCAGGGTTTGTGCACCGGAAAATCATACTTATAAGCCGAATTTACCAATTGATCCCTATACCAACTCATGCTCTCACCACGCCAGGGGAATACTGCATTTTCATATACGGATAGGCCGGAATTAGGAATCACAAGATCTTCATCTATTCCAATGACATCACCATAACCCTCACATTTTGGACATGCTCCGTATGGGTTGTTGAAGCTAAAAAGATGTACGTTAGGTTCATTGAAGACCATGCCATCCAATTCAAACTTATTACTAAATTGGGTTACATTGCTGTTGGAGAGTTCTTCAATATAACAATAGCCTTTGCCTTCAAAAAAGGCGGTGTCTATTGCATTGGCTAAACGGTTAAGAAAATCTTCGTCATTTTTTTTAATTATTCGATCTACAACCAACTCAAAATTAGCACCTATATCTTTTAAGGAATCATCGATCCTAAGTACGCGGCCCTTATGTTTTATTCTGGCATAACCTTGTTTTGAGAGCAATTGTAAGGATTTAACAGGATCCCTGTCTTTTGAAATTTTAATAGGAGCCAATAACAAAAGCTTTGTGCCATCTTCAAAAGATTTCACAAAATCGAGAACATCTGTTACCGTATGCTTTTTGACCTCATTGCCAGAAATTGGTGAATATGTCTTGCCTATTCGCGCATAGAGAAGCTTTAGATAGTCATAGATTTCCGTAGTAGTACCCACGGTGGATCTTGGATTGGTCGAATTAACCTTTTGTTCTATGGCAATTGCCGGGGCTATTCCTTTAATATAATCAACTTTGGGCTTATTTAGTTTACCCAGGAACTGTCTTGCATAGGAGGAAAGACTTTCTACATAACGCCTTTGACCTTCCGCATAAAGGGTGTCAAAAGCCAGGCTGGATTTACCGGAACCTGAAAGACCGGTGATAACAACAAATTTATTTCTGGGGATAACTACATCAATATTTTTAAGATTGTGCAGCTTAGCCCCTTTAATTATAATGTTTTGCTTCGGGTTAATGTCGCTAATTTGGGTTCTTTCTTCCATCAGGTTGGCAAAGATACGATATGTTGATTTCAAACCCCAATAAGTGCAGTTTTACATCTATATATGGCAAAATCACAACATTGTTGTTTTTAGATATTATATTTTATCTATATTTGAAACATAATTACTAAATCTATACGCCTATATACGAAAATTACTTTTTTGAGAAATAATCTGAATAACTAAAGTCCTTTACCCAAATAAAGGCCCCTAAGTTTAACCAAAAAAGTAATCAGTATGCAGCTACAGGCAGAAGATCCAATCCTAGTACAGAACTACATGAGCGGGGATGAAAAATCCCTTGAAATTTTAATTAACCGACACAATCAGCGTCTTACCAGCTTTATTTATTCCAAAGTACTGGATAAGGATATTACTGAAGATATTTTTCAGGATACCTTTATAAAAGTAATAAGGACGTTAAAAAGAGGTGCTTATAACGAAGAAGGGAAGTTCCTGCCCTGGGTAATGCGAATAGCTCACAATCTCATAATTGATCATTTCAGAAGAAATAAGCGTATGCCTAAATTTGAGGGTAGCGAGGATTTTAATATTTTCTCGGTCTTAGGCGATAATAAGCTGGATGCAGAGAAACAGTTAATCAAGGATCAGATAGAAAGTGACCTAGGTTTACTAATAGAAGAACTTCCGGATGATCAAAAAGAGGTGCTGGTAATGCGTATATATAAGGATATGAGTTTTAAGGAAATATCTGAAAATACAGGGGTTAGTATCAATACTGCCCTGGGACGCATGCGCTACGCTTTAATCAACTTAAGAAAGATCATTGAAAAGAATAATATTGTTTTAACGAATTAATCGGTTCTATAACGACTAATCCGATAGGGTTCCTTAATAGTTACGTTATTTAAACATAACATTATTATTTATGGAACAGATTTACCCCGGACATCTAGAGAAATGTAAACTAGTTAAAGCTAAACCAGCTACTGTGGAGTTTTTACTACAGTATTCAAAGGCACTGCATGTGACTAAACACAAAGGAATTATTCTTGAAAACAATTTGAATTAAGGATACCTTCTCTTTACAAAATAGATAATCTTCCCTTTGATGCTGCATCAAAGGGATTTTTTATTGCAATAGTAAATAGATTTAGTTTCTATTACAGATGAGCTTTAATATAGATCGTTACCTGTCATCTCAAAAAGGGCCTCCCAACTGTATTATTTTGGATTTATTGTGTTTAAAAGTGCAAAATCGTTCATTGACATCAGAAATCGAGGGTTTGACAACATAGTTTTTCTCAGACCTGGCTATTTGAATACTTTTAACTTGTAATTATGAAATCATAGTTACTGTACTATTAACAAAAATAATCAATGGCCTATCACGAGAAGCCTCTGAAACTTAACCAAAAAATACGACAAACTATGGAATTCGAAATTGATGACTCAGAACTAGTAAGAGATTATATAAGCGGCGACGAAAAAGCACTTGAAGTTCTTATAAAAAGACACAATCAGCGTATAAGCAGTTTTATTTATTCAAAGGTAATGGATAGAGATATTACTGAGGATATTTTTCAGGATACCTTTATTAAGGTGATTAAGACTCTTAAAAAAGGGTCATATAGTGAAGAAGGAAAATTTTTACCCTGGGTAATGAGAATTTCGCATAATCTTATAATTGATCACTTCAGAAAGAATAAGCGTATGCCTAAATTTGAAGGAAGTGATGATTTTAATATTTTCTCTGTTTTAGGAGATGATAAACTAAATGCTGAAAAACAGATTATTAAAGATCAGATAGATAGTGATCTGGGATCGTTAATTGAAGAATTACCAGATGACCAGAAAGAAGTTTTGTTGATGCGTATTTATAAGGACATGAGCTTTAAAGAAATATCTGAAAATACAGGAGTGAGCATAAATACAGCACTTGGAAGAATGCGCTATGCGCTCATAAACCTTAGAAAAATTATTGAAAGACATAATATTGTCCTGACCAATTAATAAGGAGAAATTTTTAAGAACAATATTTATATTATAGTTGCGTTATTAGTACATAACAATACTATAATAATATGGAAAAAATTTACTCTGAAGAAAAAAACACTTGTAAACTGGCAAAAGCCAGCCCTGAAACAATACAGTTTTTACTAGATTATTCCAGGTCCTTCAGAATAACGAAGTACAAGAAATTCAAATTTGAAACAAGTTTGAATTAAGTTATAAAGCCCGCCTCTAGCGGGCTTTTTTGGTTTTATAGTAATTGTTGAGTACTTTCTTTCTCCCTATGGTTTTTGTTATGATATCCTTATCGAGATCCCAACCTCTTGCAGGGGAATATTCACGACCATACCAAATAATTTGAAGATGCAAATCATTCCATAACTCCAATGGGAATAACCTTTTAGCATCTTTCTCAGTTTGAACCACATTTTTTCCAGTAGATAATCCCCATCGATACATAAGTCGGTGGATATGGGTGTCAACAGGAAAAGCCGGGATACCAAATGCCTGGGATACTACCACACTTGCGGTTTTATGCCCAACAGCCGGCAATTCTTCCAGCAAATCTATATCCCGGGGGACTTTACCATCATATTTTTCTATTAGTATTTTGGATAAACCGTAAATCCCTTTGGATTTCATTGGTGATAATCCAACAGGCTTTATGATTTCTCTTATTTCTTCAACAGACAATTTTATCATATCGAAAGGATTATCAGCCCTTTCAAATAATAAAGGTGTTGTTTTATTTACGCGTACATCAGTACTTTGCGCTGAAAGCAAAACGGCTATTAACAGTGTATAAGGGTCTTTATGGTTAAGAGGTACCGGAATAACCGGATATAACACATCCAGCTTTTTAATAATAAAGGATACTTTTTCCGATTTCGTCATTTTTTGTTTAATTTTACAAGGAAAATAATAAACATAAAGTTAAATAAAATAAACTATGAACACACTTAAAGAAGGTGATAAAGTCCGTGATTTTCATTCTGTTGATCAGGATGGCAATTTGGTAAAATTTAGTGATTATTCTGGTAAAAAGTTAGTTGTATTTTTCTATCCAAAGGCAAATACCCCCGGATGCACGGCCGAAGCTTGTAATCTTAGGGATAATTATGCAGAACTGCAGTCAAAGGGTTACGAACTCCTTGGTGTAAGTGCAGATTCACCAAAAAAACAGGCAAATTTCAGGAATAAGTACGAATTTCCATTTCCGCTTTTGGCCGACGAAGACCATACTGTAATTAACACTTTTGGCGTATGGGGTCCAAAGAAGTTTATGGGAAGAGAATACGATGGTATACACCGAATGACTTTTATTATTGATGAAAATGGGGTAGTGGAGAAGGTTATAAGCAAAGTTAAAACCAAAGATCACGCTGCACAGATTCTTTAATGTGCAGGGACCAGAAAAAAAGCCCTGATTTTCAGGGCTTTTTTCATTTAAAAATATTCTAAACTTTCTCCTTAAGCTTTGCCTGGGGACGCATAAAGAGGTGTTCATTTTTAATTTTTTCAGCAATCCCCTCCGGTAGCATTTCTTCCCAATCCTCTTCGCCATTGGTAATTTTCTTCAGGACATCCCTTGAAAAAATATGCATAATTTCAGGATCGTAATCTATGATGTCCATTACTTTACCATTATACTTAAAGAATTTGTACAGCTCTTTCATTCGTGGATGAACCTTCACATTATTGCTGGTCATGATTTGTCCTGTTTCAGGATTTTTCATAGGATAGAGATATACGATGAGTTCTTTAAAAAAGAGCTTACCAAAGGCCTCTAAGATGCCACCACTTAAATGTCTGTAATACTTTTCATCAAAGATGTCTACCAGGTTATTAACGCCCATAGTAAGACCAATCTTTGCCTTTGTATAATTATTGAAATATTCAACTAATTTGTAATATTCCTGAAACTTGGAAATCATTACAGAATGCCCCAGAGAACACAACAGTTTAGCCCTGTCCATAAAATCACTTTCATCTATCTCACCTGAAGCTTTTAGATTCGCCAGTGTAATTTCAAATATGACTATAGAATTATCCTCTTCAACTGCCTGATCGCGAATAAAAATTTCATACGATTTCTTAAACATGTCCATGTTGACTTTTGTCACTGGCCGAAAGCTCCCCCTGAGGGCAAGGATGTTTTTCTTGTATAGAATAGCGGCGGGAAGAAGATTGTTACCGTCGGGTCCAAACATTACAGCGTCCGTCATATCATTTCTGATAAGCTGAAGACTCATAAGCCTGTTATCAACATTTTTAAAATTCGGCCCTGAAAAATTCACCATATCAATTTCAAGCGTATCTCTGTCAATATGATCATAGATATACTTTAATAACTTCCGAGGTTTATTATACTTGTAAAAAGCACCGTATATGAGATTCACACCTACTATTCCCAGAGTCTCCTGCTGTAAGCGTGCCTCGTTCTGTTTAAATCGAACATGGAGGATAATTTCATCAAAATCTTTTTGATTGGGATCTAATTGAAAACGAATCCCAACCCAACCATGGCCCTTGTAACGCTTGGAAAAATCAATTGTTGCCACGGTGTTTGCGTAGGTAAAAAATAGTTTTTCAGGATTTTCATCCCGGCTTATCCGCTCTTGCATCAGATGCATTTCATGGGTAAGCATCTTATGCAACCTGCTTTGTGTTACATACCTGCCATCAGTTTCAATCCCGTAAACCGCATCACTAAAAGATTTATCATAGGCGCTCATAGCTTTCGCTATAGTACCTGAGGCCCCACCTGATCTAAAAAAATGTCTGGCAGTTTCCTGTCCCGCACCTATTTCGGCAAAAGTCCCGTAGATATCAGGATTAAGATTAATTCTAAGTGTCTTAGCTTTAATTGAAGGGATATTTTCAAAAGCCGGATCCTTTTTTAAGACTGACGCCATAAGTATTGTTTGCTTTAAGCAAAGTTAATAAGATTGGGGTATCTATTAAATAAATAAGTTATAAATTTGAAATAAATAGATGACAGGTTGAAAATTACTTTTTTAGGCACTGGCACATCGCAGGGTATACCCGTTATTGGTAGCAGTCATCCGGTTTGTTTAAGTACAAACCCCAAGGATAAAAGACTTCGGGTTTCTGTTCTAATTTCATGGAAAGATTATAATTATGTAATAGATTGCGGACCTGACTTCCGTCAGCAGATGTTAACGAATAAGGTGACCAGGCTGGATGGTATCCTATTTACACATGAACATTCGGATCATACAGCTGGTATAGATGACATACGCCCCTTTTTCTTTAGACAAGGTGATATTCCTGTATATGCTCACGAAGATGTAATCCGTTCCTTGAAACGAAGATTTGACTATATTTTTGCCGGTGAGAACAGGTATCCTGGGGCCCCGGCCTTAGAGGTAAACCTGATTCAAAATAACATTCCATTTAAAATAGGGGATATCCAAGCCATTCCTATTGAAGCTTTCCACAACCGTTTACGTATATACGGATTTAGAATAGGAGACTTTGCGTACCTTACTGATGTTAAAACTATCAGTGATGAAGAAATACATAAGATTAAAGGTGTTAAAGTACTATCAATTAATGCATTGCGAATAGAGCCACATCATTCACATTTAAATTTGGAAGAGGCCCTCGAAGTAATAGAAAGAATTAAACCGCGAATGGCATATCTATCCCATATCAGTCATTATATGGGATTTCATGATGAAGTTGAGGAAAGATTACCCAAAAATGTGCATTTGGCCTATGACAATCTTGTGGTTTCAGTTTGACGTAAAGAAAAGAAGTTATAGTAAGTTGGATAATTGATGATTTTAAAATATGAAAAGCAGAATTTTTATTTACTTATTTATTTTTACCGCTTTAATATCGCTCTACCTCTATGTAAGTGGTAGTGCTATGTTGGAGAATAGAGATTTGAAAATTAAGAACCTGGAGGCTGAAGTAAACGTTTTTCAAGATTCTATCCAAAAATTACAACTACAGGTTTTTGATATGCAATATTTTTCACTGCAGAACAATGATGATGCTTTGGCATATTATGATCACCTTGGAATGGCAGACCCTACACGCTATATTTCGGATAAACTTTTAGAAACTAATGAGCAAAAAGGGGATAATCCGTTAGTTCCTTATGAGGGAATGGAAAATGATTTTAAGATAAATAAGATTAAAATCCTGAATCATCAATGGATAATTACCGATTTTTCTGATGGTAAATATTGGGGAGAACTACTTTTAAAATATACGTTGAATGACGATATGAGTGTAGATTTTACGGTGATAGATCATCTTTTATATACCAGGAGTAATTAAATTTTGTCTTCAAGCCATTTTCTGAAGGAATAAAAGTTTTGAGGAGAAACACCATGACCTACGGGAAATTCTTCATATTTAAATTTAATACCTAACTTTTGCAATATATCAGTTGATTTATGAGCCCATTCAGGCGGAATTACCTGGTCAACCTGTCCGTGAGACGCATAAATATCCAGATTTTTATAATCCTTTTCAGCGAAATTGTCCTTTAAAACGTTCTCATCTATGTACCCACTTAAGGCCACAATATTTTTAATTTTTTCCGGGAATGAAAGTGCAACGGCATAGCTCAGTACCGTTCCCTGGCTAAACCCCAATAGTGTTACATTATCTTCGTCCAGATGATAGGCCTTGCATGCTTCATCTATGAAAGCTACAATTTTGTCTCTGGATGTAATTGCCTGTTCTACATTGCTCCATTTTCCAAATGATGCATCAAAATTAATGGCATACCAGGCATTTCCGAATGGGGGCAGGGGGTATGGTCCCCTGGCAGAAATAATAAAATAATCGGAAGGCAATTCAGAAGCAAAAGAGAATAAATCATTTTCATCACTACCATAACCATGGAATAGAAATATAACCGGCGGACGCCCATTCTTACTATTTGAAGGTTTTATAATGTGATATAGTGATAAGGGAACTGTTTCCATTCTATTGAATAAAGGTGAACCATTTTTGAAATGATGTTCCAAAGATCGGAACTGGTTGTTTTTTGTTGTTTAATGCGCCCAAAAGACCATACATCCAAAGGACAAAATAGAAGATATATAAGCCTATCCAAACATAAATATTAAACCATTCGCTCAGAAAAAGCGCACATCCCAAAAAGACCAAATGCAGGCCAAAAGCTTGCCTTGTATGGAACCTGGCGAAATCATGTTTAGGCTCTAAATTCATTGTTATTGCTATCAAAGACCCAATAATTGTGAAATACGCTATGATCGCCGTTGTTTTGCCCTTTGGTCCTGAATCTTCTCTCAAACCCTAAATTTTATTTATAAATCGTTTAGCAATTATTACATCAGACCAATACCTGATTGTTGGAAATTATTCCATAAACCTTACCTTTCATTTTTTGATCAAAGAACATACTGTTTTTTGAAGTAGAAGCACAGCTCTCTTTTGTTAAAACATACTCCGTCTCCGGATCAAATAAGCTAAGGTTGGCGAGAGAACCCTCTTCCAAGGTTACAGGACCTATTCCAAAACGATCTCTGCCTTTTGATAACAAGTTTACTGCCGTTTCAGTATCCAGTAATCTATTTAGTACACCAAATGCACTTTCAAGACCAATGGTGCCATAGGCAGCATAATCAAATTCTAACCTTTTTTCTTCTATATCTAAAGGCGTATGATCCGATGTCACAAAATCTATGGTGCCATCTTTAAGCCCTTTTAATAGTGCCGTTATATCTTTTCGAGTTCTTAGCGGTGGCAGGACCTTGTAATTACTATCAAAGTTGTCCAGAACATCATCAGTAAAAAGTAAATTATGTATTGCCACACTGCAACTTACATCCAGCCCTTTCTTTTTTGCCTCATTAATTAACCTAACTGATTTGGCAGTAGAAATTGTAGGGATATGGAGATATCCACCTGTGTATTCCAGTATAAAAAGGTCTCTTGCTATTTGAAGTTCTTCTGCCATGGAGGGAATTCCCTTTAAACCAACCCTTGTCGATGGAACTCCTTCATTTACAATTCCCTTACCCATTATTTGTTTATCTATCGGAAAGGAGTACACCAAACCCTTAAAATCCTGAGCATACTGTAAAGCGATTTTTAAGAGATTTGAATTTGAGACAGATTTTTTAAAATCGTAGAAACCGACAGCGCCGGCATTTTTCATATCGTAGAGCTCAGCGAGATTCTCACCTTCGCATTTCATGGTAAGAGTTCCTAATGGATGCAATCTCGTTGGATTTCCCCTGGAGGCATTTTTTAAAAATACAATGGCCCCGCTGCTGTCAGGCACGGGAAAGGTGTTTGGGTTAAGAACAATATCTGTAAATCCACTCCTGCCGGCTACCTGAAGGCCATTTGCAATGGTTTCTCTTTCCTCATATCCCGGTTCTCCAAAACTCACGCTGCTATCAAACCACCCTTTGGAGACATGAAGGTTTTTTAAGCTAAGGGTTTTAATTTTCTTTGCTGGATTAATCAGAGGAGCAATTTTTTCTATAATTCCATTGCTAATGAGAATATCACGCTTTTTAAAATGAAGTTTACTGTTGGTTTTATCAACTATCGTAGCAGATTTTAAAAGTATGTTCATTTAAATAATTTTTGAATAAGAACTTCGGCCAGCATGAAAAGTATAGTAAAAATAGTAAACCATTTCCATAGCTCGGTAACACTATTGTCTTTTTCCATGGTTGTAAAGACTTCCGTCAAATTGCTAAAGTTTGTGTTCGTACCTGGAGGATTTATACTGGAATATCCAAATTTACTTTCCGTTCTGGGATAGTTGAAACTTATATTTTGGATTTTTCGTTCATCTTCACTAATTGTAAAAACCCCATCAATATTTGGATTGTAGTTAAATTTCAACTCTGTTTTATCTAAAAAAGACTGCTGCTCAGGAATGAATTCATAGTCACCTTTATTTACTTTAAGGATTTTATCACTTCCTGTAGCTCCCTTCACGTCTATTGTGGTAACCTGTCCAATAGTATTATATAATTCAGTCGATTTCAGACTATTTGCGCCAATACTATAAAGTGTTGGAACAATAAGGGGCGAATTTTTAAAATTAGAATTAGAGCTATTAATTGCCGCCGTAAAGACGTAAATACCATCTCCTCCTGCAAGGAAACCCGATTGATCTTGAAAAGAGAGAATTGTAGGCGCTGTTGTTCTGGTCCTGAAATAGCTTGTTACCTTAGGATATTGAAAATTTGTAACCCTCTGGGCAAATACATTTGTATACAAAGGATGATCAAAACTTATTCCGGTAATATTGCGTTCTCCTTCAATTTTGTTTATCAGGGAAGTAGAGAAATAATTATGAAGTAAATTATTGTAGCTAGCTATATTTGCATCTATAGCAGGAATAATCAGTAGATGCCCACCTTTTCGGGTATAATCGGTTAAGGTATTACTTAGTGATACAGGAATAGACTTCAATTCATTTAATACGATCAGGTTTTGTGACTCCAGGGTGCTATAATTCAGGTTGTTGGGTTGCTCATTTGTATATATGAATTCATCTTCAGTATATATCCTTTTTAAAAATTGGCTGTCTGATTCGCTTATGGACAAAACTTTGATCTTCTCCTTTTGGTTAATATTAAAATACAACTGATTGTCATAAGTTAATCCCAGATCGGAAATCTCTAATTTTCCTACGATTACCTCATCAGAAGGTATAGTAAAAACGACATTTGATTTTTTGTTTTTATCAAAAGTTGCTGCTGTTTTGGCAATTAACTTATCATCATTGTATAATGAAACAGGGATATTTTCCAAATCTCCGGATGTGCTTAAATTCACAACAAGATCCTGTGTAGACGGATTTACCCGGGCAATAAATGCGGAATCCAATACGGAATTATCCGGCGTTTCCGGCATAACCTGCACTATAAAAGTCTGAACGCTGCCCAGGGAGTCAGATTCTCGGATCGTTTCTCTATTTTGAAAATCAGAGACCAGAACTAAGTATTTAATTGAATTATCATCCTCACTGAAGAAGTTTTGCCCTTTAAGAAATATATCCTTTATTTCTAATTGATCATGGGTGTATGAAAGCGTCAGAAGATCGTCACGAATATCAGCTATATTAAAATCGTTAAATACTTTATCATTTGTAAAAAGACTAAATGTATTTTCCTTTGGTAAGCCCTTCAATAGCCCTTGAACGGCATCTTGAAGCAGTGTGCCATTCTCCGTTTTCGCTTGCATGCTGAATGAATTATCCAGGTAGATAACAGTTTCTTTTGAGTAAATAGCCGCTTCTTTAGCTATATATGGCTGTGAAAAAGCAAGGATAAGACCGGAGAGTAAAAGCAGTCTGGTGAAAAGTAGTAACCATTTTTTTATAGTACTGCTTTTACGAGATTGGGCTACTACTTTATGTAAGAGTTTTACATTGGTAAAAGGTGTTTTCTTAAATCTCCGAAGTTGAAAGAGGTGAATTAAAATAGGAATCAGAAGCAGAAAAAAGGCCCAAAGGAGTTCCGGATATTTAAACAGCATTCCCAAATTTGATTTGACAAATATATAAAGTAATAAGAAGATAATACCTAGGAATTATGACAAAATTGTGAAGTAAAAGGAGTGGATTGAAAAAATGAAATTAATATTAAGAGGCAGTTTGCCTGTATGGCCATGGATTAAATGAATAAAGGTTTCAACAAAAGAAAAAATAATCCACCATGGCAGCTTGATTTAAATCTGATAAATAATTTACTATCATTTCCTGGGCCTCTCCATTTGCAACGGTAACTATGCTTTGGGGCATTTCCAGATGAAGAAGGTGATTAAAATGCTTCATTTCCACCCCATAAATATTTTTGCCAATTTTTTGCGGATTATCACATAACCAATAAAATGGGATATTTCTGTTTTTTAGATCTTTAGCAATACTTTTCCCTTTATTTCCGGCACCCCAAACAGCTAATGGTTTTGTGGGATCATGGTGAAGCTTAAGGAAGTAGTGTAGCTTTATATGCAAAAAATAATTCTGAGCATAGTGTTCGCTGGTTCTTGAGGTTCTCCAGTCATAGTCTCGCCATAAATGCAAGATATTTCTACACGGAATACATTTCAAACCTTGCTCATAAAACCGGAAGGTAAGGTCATAATCCTCGGGATATCTGTCGGAGTTAAAGGCACCAGATTCTTCTAAATCTTTTCTGAAAACCATCCAGCAAGGTGAAGGGATGACACATTCTTTATAAATCTCCGAATAGTTTGTTCCTTTTGCAGTCAGCTCATTGAGCCATTTTTCATAGCGTTCATAGCCATTACTTATTCCACGTTCCGAAAAATAACGAACGCCACCAACCGCTATATGCCCCTCGCCATACTTTTCCAGTGAAGAAACCATAATTTCCAATTTATTGGAAATCATAATATCATCAGAATCCATTCGTGTCAAGAAAGCACCTTTACTCAAAGAAAAAGCTTTTCGAAGTGCTGAAATTATACCTTTTCCATCGTTGGAATAGACCCGGAATCTGGGATCATAGGATGAATACTTATCAAGAATTGATCGACTACTATCTGTCGAGTGGTCATCCACGGCAATTACTTCCCAGTTTTGATAATTTTGAGCCAGAATTGAATCCAGGCACTCCGGCAGGAAATCGGCAGTGTTTTTAAATGGGATTAATACGCTAATTAAATGATTCTCCATATAAGGGGAGATTTTGCAGTTCTATTCATTTCATGATTTCAAGAGAGTCATCCCAAATCGCGGTAGTTCCGGTTTTTGCTGATATTTTAGCCAGCTCGAGGATTTTCATAACAATAGCGTTGTTTTCAACACTGGAAAGCGAAAATGGAGGCAGGTCATAACCATTATGTATTATCTGTTTTAATAAAGTGAATGGATCATTCCTAGCTTCAGGCAAAGGATTTGCTTTTAGTTCAACACTTTGCTTTTTCCCTTTTTCCTGAATTTCCATGTCCTCACTATTTTTGCAATAAATATAACCGGCCTGTCCATAAACCTTCATGTCCTTCACGCTAAGGGGCCAATTCCATGAAGCTTGTATAATGACCTGCGATCGGGGATAGGTGAGGATAATAGTGGCCTCATCCTCCACCTTGGGATACAATTCCGGTTTTATTTGTTGTACCGTACAGGCGACACTTATTGGTTCAATTCCTTTCATTAACCAGGTTGCAAGGTTGGCACCGTAACATCCAAAATCCGTTAAGGCCCCACCACCGTTCAAAACCGGATCCGTCAACCATTCCAGAAACTCCGGATTACAGCCAATCTCTATCGGTCCCTGATGCCCTGTTCGGAATACAATTTTTCTAATCTCACCAATTTTATCGTAATTATATATATCATTAAATGCTGCATAATTACTTGGATACCAGGAAGTTTCATAATTTGTTAATAAAAATATTTTATGTTTTTCGGCTAATTCAATCATCCTTTTGGCATGATCCCAACTCACTGCAAGGGGTTTTTCCACCATAACATGGATACCTTTAGGGGCACAATATTCTACAACTCTTAAGTGATCATATATTGTGTTAAATGCTGTCACCGCTTCAGGATTGGTATTCTGAATCATTTCTTCCATTGAATTGAAGACTAAATTCATGGAATACCCATGCTGTTTGGAATATCTAAGAGCAAGTTCTCTGTTGGGTTCAACGATCCCCACAATTTCTATGTCTCCCCGATCGGCTCTTCCTAATATCCAATGTACATGCGTGTGCACTAAGCCTATTACACCCACTCTGAGGGGTTTGGAAATTCCACTTTCCTTGGATTGAAGGACAGGCTTATAATCCAAACTATGTGCATTGGTTTTTTGCATTAGTAAGAGTGAAGAAATGGTATAAATGGCAATTATAATAATATGTTTTTTCATAGTTATTTAAACAAGGTCTGGTTTTCTGTTTCCATGAGTAAGAATTACTTGTACAAATTTAAATTAAGAGCCTTTTAAAGCTTTTGCAATGGCCTGTTCTGCGAGAGGGGCCATTAGTTCATATCCTTTTTTATTCGGATGTACCCCATCGCTCCCTAATTCTTTCTTCAAACCATTTTTACCATCGGTCATCGCGGAAAAATAGTCGAGATAAACAAAACCTTTACTGTTGGCATAGTCCTTAATAATTTTATTGAGTGCAGGAATTTTTTTATTGGGCATAAGTCCTTTGCGCCATGGATAATCATAAGCAGGCAATACAGAACACAGCACTACTTTTATGCCATTTGCTTCCGCCAACTCTGCCATATTCATAAGATTATCTGCAATCATTTGCAGGGTAGAAGGTCCGGTATTACCGGCAATATCATTTGTTCCTGCCAGAATTACCACCACCTTTGGCTTCAAATCAATCACATCTTGTCTAAACCGTACCAGCATTTGTGGGGTTGTCTGGCCACTAATTCCCCTATTGACATAGGGTTTGCCTTCAAAAAATCCCGGCTTATGATGAGACCAACCTATAGTGATGGAATTCCCCATAAAAACAACGCGGTTTTCATTGGTTTTAGGCTCCAATAACTCTTGATTGGCCACTTTAAAGTGTTTAAGATCTGCCCAGTCCTGAGCGTTTAAAGAGGAAGCAATAATAAGGATACAAAGGATGAAAATACGTTTTAGATGAAACAGGATCATAATGGCAAGATTTATTTTATTTTGAAAAGATACAAAATGTCCAAAACATTATTAATCCGGGGATATGCCTTCTGAAGCAGGAATTAGGCACAAAAAAACCCTGCATCTTTATAAAGGAAGCAGGGTTCTATTTTCTTAGAATGACGGGTTACTCACATTGTATATCGTCTCCGTTACTATCCCAGCAATGCCATTCTTCATCCTCAAAATAATCAAAGGCCCTTACTCTGCCCACAAAGGTTTCTCTGCTCCATTCAATCCTTACATCACTAAAAGCCTCTCTGTTCCTGTCATAGGTATATGCATTGAAATAGGCATCCAGATCTCCATCCTGAAGACCATATTCCAGATAGCTGTCTTTGAACACATCGTCATTTTCCTGTTCATCCAATTCCCTTACCCAGGTATATCGGATATTACCAATTTCGTCATTAGTCCGTTCCCAGTCAATTCTTAACATAGCTTCAGGCATTTCCGGGCTTTGATTCAATAACCAATAACCACTATTTCCATCCATGGAAGAACTTCCCGTAAACCATAAAAACTCTTCAAATGCACCAATACCCATTTTGGTAATATACATTTCCCATAAAACTTCTTCACCGGTTACGGTTCCTGTAAGTCGTGCTGTGTATTCACTCGTAAAGCCATCGACACTGTAAATCCACTGCCAGGTATTTTCCCCCAGGTTTTCTGGAGATTGTGAAAATGCAGCCTTAAATGAAGCTACAGGTACGGCTAAGGTGTTGAAAAGTGCAGAATTCCAAACACCGACAACAATTTGAGAAAAAAACCAATTTCCATTGGGAGCTTTGTTATCGTATACTAAAGAAGCAGATTTTCCGGAATCCGGATTGTCAGCAAAATCTCCAAAATCTATAACCATAGATTCATAAAGGGGAAGTGCGAGTTCATTTGCTGCTTCGGCACTATCATCTGAATTGTCACAAGAAGTTGTAAAAACAAGGACAAAAACCATCAACAGGCCATATAATTTCCAATTTTTCATAAGATCAAAAATTTGTTTATTAATTAAAATGATATGTACTCCTAACGCTTTGGATCTGATAAAAGTGTATAAAAATTGGTTGTTTGTCGAATAAAAAAAACAAAAAATCCGGTCTTTTAAGTACTTACATGCTGTGTATTCTAAATTAATCTGAGTACATGCAGAACAAGTAGTGCTTTTAAAAATTAGAAAATGGTAGAGTATGACAGGTGTCCTATATCAATATTTTGCGGACTTTCCATTCATATCGGTCTTTTTAATGAAGGATCTAATATCGTTATTGGCCTTTTCCAAATCCTCTTTGCGCAAGTACATCATATGACCGCTGCGATAGCCCTTAAAGTCAAATCGATCTTTCATACGACCACTCGGATCTATTTGCCACATCGTGTATTTTGCATTAAAATAGGTAGTAGCCCCATCGTAGTATCCAGACTGTACTAATACGTGCAGATATGGGTTTTGTGCCATGGCCTGCCTCAAATTATCTCGTGTATTGTCCTCTTTATTATCCCAGGGACGTACGGGTCCAAACATATTATACTTAATATCTGTTTTAAATTTAAGTTCTTCTTGCAGGTAATAATTAATTGCAGGAGTGAAACTATGTAACCAGGAGGTGATTTCAGAGTTATAGTCGGGTTCACTACCTGCAATTTCTTTATCCAATCCCAGGTAACGGCTATCTAGTCTGCCAATAGTATAACCACTGCTGTTTCTCAATAATCCTTTCCAGAAATAAGAAGTAGGAACCACTAGGTTATGATCTAAAATTTCTTTTTTAGTGAGTCCTGAATAGTATGCCATTTTTTCTGCTACAGAATTTTTCTCAGCTTCCGTAATAAACCCGCCTTTTGAAATGGCAGGAATAAGTGTATTAATTGTAAAAGCCTCTGATTCGGGCAAAATATCCAATAGATCCTTTTGTTGCAGATCGCTCGATAACGCTTTTTGATACCACGCCGCTGCCGTATAATAGGGTAAATTCAGTGAATTGCTAACGGGTCCATCCTCGCGAATAACCTTGTAATCTGCCGGTGAAACCATTATAACACCATTCAAATACATCCATTGCTGGTTTTGAAGTTCAAGGGCTAAACCCATAACTCTTGTGCCACCGTAGCTTTCACCAATAATATATTTCGGAGAACGCCATCTGTTATTTCGGGTCACAAAAGTGTTGAGCCATTCTGCCAGATATTTTATATCTGCATTGATGCCAAAAAATTTGCTTCGGTCTACTTCTTCGCCACTTTCTGGTATAGTTCGCGAATAACCTGTATTTGCCGGGTTAACATATACTATATCGGTTACATCCAGTATAGAATAAGGGTTTTGCTTTACGCCGTAAGGCTGGACCGGATATCCTTCGTCATCAATTTTTAAGATGCGAGGTCCTGTATAGGCCAAATGCATCCAAACGGAGCCGGAACCTGGCCCCCCATTAAAGGAAATCAATAAGGGCCTGTTTGCACGATCTTTTATATTGTTTCTCGTATAATAGGTGTAGTGTAAAGATGCGATGGGTTCTCCCGAATCATTCCAAACCGGTTGTGTTCCCGTTTTTGCAGTATATGTAAATGAAGTTCCGTTAACGCTTACACTATGTTGACTGGTCACTGCCGTGTCTATAGGTAATTTGCGGTTCTGAGATAGTGAAATACTGCAACATAATAATAAACCGGAAAGAAAGAAAAATTTATTCATATGAGATTCGTTTTAGAAAACCCTAAAATATGCAATTTGACCGATAATTAAGCCTATCATTTATATTATGGTAAAAAAAGAATACAAATATGTTTGTTATATTTAAACGAGGCAGGAATATTTAAGGTTTAACTAGAAAATTCACTGAACATGAAAAATATATCCAGAAGGACTTTTAATAATACATTATCACGTGGAATTGGAGGAGCGGCTATTCTCAGTGCTATGCCATTGGCTTGTGCAATGGGTGGACAAAAGCAACAAAAGAAAAAATTAGGGGTAGCTTTGGTTGGATTAGGAAGCTATAGTACATACCAGTTGGCACCTTCTTTAGTGGATTGTGAACTATGTTATTTAGCGGGGATAGTAACCGGAACCCCTGAAAAAGAAAAGATATGGCAAGAGAAATACAATATTCCCGCTGCCAATATTTATAATTATGAAAATTTTGATAGTATCTCATCTAATGATGATATAGACATTGTTTATGTAGTCCTTCCCAACGCTATGCATGCCGATTTCTCAATCAGGGCAGCAAAAGCCGGAAAACATGTAATTTGTGAAAAACCAATGGCTGTAAGTGTGGAAGAATGCGATGCCATTATCAATGCTTGTAAAGAAGCAAATGTTAAGTTAAGTGTGGGATACAGACTTCATTCGGAACCTTACACCCGTGAAATTAAGCGATTGGTAAAGGATAAGACTTTTGGGAACGTGCAATACATTTCTGCCGAAGCGGCCTATAGATCTATGGGTAACCCGGAACAATGGCGTTTGAATAAAGCACTTTCGGGAGGTGGCGCGTTGATGAATATGGGAGTGTATGCGATCCAAAGTGCAATTTATGGTACAGGAATGAATCCAACATCCGTTACTGCCCAGGAGTTTAGCTCCAGGCCCGAATATTTTAAGGATACGGATGAGACAATTACTGCACAATTGGAATTTCAAGGTGGAGCCTTCGGTAATATCATGACGTCACACAATACAAATGTGAATAGAATGTATGCCTCATGTGACAAGGGATGGTTTGAATTAAACCCGGCCAGTTCTTACGGGCCTTTGGCAGGAACTACTTCCCAGGGCGCGCTAAATTTCCCTCATGAACGCCAGCAAAAATTACAGATGGATGATTTTGCAAACCATATTTTAAATGATAGCCCTAATGTAGCTCCCGGAGAAATGGGTAAGAGGGATATGATAATAGTTGAAGCCATTTATGAATCCATAGCCAAAGGGAATTCAAAAATTGAATTAAATTTGGGTTCTTTGGGCTTATAAATTAGACATTTAAGTAGGTGGTAAAACATTGTTGTCTCTTCTATTAAATAGGTTTGTTTAAATTACGCATTAATTTATAGCATTCTTAACCTTATTTAGCTGAATAAAGGTTCATCCTCTCGGTCACGAATTAACCAGGCTTTGGCATTTTCTAAGGAATCAAATGTGCGTATTAATGCAAGTCTATTCGTGGCTACTTTTTGTAAAAATCTATTGTGGTTTTCACCATCCCAGATCAAAGCAACTTTAAAATGATCTTTCAATACACTTGCAATTTTCTCACCAAGAAAAAATAATTCAACCAGAGGGATATCGCTTTTGAAAACCGGAGAGACATTTACAATGATCTTATTCCTTTTTTCTTTTATGCATTCATTCCTTATAATCTTAGGATACTTTATAAAATCTGTATAGGAATATTTACCCGATATAGTCATTATCAGGATATTTTTTTCTTTTTCAACGGAGTAAAGGCTACTCATACGGTCCTTAATAATGCGGAAAGGTTGTTTAGGCAGAAATAAGGCGTATAAAACTCAATAGACTTAAAGATAAGAAATTATTTACAATTATTCACGGAAATACTGATGTGCCTATAAATATAAGAGTTTGGTCCGTTCAGTTAGATTTAACTTTCTAGAACTTTTCAAATACGCCCAGGCCAAAAAGCGCAAAATCGTATTTAACAGGATCTTGGGGATCCATTTTTCTAAGGGAAGAGTCAAGCTCATTTACGGCCCTGGCGTCATTTTGTTTCCGATGTAATAAACCGAGTTTTCTGGCTACATTACCCGAATGGACATCCAGCGGGCAGGATAATATTGAAGGGGAGATAGATTTCCAAAGGCCAAAATCTACATGAGTACTTTTATCACGAACCATCCACCGCAGGAACATATTTATGCGTTTGGCTGCCGAACCCTTGTTTGGATCAGAAATATGCTTTGTAGTTCTTTTCGGATGAGGGATTTCAAAAAAAAGGTGTTTAAAGCTTGAAATTGCAGGCTGCGTGGAAAATTGGGTACAGTGGTCGCTAAATACGGCTTCCAAACCACCGTGTTGTAAATAGATATTTTTCAAGGCCTTTATAAAATATTCCAGGTCTATACCATTAAATGTACGGTGAACAAAAGGCTTTAAATGCGCCAGTTCCGATTCCTTATGGGAAAGGACAAAATTATAGGGATCATTATCTAATAACTCCATTAAATGAAGGGCGTTCGCAATAATACTTTTTCGGTTGCCCCAGGCAATAGTTGCGGTAAGAAATGCACTAACCTCTATATCTTCTTTTTTATTAAACAAATGCGGAATCTGAATGGGATCTGTTTCAAGAAATTCCCGACTGTTATATTGAATAACCTTTGCATCCAAAAAGTCTTTTAATTCAATTAGATTCATGGATGTATCATTTTCGGAAGACTTATAAGGAGTGGGGGTAGAACTAGAATAAAATTGTGAGCTGCATGTAACATAATTGACCACTTTAGGGCTAATTTAACCCTAATAAACCCAAGGAATATACCGCTAAATAGCTGAGGTAAAACTAAAAAAGGGATTATCCAAACAGGAGGGATTCTTTCAAAATTAAATATATGAACAAAGCCAAACAACAAAAATGAAATATAATAAGCGTATTTAAAGTAGCGGGGATTCTTAAACAAGGCCAAAGGAGCCCTAAAAATAAATTCTTCAATAATAGGAGCCAGGATTACCACCAGAAATAACAGCTTGTGGAGTGGAAAGTCTTCAAAGGCTTTTTGGGCAGCATGCTGCCCCAGGTCAATTTCCAATCCAAAAACCAGTAATGCTGCAAAAACCCCTGCTGCCAGGCTGAATACAATATTTAATTTAAGAAGTTGGATAAATACGTGCTTCCTATACGTTACATCGGTGTTCGGGTCCTGGCGATTGATGGGATTTTTTAAAAATTCCCAGACTTTATTCAACATATTAGTCTATAATATGACCGTCAATCATTGTAAGTTTTCTGTCCGCCATATCAGCTAGTTCCTCATTGTGTGTGACAATGACAAAAGTCTGACCAAATTCATCCCTTAATTGAAAAAAGAGGTGGTGCAGTTTATCGGCACTTTCTGAATCCAGATTACCACTTGGCTCGTCTGCCAGAATTATAGAAGGATTATTTATCAATGCCCTTGCAACGGCAACGCGCTGTTGTTCCCCGCCGGATAATTCATTGGGTCGGTGCTGCATACGCTGAGAAAGTCCAAGAAAACTCAATAATTCCTTTGCTCTGGTTTCGGCCTCTACTTTGGGTGTCCTTTTTATAAAAGCCGGAATACAAACATTTTCTATAGCTGAAAACTCCGGTAATAATTGATGGAATTGAAAAATAAAACCAATATGAGTGTTCCTGAAAGAAGCGAGTGCTTTATCTTTTAAATTGGTAATGTCTATACCATTAATTTGCAATTCACTTTCCTTTTTGTTCGAATGGCTATCCAAGGTACCTAAAATTTGCAGCAAGGTCGTTTTTCCTGCCCCCGAAGGGCCTACAATAGAAACTACTTCACCGGCATCAATGCTAAGATCTACCCCCTTTAAAACCTGAAGTTCCCCAAAATATTTTTGGATATTGGTAGCCGTAATCATCTGTAAAATTTTAGGTTGTGAAAGTAAACAATACACCTAACACTTCAAAATGTATAAAATAATGTGTTTCCGGTTATAGTAAGTGTATTTTAAAAAGTATTTCCTTGTTTTTTTGAACTTTATGAAGTAGAATCCTTTTCTTTGAAAGAATTTTATAACCCATTTGATAATACCTGTTTAACATGTCATCGTACCACAATCTAGAAGAATATAATATAGAGGTTACCAATGAAATAAAAGAACGATTTTCCGGAATAATTAAGGAAATTGGTGAACAGGCTGACCGTGAAGGCTTAGTCAAAACCCCTGAAAGAGCTGCAAAAGCAATGCTTTTTCTAACCCAGGGGTATAAACAGGATGCATCAGCTATACTTAAGAGCGCAATGTTTAATGAATCCTATAATGAGATGGTAATTATTAAGGATATTGAATTATACTCTCTTTGTGAGCATCATATCTTACCTTTTTTTGGTAAAGCACACATAGCTTATATCCCTGACGGAAAGATTGTAGGGTTGAGCAAACTTCCCAGGATTGTAGATGTATTTGCTCGCAGGTTGCAGGTTCAGGAGCGTCTCACAGAGCAGATTCTCGATTGTATAAATGAAAACCTACAGCCTCAGGGGGTGGCAGTTGTGATAGAAGCAGCCCATATGTGTATGATGATGCGGGGTATTCAAAAACAAAATTCGGTCACAACGACATCGGGGTTCAGAGGATCTTTCGAAAAAGAAGAAACCCGAAATGAGTTTTTAAAATTAATCAGTTCGGATTTATCTTAAGTTTTTGGTTAAGGATTAGTCGGTTTCACGTGATACATATTTATGGCCATACAGAAAAAATATAAGAAGCTACTAATAGGTTTACTGTTTGATGGTATTGGTATGCTTTCCTTTATGATACCCGGAGTAGGTGAATTTTCTGACCTTATCTGGGCTCCTATTGCAGGTTGGTTAATGACAAGAATGTATAAAGGAAATCCCGGTAAAATTGCAGGGGTTATTGCTTTTATTGAAGAAATAGTACCGGGATTGGACATCATTCCTTCGTTTACGCTGATGTGGTTATATACTTATATTATTCAAAAGGATAAAACCGTAATTATTGAGGATAACCAGGGTTTAATATAACTCCCAACTACCCTTTAACCTTTTCAAGTTGACTATTGGATTCTTCGGAGGTAACCTCACCGATAAGGGCGTTTAGGGCGCTTCCTTGTAAATAAAAAATATGAAGAATAGTAATGTGAAGCATGTACTGGTTTTAAAACTGTAGGGATAGTCAAAAAAACTATTAACACCAATGCAATTAATGAATGGGATATTTTTTATCAGGCTTCATTTTGGTGCAAAACAATCAAATAAAGCCATTAAGATTATTTAAATAGGAAGCCTAAGCCGATCCGGTCTAACATTTTCTTCTCAAAGTTCCAGAAAAACTTGAACTGTCCGAAAAGCCAGCCAAACAATACCAACAGTATTTGGTAGAATGGGAAAATCAAAACTATTCTCAGCGTCCAGTAGATCCAGGAACCCCACCAGGCATCAGGAAAATTTCCCTGTTCCAGCCCTACCCAATTAAGGAATGGTTTAGCAACATATACCGAAGCGGAACCTGTAACAGAAAATACGATAAGTATTATAATAAGCTGAAAAGTGGATTTAATACCCCAGCGTTTTTTAAGTTTATCCATAATAAAAAAATCCGCGCAAAGATATTCATTTAATTCTAGGAACGAATGGTCCGAGGCGTTGATTATATTTACGCTGAAAATAAAGAAAATAATTATAAAGTTTGTAGTTCACATCATATCCGTAATCAATATTGGGATAATAATTGATCTGCAACTCATATAAATTTGGATTGTAGTTATAAGGATCCAGAACGCGCTGATTCCAATTCATAACATAGATCCTGTTTCTATTTTCCATAAATTTCTGGGTATAATATCCTTTTGGCTGGGCCATAGTCTGAAGCCAGGTTGCAAAACCTACCTCCATTATTATGATATCAAACTGTAAACTATCATTATGTATGGCAACGGTGTCTAATTCAGTATTATTGAATACTTCCTTTTCTTCCTTAGAAATTTCCAGGGCCTTTTTAGATCCGGAACACTGGATGATTAGTATTCCGAAAATCAAAACAAATATGCCTTTAATTATTTTACTCAAAACAATAGGGTTGTCTTATTAGTAATAAAGTACAAAAAAACCATTTGCTAAAACAAATGGTTTTGTTAATTAATGACTAAAAAATGAGCTTACTTTCCAAAAAGGCCACCAAGCATTCCACCGAGGCCACCTTTCTTTTTGGAACCGCCCATAACCATGCCAGCAACATCATCAAGTATGCTGCCATCTCCATCAGCATCCAAAAGGGTAGTGAGCAGACTCTGGTTTTGTTCGGGCTGCCCCCCCAGCATATTCCCCAAAAGACTATTCATCCCGTTGGCATCACTGACCTTATTTTGAGCAGTCTGTTTGGCTAAAACACCCATCACTATAGGCGCTGCAATTTTCAAAATGTTGGCTATTGAAGCGGGATCCATTCCGGAGCGCTGACTCAACGCATTCTCAACATTGGATTGATTATTGCCAAATACGTGACCTAAAATACCCGCTCCATCATCCATAACCGATTTATCTATACCTCCTTCAAATAAACCTCCCAGATTATCAAGGATACTTCCATCATGTTTAGATGACAAGGCGTTCATCAATCCTTGTGCACCCTCCGGTTTGGATACATTTTTTTTCATTGCTCCCAATAGCAATGGCATAGCCATACTCAGAACATCAGCTGTTTTATTTTCGGCTTGCCCTGTTTGACCTGCTACGCCGCTTATGACTTGTTTCCCCATGGGACTGTTTAATAAATCTAATAATCCTTCCATTATTTTAGTATTTTAATACATTTCAGGGGAATGTACAAAATCTTATTCTGCCAGAAGAAAAGTGTTTCAAATAAATTGAACAAAACCCGGAAAGTTAAATTCTGTAGGAAAGAATCTTAAATTTCGATAATTTGATCGCCGCAAATCGGATACCCTATCAGAGACTTTTTTTTGCCTTTGCCGTATTACGGCCAAAATATTTCGCAGAGTTATTAGTTATCTTTGGGCATGACGTATTTGGAACTTCCACCTCAGCCATATCTTTATATTTCATATTTACGTGTAGGGAAGCTCTTGTATTGGTCTATGTTACTATTCATTCTGGAATCATGGTTCTATTGGTATAAATTTGAGTACGCTTTAGAAAACTATTCGCTGATATGGGTTGCTTTTTGGTTTAGTTGTTTCCTATTTTCATTTGTGCATATTTTCCTGTTAATAATGGATGGATGGTCAAGATTTCAGAATTATAAAAGAGCCAAAGATCTTTTTTTTGTTCATGGCTTTAGTTCTAAGGTCGCAGATATGTACTTAGGTTCAAAGTGTCAGCGCAATGCCGCAATAGTAGCCGCAGAAGAGTTAGGCTATAAGCATGAAATAACAACTTATTTTCGATCAAAAGGAGTAAAATGGTTTCATTATTTCCCCTATTTCATGATTCATGATCCACTATTTTTGTTTAAAAATTACTTTTGGGAGAGAACCTTTCTTGAAAAGTCCTATATAGCTAAATTTGACTATAAACGATTACAACTGGAACGAGCGATATGATACTTGAAGCCGGGAATATCTCCAAATCCTTTGGTGCTTTGGAAGTTCTGAAAAACCTGGACCTTGAATGCCACAAGGGTAAAATCTATGGCCTAATTGGGGTTAATGGTGCCGGAAAAACCACTTTATTCTGTATTTTGCTCGGACTTATTAAACAGGATAAAGGAACTGTAGACATTTATTCCCAAAGCATTAAACCCATTGGAGGTATTGTTGAGAAACCTGCCTTATATGAATATCTGTCTGCTTATGGAAATTTAAAAGTTTTTGCCCGGATTCAGGGTTTAAAACTTACCCAAGAACTTTACTTCCAATGCATGCAACAGGTTGGACTTTCACCTGGCAGGAAAGATGCTGTAAGAAATTATTCTATGGGGATGGAACAAGGTCTTGGCAGGCTCCAATACAATGATATTCTTCTCAGTGGTCAGTTTAACGTTTGCAGTAATTTTAAAGGATGCTACGAAGACCTGCATCGTTATTTTAAAAGTGTAATTATCTGATCTGCCAATTCAAGTCCTATGCGGTTTTGCGCTTCAGCGGTGGCTGCACCAATATGAGGGGTTAAAGAGATCTTAGAGTGCATGAGAATTTTTATTTCAGGGGTCGGTTCAGATTCAAAAGTATCAAGGCCTGCGAAAGCGATCTTACCACTTTCAAGACCTTCAATAAGGGCAACTTCATCAATTACACCACCCCTCGCGGCATTTACTATTCCAACTCCGTCTTTCATTAAATCAAATTCCCGCTTTCCAATTATATATTCTTTTTGGGCAGGAACATGCACAGTTATAAATTCAGCATTCTTTAATACTTCATCTTTGGTTTTGCTCTCAAAATTAAAACTTACCGATTGGCCATCAAAAAATGGAACTTTAATAGTAGCCGAATCTATAAACGGATCATGAAATATAACATTCATACCTATCCCAATAGCTATCTTGGCCGTTGCCTGTCCTATTCGGCCAAATCCGAGAATCCCGAGGGTTTTACCTCTTAATTCAACACCTTTGGCATAAGATTTTTTTAATTTTTTAAAACTACTTTCCCCTTCCAGTGGCATGTTTCTGTTGGCGTCATATAAAAACCGAACGCCACCAAATAAATGTGCAAAAACCAATTCAGCAACGGATTCTGAGGAAGCTGCCGGAGTATTAATTACATGCAGGCCTTTTTCTTTGGCATATGCTACATCAATATTATCCATTCCAACACCACCTCTGCCTATAAGTTTTAATGAAGGACAATTATCAATAATATCCTTACGCACCTGAGTGGCACTTCTTACCAGGATTCCGGTTATTTCATTTTTATTGATATAATCTACGAGTTGTTCCTGTGCAACCGTTGTTGTAATTACCTCAAAACCGGCTTTTTCCAGGGCTGAAATTCCATTTTCTGATATGCCATCGTTAGCAAGTATTTTCATTCTATGATATTATATGATTAACTATTTATTTACCTATATTATTTTCCGGTACGAATCTATCCTTTCCTCTCAAGATCACTCATAACATCTACCAGGACTCCTACGCTTTCCAGGGGAAGTGCATTATACATTGATGCCCTGTAACCACCTACGGATCTATGGCCATTTAATCCATTAATTCCCGCCTCTTTCCACATTTCATCAAAAGAATCTTTGAGGGATTCATCAGCCAAGGTAAATGTAGCATTCATGTTTGAGCGATCTTCCTTCTTGGCAAACCCATTAAACAGTGGATTAAGATCAATTTCAGAGTAAATAAGATTTGCCTTTTTTTCATTTATTTCTTCGATAGCAGCTATTCCCCCCAAATCTTTTAACCATTGAAGTGTAAGCATGGAAACATATACCGCAAATACAGAGGGAGTATTGTACATGCTGTCTTTGCTTAAATGAACCTGATAATCCAGCATAGATGGTATTTGTCTTGAAACCTGTCCGAGGATATCATCTTTTATTATGACAAGTGTAGTGCCGGCCGGACCCATATTTTTTTGAGCTCCGGCGTAGATAACATCAAATTTGGAAAAATCCATTTGCCTGGAAAAAATGTCAGAACTCATATCGCAAATTAAAGGAACATTGGTATTGGGAAATTCCTTTATCTGTGTGCCGAAAATAGTATTATTCGAAGTAAGATGCAGGTAATCCATATCCTTGGGAACGACATACCCTCTGGGGATATAGTTGAAATTTTTATCTTTCGAAGAAGCCACTTCTATTACTTCGCCAAATAGTTTTGCTTCTTTTATTGCCTTAGTACTCCAGGTACCAGTATTAATGTAACCCGCTTTGTTTTCCAAAAAATTAGAAGCTACCATAAGGAATTCGAGACTTGCGCCTCCCTGAAGATATAATGCCTTGTATCCTTTACCTTCCAAGCCAAGGAGTTCTAGTGCCAGTGACCGTGCTTTTTCCATAATGGCAACAAACTCCTTACTGCGGTGCGAAATCTCAATAAGGGAAAGTCCAATACCATCCAATTCAACTACCGCTTCGGATGCTTTTTGCATTACTTCTTTTGGCAATATACAGGGGCCTGCACTAAAATTATGTTTTTTCATCTTTGACTTATTTTTTGAGCTCCTAAAGGTCCTAAATTATACCGAATAACTAAGCAGTTATACAGATTTTTTCTATTATGTTTTTAACAGGAATTCAACAGTATCTATGCCATCCGCATAATCCCATAATTCTGGTTTTTGCGTTTTTCCAAAGGGCAAAGAATTTTCAATCATATCTCCGCCAACTATGCACTGTATCATGTCTGCATCCTGAAGTAGCCTTTTTTTTAAATCTTCTTCTGAAGCATAAGTCTCGTAAAAAGCTGTGCCAATTGGTGACGCATATCGCTCATCTTCTTTAAGTAAGAAGAATCCATTGTCAAGGAACAGGAATTCACTCATTAAATATACCGCCTTATTGTAATCATAGTTATTGGAATACTTATTTTGTTCACTCAAACTTTGATACGGTTCTATGCTCTTGAAAAAACTGTCGAAACTATAATTTTCCGGCACGTATAATTTGGAAACATTCCTGCAGCCCAAACCATAATAACGGAATATATCTTCTCCCAGGGCAGCAAGCTGATCTTCCGTTTCCATACCGTTTAGGACGGCAACAGAATTCCTGTTTTTCCTTATGATATTTGGCTTATTACCAAAGTAATAGTCAAAATAACGGGCAGTATTATTGCTACCTGTTGCTATAACCACCTCAAAATCTGTTAATCGACCCTCAGTGAAATTAATTTCTGAACTAAGGTCGGGCTCAATATGTGTCAAATAATTTGCGATAAAGGGTAAGAGTATAGTGTCATTGGAAGAACACTTTGCCAATACCCGGTTTCCACTAATTATGACCGCAATAAAATCATGAAACCCAACAAGAGGAATATTACCTGCCATTATTATTGCAACAGTTTTATGATTATTCTGTTGCAGGGGATATGGTTTTAACCACTTGGTAAGTTTTGGTTCTGTTAGTTGCTCTGCCCAATTATTAATTGCAAACTTTACCTGTTCCTTTGTAAACCAGCCATTTTTGTGCCCGGCTATTACAATGGCTTCGTCAAATTTTGAATGCCATTCGCTCTCCCGATCTACAGCTTTAGAATTTGAATTGGAAGCAGTGGAATTACTATGTTCCCTGAGAAAGTCTCCAAGTTTAACAAAAGCATTAATTCGTTTATCCAGTGCGGCCATTATATTTGTCCATTAGTGTTTTAGGATTTACCTTTGCGCAAAAATATACATGCTGATAGATTGTACCAACAATCATAGCAAGTAATTGCTTATTAAAAGAAAAAGAAATTATGGCTATTATTATTACAGACGAATGCATAAATTGTGGTGCTTGTGAGCCTGAATGCCCCAATACAGCGATATATGAGGGTGCGGATGAATGGCGATACAAGGATGGAACCTCACTTAAAGGAGATGTTGTGTTGCCAAATGGTGTGGAAGTAAACGCCGATGAAGTGCAGGAACCAATCAGTGATGAAATTTACTATATAGCACCTGATAAATGTACGGAATGTATGGGTTTCCATGAGGAACCACAATGTGCTGCTGTGTGTCCCGTAGACTGCTGTGTACCAGATGAGGACAGGGTTGAGACTGAAGAAGAGTTGCTTGCCAAGCAAGGTTTTATGCACCCGGAGTAGTGTACACTATTGTGGATTATTCTCAATCATTTTAGAGGCTATTTCTTTTAAGAATTTAGCACAGACCATTCCCGTCATATCGTTAATATCCCGGGTCGGATTGTATTCAACGATATCAGCCCCTGGTATGGGAACAGGTATTGATTGAATGATAGAAAGTACTTCTCGCGTACTTAATCCGCCTGGTTCATAATGAGAAACACCGGGTGCATAAGCCGGATCCAGGGCATCCATATCCAATGAAATATAAACCGGATTATTTAATTCTAAAGATTCCAATTTATGTAAGCCGTTCATTTCAATTACTTCAACACCAAATTTTTTGGCTTGTTCACGTTGATGTTTTGAAAATGTCCTAATGCCAATCTGAATCAACCTGTTGACTAATTTTTCTTCCATAATTCTTGCAAACGGACAAGCGTGGGAATATGGATCCCCTTCAAAACTATCGTAGAGGTCTGCATGTGCATCAATATGAATAACATCCACGGTTCCGTGGACCTTCTGGAACGCTTTTATCACCGGATAAGAAATTGAATGATCACCTCCTAAAGTCAATATGGAATTTTTACCATTAATATTTTTAGAAGTGATTTCTTCAATATCGAAATACGAACTTATTTGAAAGTCTCCTTTATCATCGAATATATCAGGTGCTATTTCCAAGCCATTTTCTGCAAAATAATTTGCTGAAGGGCTCCTGTAGTGCTCCCTTATTTTTTGTGGTGCAAGCGCCGGTCCTTTTAAAAAAGAGGACTTATCGTCGTACATAATCCCCTGAAGGATAATTTTATTCATAATAGGAATTTTAATTATTCTAAATATACAGGTAAAAACTATATTTGCACCCAAATTATGGCATACCTGGAGCTGAGGGTCGGGATGTTTCAAAGTTAGAATAGATGAAAGCAGGGATAGTAGGATTGCCAAATGTGGGTAAATCAACTCTTTTTAATTGTTTGTCCAATGCAAAAGCACAAAGTGCCAATTTTCCGTTTTGTACAATTGAACCCAATATTGGGGTGGTTAATGTTCCGGATCCGAGGTTAGAAAAATTGGAAGAATTGGTAAAACCGGAAAGGGTAATACCGGCTACGGTGGAGATTGTTGATATTGCCGGACTTGTAAAAGGAGCCAGCAAGGGAGAAGGTTTAGGAAATCAGTTTTTAGGAAATATTCGTGAAACAGATGCTATATTACACGTTCTGCGTTGTTTTGATAATGATAATGTAGTTCATGTTGATGGTTCTATAGATCCTATCAGGGATAAGGAAACCATAGATATGGAATTGCAGTTAAAAGACCTAGAAACGACAGAAAAAAAGCTAGACAAGGTAAATAGAGCGGCCCGAACCGGTAATAAGGAGGCTCAGAAAGAAGCTGCCGTATTGCAGAGTGTAAAGGAGGGTCTTGAAGCTGGGAAATCGGTACGTGCTTTGACTTTTGACAAAGATGACAGGAATGATTTCATAAAGCCCCTACAGTTCATTACAGATAAACCAGTGCTTTACATCTGTAATGTAGATGAGGCTTCCGCAGTTTCCGGAAATGCCTATGTAGAGCAGGTAAGAAGTGCTACTTCTGAAGAGAATGCTGAGGTTATAGTCCTCGCTGTGGGTACCGAAGCCGATATTACAGAACTGGACACTTACGAAGAAAGACAAATGTTCCTGGAAGACCTGGGATTGACAGAGGCCGGTTCAGCCAAAATGATCAGGGCTGCCTATTCGTTGCTCCACCTTCAAACTTATTTTACTGCCGGCGAAAAAGAAGTCAGGGCCTGGACTATTAAGGTTGGTTCAACGGCACCTCAGGCCGCAGGGGTAATTCACACAGATTTTGAAAAAGGATTTATAAGAGCTGAAGTCATCTCATACAGCGATTACATTGCTTACGGTAGCGAGGCGAAGGTTAAGGAGGCTGGAAAAATGCGTGTTGAAGGAAAAGACTATGTTGTTAAGGATGGTGATGTAATGCATTTTAGGTTTAACGTTTAAAAGAACACCCCTTTATGCTGCCATTCTTAGGAGTATATATTGCCACTATCAACAATACGGGGTATTTTATTGTTAATTACTTTCTGTTGTGCCCACTTTGATTTCTGCCTTGAAATTTTATATTAGCATAGGTAAACCCCGAATTCATGGCTAAATCAGTATATACAGAAGAAAATATCAGATCACTGGACTGGAAGGAGCATATTCGCCTCAGGCCAGGTATGTATATTGGTAAACTTGGTGATGGCTCTTCCGCTGATGATGGAATTTATATCCTTTTAAAAGAAACCATTGACAATTGCATAGATGAATTTGTCATGGGTGCCGGCAAGACCATAGATATTTCCATTCAAGGTGAAAAGGTAGTGGTACGGGATTATGGAAGGGGAATTCCTTTGGGAAAGGTGGTAGATGTGGTTTCTAAAATGAATACAGGTGGAAAATATGACACTCGTGCATTTAAGAAATCAGTTGGTCTTAATGGTGTTGGAACTAAAGCTGTTAACGCCTTATCTGCTTTTTTCAGGGTAGAATCTAACCGGGATGGTAGATCTAAAACTGCTGAGTTTAAAGTCGGTGAATTGATAAATGAAGAGCTTTTAGAAGAAACTACCAGGAGAAGAGGCACTAAGATTACATTTATTCCCGATGAGGCTATATTTAAGAAATATAAATATCGGAACGAGTATGTGGAACGCATGCTCAGGAATTATGTGTATTTAAACCCGGGACTGACTATTATTTTTAATGGTGAAAAATTCTTTTCTGAAAACGGATTGAAGGATTTACTGGAAGACAATAACAGCAAAGAAGATTTGTTATACCCGATAATTCACTTAAAAGGAAATGATATTGAGGTGGCTATAACGCATAGTAAAACTCAATATAGTGAGGAGTACCATTCTTTTGTTAACGGACAGCACACCACACAGGGAGGTACGCACCAGGCTGCATTCAGGGAAGCTATTGTAAAAACCATTAGGGATTATTACGGGAAGAATTACGACGCTTCTGATGTTCGAAAATCGATAATTTCTGCTATTTCTATTAAGGTAATGGAACCTGTTTTTGAAAGTCAGACTAAAACCAAACTGGGATCAACGGATATGGGAGGTGACTTGCCTACTGTAAGAACTTATATTAATGATTTTGTAGGGAAACAGCTCGATAATTACCTGCATAAAAATCCGGAAACAGCCGAGAAAATTCAAAGGAAAATAGTCCAGGCAGAGAAAGAGCGCAAGGAACTTTCAGGAATACGAAAGTTAGCGCGTGAGAGAGCTAAAAAAGCAAGTCTGCATAACAAGAAATTACGCGATTGCAGGTTGCATTTAGGGGATATGAAAAGCGACAGGCGCCTTGAATCGACCTTGTTTATAACTGAAGGTGATTCAGCTTCCGGATCTATAACGAAATCCAGGGATGTTAATACCCAGGCCGTTTTTAGTTTGAGGGGTAAACCTCTTAATTCCTATGGAATGTCTAAGAAAATTGTGTATGAGAATGAAGAATTTAATCTCCTCCAGGCGGCATTGAATATTGAAGAATCCATGGAGGATTTGCGTTATAATAATATAGTTATTGCCACAGATGCGGATGTAGATGGGATGCATATTCGACTATTGCTTATAACATTCTTTCTCCAGTTTTTTCCGGAATTAATAAAAGAGAATCATTTATATATTTTACAAACCCCCTTATTCAGGGTAAGGAATAAGAAGGAAACCAGATACTGCTATAGTCCGGAAGAAAAGAATGAAGCTATGTCAAAGTTGACTGGGAAACTGGAAATTACCCGATTTAAAGGACTGGGTGAAATCTCTCCGGATGAGTTCAAGCATTTTATTGGAGATGATATTCGCCTGGAACCTGTAATGCTCGATAAAGCATTGTCCATTGAAGAACTTTTAAAGTTTTACATGGGAAAAAACACCCCGGATCGCCAGGAATTTATTATTGAAAACCTTAAAGTAGAAATTGACTTAATCGAAAGCAATTAACTATAAATAAGATTAATACTAGTCTCTATTAATGGAGGAGAATGAGGAAGTAAATGAAATGCACGAAGAAGACCTTGGAAATGGCCAGGAGGCACTGACCCGGGTTACGGGCATGTATAAAGATTGGTTTTTAGATTATGCTTCTTATGTTATATTAGAACGGGCAGTACCGGCTATCGAAGACGGATTTAAACCTGTACAGCGCAGAATAATGCATGCGCTTAAAGAGCTAGATGACGGCAGGTATAACAAAGTGGCTAATGTTGTGGGTCATACCATGCAATATCATCCCCATGGTGATGCCAGTATAGCAGATGCTATGGTCCAGATTGGCCAAAAAGATTTGCTAATTGATACCCAGGGGAATTGGGGTAATATTTTAACCGGTGACAGGGCAGCAGCCTCCCGATATATAGAAGCAAGGTTATCTAAATTTGCATTAGATGTAGTTTTTAGCCCGAAAATAACGGAATGGCAGGCCTCTTATGACGGAAGAAAAAAGGAACCGGTAAATCTTCCTGTTAAATTTCCATTGCTGTTGGCTCAAGGCGCAGAGGGTATAGCTGTCGGGCTCTCTACGAAGATACTTCCCCATAATTTTAATGAAATTATCGACGGCTCTATCAAACATCTGAAAGGTCAACGATTTAAATTATTTCCAGATTTTCCTACTGCAGGTATCATTGATGTAACCAATTACAATGATGGTTTAAGAGGAGGCAAAGTGAGGGTGAGGGCTAAAATTTCTCAGCTAAATAAAAACACCCTCGTTATTAATGAAATTCCCCATGGTACAAACACTTCTTCATTAATAGATTCTATTCTTAAAGCCAATGATAAAGGAAAGATCAAAATTAAAAAAATAGAGGATAATACGGCCGCACAGGTTGAGATATTAATTCATTTGCCTGGAGGAATTTCTCCGGATAAAACCATTGACGCCCTATATGCCTTTACATCTTGCGAATCGTCAATATCTCCCTTGGGATGTATTATAGAAGATAATAAGCCGCTGTTTATTGGGGTTACAGAAATGTTAAGACGATCTACAGACAATACTGTAGAAATGCTTAAAGCCGAATTGGAAATACAGTTGGCCGAATTACAGGAACAATGGCATTTTGCATCTCTGGAACGGATATTTATTGAAAATCGGATCTATAGGGATATTGAAGAGGAGGAAACCTGGAAAGGGGTTATTGGTGCAATAGATAAAGGACTGAAACCGCATATAAAGCACCTCAGAAGAAAGGTTACCGAAGAAGATATCGTAAGGCTTACAGAGATTCGCATTAAAAGAATATCCAAATTTGATCTGGATAAGGCACAGCAGTTTATTGATAGTCTGGAAGAAAAAATAGCGCAAACCAAAGACCACCTTGAAAATTTGATAGATTTCGCTATTGCCTATTTTAAGAATCTAAAAAGCAAATATGGCAAGGGCAGGGGACGTAAATCCGAAATCAGGATATTTGATGATATTGAGGCTACTAAAGTAGTAATACGCAATACGAAGCTCTATGTAAACCGGGAGGAAGGCTTTATTGGGACTTCCTTAAAGCGAGATGAGTACGTTACGGACTGCAGCGATATAGACAACATTATTGTATTTACTAAAAGTGGTAAAATGATGATCTCCAAGGTAGATTCAAAAATATTTGTTGGTAAAAACATCATTCATGTAGCCGTGTTTAAGAAAAAGGACAAGCGAACAACCTATAATATGATTTATAAGGATGGCCGAGGCGGATCTAGCTATGTAAAACGCTTTTTTGTGACCGGAATAACAAGAGATAAACTCTATGATCTGACAGCAGGTAAAAGCAATTCTGATGTTAGTTATTTTTCAGCAAATCCGAATGGCGAAGCAGAAATAGTGACGGTTCACCTGCGACAGGCGGCTAATATAAAAAAAACAAAATGGGATCTCGATTTTGCAGATGTCCTGATAAAAGGAAGAGGCTCCAAAGGCAATATTGTTACCAAATATGCCATAAAAAGGGTTGAACTTAAGGAAAAAGGACTTTCTACGCTTAAGCCTCGTAAACTATGGTTTGATGATACCGTTCAGCGGCTTAATGTTGATAGCCGGGGAGAACTGATGGGAGAGTTTACCAGTGAAGACCGCCTTCTTATTATTAATCAGAAGGGGATATTGAAAACGGTTATTCCGGAGCTGACCATGCGATTTGATGATGACATTATCGTTTTGGAAAAATGGATCCCCAACAAACCCATTTCAGTAATATATTGGGAAGGAGAAAAAGAATTGTTTTACATAAAACGATTTCTAGTTGAAAACTGCGACAAAGAAGAGAAAATTATAACAGACCATCCAAAATCATATCTGGAAAAAGTATTTACGGATTACAGGCCTATGGCAGAATTAGTCTATGCCAAGAAAAGAGGGATGGATCGGCAAGATAACCTGAAAGTTAATTTAGAGGAGTTCATTTCCGTTAAAGGTATTTCAGCGATGGGGAACAGGCTGACAAAAGATAAAATTTTGGAGATTAACGCTTTGGATCCCTTGCCTTACGAAGTCCCGGAAGTTCATGATACCATGGATATTGAAGTGGTGGATGAAGAGAATATCCTACCGGATATCAAAGATAAAAAGACCAAAACTGAGCAGCCAGCTAAAGTGACTGCCAAGAAAGATACCAAAACTAACAAAGGAGATGAAGACGGTCAGACAAAATTGTTTTAGTCGAAGATTAAGGTTCAATTGATTTTTATTAGAAAGAGCTGCTGCTAAACTTGTTATTAAACTATGTTTTGTCTATACTTACCAAATTTTCTCAAATAAAGAGATTACTACAATAAAATGCTATGGATTTTACAAACCCCCTCGTATACGGTATACCAAGTTTTATCGTCCTAATTATTATCGAACTGGCTTACAGCAAAACACACGGTAAGAAAACTTTATATTATTGGAAAGATCTGCTTGCCAGCGGTACAATGGGAGTTGGAGCAGCAATAATAGGGCCGTTGTTTAAAATAATTTTTGCAATAGCGCTTTTTGAGGTGACCTATGAATTTTTTAACCCTATAAGTGATGGGGTCCGGACCAACCTATTCGGTTACGAATCCTTTGGATATGCCTGGTATGTATGGGTGCTTTGCATGTTTGCCGATGATTTTACCTACTACTGTTTTCACCGTGCAAACCATGAAATAAGGCTATTTTGGGCAGGGCATATCGTCCATCATTCATCTGACAATTACAACCTTGGCACGGCCTTGCGAAATGGCTGGTTCACCATATTACATAAACCATTCTTTTATATGTGGATGCCGGCAATTGGATTTCCACCGGAAATGGTCCTTGTTTGTATTGGGATTGAGATAATGTGGCAATTTCAGTTGCATTCGGTTTATATACCTAAATTGGGTTTCCTCGAAAAAATACTCAATACGCACACCATGCACCAGGTGCATCATTCACAAAACGTCGAATATTTGGACAAAAATCATGGTGGTATACTTAATATTTTTGACAAAGTCTTCGGGACATGGAAAGAATTGGATGATGATACGGAAATTAAATATGGTGTCATTCATTCCCCAAATTCATATAACCCCATTGTTATTCTTACGCACGAGTATAAAGATATCTGGAAAGATGTAAAAAAATCGAGAAAACTGTCACATGCCCTTATGTATATCTTCGGCCCTCCGGGATGGAGCCATGACGGCAGTACTTTAACGGTAAGACAACAACAGAAGAATTTAGAAAATAATTGAACCACCTTAAATGAAGGCGATAGCTTACTGCTAATTTATTGGTAAACTATACGGATTGCGTTCTAACTCTTCTTTTCGGGATGTTCTTTAGGGACATTCTTTTTGCGAATCTTCATATTTAAAAACTCTACAAGTAAAGAGAAGGCTATCGCAAAATATAAGTAACCTTTTGGAATAGCTCCTATCTCCTGGTCAAAGATTTTAGCATGACTTAAATGGGCTGCTTCAGCAATAAGCATGAATCCTATTAGAATTAAAAAAGAAAGAGCCAAAATCTGCATGGAAGGATGATTGTTGATAAAAATCCGAATGGGATTGGCAAAAACCATCATGATAATAATAGAAATAACAACTGCAATAACCATTAGCACAAGAGCGTCCATAGGCTTGTTGCCGATGCCATTTGTCATACCAACGGCTGTTAAAATAGAATCAATGGAAAATATAAAATCAATTATCACAATTTGAACAATTGCCTTTGACAAACTGGTAAGGTTCTTGGATTTAAGCTCCTCTTCATCATGTTGGGGCATCTCAACCTTTTCATGAATTTCAGAAGTGCTTTTATATAAAAGGAAAATACCACCAAAAAACAGGATTAAAGCCTGACCGCTTATTCCTATAGAGATCCAGGACTGATTGATATAATAAAAAGGGATCTTTAGACCAATAAGAAAAGAAACCGCAAATAGCAATATGATACGCTGTAACATAGCCAGCAATAAACCAAAATTAGTGGCTTTTTTTTGATCTTTTGCCGGAAGCTTATTGGCTGCAATAGAAATAAATACTATGTTGTCTATACCTAAGACTATTTCAAGAAAAGTCAGGGTTAGCAATGCTACCCATGCGTCCGGACTGGTTAGAATATCAAACATGCTTATTTAACTTTTATAGCAGTTCCTACAGATTTTTTGGTACTTCCTACTATTCCATATTCAAAAGTATAGGAACTATCTGTCGTGGTCCGTATTTTCATATGAATGGATTTCTCTTCTGCCATATTCTTAGGATTTACCTTTTTAACAATATATTCGCAGTCATTTATCCACCTTACCGAAGAAGTATCGCTTTTACCTTCATAAAAATCGATTTCAATAGCATTTTGCCTAACAAATGTCGTGGTTTTTTCTACATCCTTTATAGTTGTAGTAAATGTGAAGGTACCATTTTTAAAAGCTTTACAGTTCCTCTCTGGCTGGTAACACGACAAATTAAGAGTTAAAATGAAAACAAAGAGATACTGCAATTTCATAAATGCAAAGTAATAAAATAGAACGGATTTCTATATCGGTTTTACTTGAAAATAATGAAGTATACTTGAATTATTTTGCATTTTTATTGAATACCTCAAAACTTCCGTCTTCATAGAATATAATTATCTTATTTATGGTCTTTGAAAGTGAAGACTGTACTGCTGAAGCAACTTTTTCATCCGGGGAGGGTAGGGAAGTTGGTTTTTTCGTAGTGGGGAAGGTGCCTTTTCCATTGAGCAGCCAATACAGGTTTACTTCAGGAAAAGATTTAACCACTTTCAAAACAAACTCAAGACTTGGTTTATTTCTGCCTGTGAGCAGGTGTGATATTGTAGATCTTTGGACTCCTATCTTATCCGCAAAAACAGAAGCAGAAAGCCCATAATAATTCAATATTATTTCCAATCGCCTAACGAATTCCTCTGTGTTTACCATTGTATAAAAACTAACCTATTGCATTGGCTAATCTAAAGATATGCATTACAATAAAAGTAAAATAAATTATATTAAACATATAAATAATAGTATTTAAAATACTGAAATACAGTATATTAAATAATAATTAACTAATAAGCACCAAAGCTGTTTACAAAAGTAATTATAGTTTGGAACCTTAATCGCTATTGTGTTTACAAATGTAACTAATTTTGTCACATTTGTAATTGTTTTTGCGTTTACATTTGTAATTCTAATTTATTTGGTAGTGACATTTTCTTCTTTAAATTATTCTGAAATAAAAGAGTTTACTGTGGAAGGCAGATATATCACCTTTACACAATTTCAAAACTTTTTCCGGAAAGAGGCTAATCGGCAAATAGTTTCTCCGATAGGGAAATCTGTTCAGAAGAAGGTCATTAATAAAATAACATTAGGGAGTGGAAAAATAAAAATATTAATGTGGTCCCAGATGCATGGTAACGAAACTACAACTACCAAGGCGTTGTTCGACTTAATAAATTATCTTCAGACCAACGCGGATTTAGCCAATTACATATTGTCATCAGTCACATTAACAATTGTCCCTCTCTTAAATCCTGATGGCGCTGTTTTGTTTACAAGGGAAAATGCCAATAAAATTGATTTAAACCGTGATGCCCTGGAATTAAGCCAACCAGAGAGTCGGGTTTTACGTGACCTGTATGATGAAATAGAGCCTGATTATTGTTTTAATCTTCATGACCAACGAACGATTTTTAATGTGGGTAATACGGAAAAGCCTGCAACATTGTCATTTTTAGCTCCTGCCCATGATGATCAAAGAAACATTTCCGTCAGCAGAGGCCGCAGTATGAAAATTATTGGGGGTATAAATAAAGCATTGACTTCAATAATACCAAATCAGATGGGAAGATACGATGACGCCTTTAATCCCAATTGCGTTGGGGATACGTTTCAAATGCTGGGCACACCTACCATTTTGTTTGAAGCAGGGCATTTTCCACTCGATTACGAAAGGGAGCGCACCAGGGAACTTATGTTTTATGCGATATTTAAGGCAATTTCAATCATAGCGGAATCTCAGATTGAAGAGCATAGCCTGGACAGTTATTTTGAAATTCCCGAAAACAACAAACAGTTTTTTGACGTATTAATCTCAAATGCACATCTGATCAATAGCAAATACGAACATAGATTAGGAATACTTTATAAAGAAGTTTTGAATAACGAGACGCTTCTTTTTAAACCTTTTATTGAGGCAACAGGGGAATTAAAGGAAAGCTTTGGCCATAAGTATTTGAATTGTGAGAACCAGGATGATCTCGACTTTCTAAAAGATAATCCCAAATTCCTTCAACTCCTATTTTAAATTTTATCACGAAAAACAGGCAAAATATTGCATATAACTCAAAAAAACGGTTCATTTATTACATTTAATTTCTTAATTTTACTGCTTAGTAAAAATTATTACAAAAAATGGGGAAAATAAAATTAGATGAAATAGATCATCAGATTCTGGATATGTTAATTGATAATACCAGAACACCTTTTACAGATATAGCAAAAAAATTACTGATATCTGCCGGGACAGTTCATGTTCGGGTTAAAAAAATGGAGGAAGCAGGCATTATTCGCGGATCTTCCCTCACCCTGGATTATGTGAAATTAGGATATTCGTTTATAGCCTATGTGGGGATTTTTCTGGAAAAGACACATCAGACTAAATTTGTTCTGGAACGCTTGAATCAAATCCCAAATGTTACCGTAGCACATATAACTACGGGTAAATTCAACATCTTTTGTAAAATTAGGGCCAAAGATACCACTCATGCTAAAAATATAATTTTTAAGATTGATGATATTGAAGGCATTAGCAGGACCGAAACTATGATTTCACTTGAAGAAAGTATAAATGACAAAAAGCGACTGATGCATACTATTTTCAATGAGTTGTAAACAGTAAGACCATTTCTTATGCCATTTTAAGTCCTTAAGTTATGCTTTTTTAGTAATATCTTGTCGTTCTCCTGGTGTAACCACTACCCTTTAATTTTCCCATTTTTATGAAAAATTCCGAACTCAAAAAAGAAGATTACAATCCCTATTATGAGCCATATATAGCAGCCTTAGGTGATGTACAACTTTTGGATATGTTAAAACGGCAACTGGTTAATTTTCCACAATTTATAGACAGTATACCTGAGGACAAATTTCATTACAGTTATCAGGAGGGTAAATGGACTGTTGCACAGGTTTTGCTACATATCCTGGATACGGAACGTGTATTTCAATATAGGGCCCTGCGGTTTGCCAGAAAAGATAAAACACCGCTTCCGGGTTTTGATCAGGATAAGTTTGTTATGGAATCCAATGCCGAAAATTGGACAAAGCAGGAAATGATTGATAATTACATAATAATACGTAAATCGACTATAGCGCTGTTTGAAAAATTACCGGAAGAAGCTTTGGCAAGGGTTGGTATTGCCAGTGATTCACCCATGAGTGTTGCGGCTCTGGGGTTTATTTGTTGCGGTCACCAAAAGCATCATAGAAACATCATACGGGAGCGATACCTATAAGACTATTCCAGGTCTTTGTCGTCCTCGTTCCCCAATTCAAGGTTAAGTTCAAGTGAAGTTTCTCCTACCGTCTCATCTTTAACAGCTTCAATCCCTTTGGCCAGGTCTTCGTCAAAATTAGCAATGAAATGTGATAGACTTTTGCTGATCTTTACAAGGTATAACGTATCATCAGTTTGAAGCTCAACAGCTTCTATAAATTCTCCTTTACTATTACGGAACGAAATTATATCCTCGTCTCCATATCCATCCGGATAGGATTCGATTAGAAGTAAGGCAATTTGGTGGTCTAATTTTTTGTAGTCTACAAGTACGCGTTTCATAAGAAGGTATTTGAATTTTACCGCTTTGGTTTTTATCTAATACCTAAACTATACTTTTTTTTCTCTCGAAAATTCAAAGAGTTGTAAAACTGCAATTTTAGTATATGTATAAGCTATTCTTTGTAGTATGAGAAAGCCTGGTTAAGGAGATCATCAGGAACTCTATTGTCAATCTGTGCCTCTCCAATCCTCTTTAAAAGAACAAAGTAAACACTGCCATGAGAATTCTTCTTATCGTATTTCAAAAGATTAATTATGGCATGGATGGCCTTATCGTCAAAATCAACTTTATCAAAATGTTTGAGGATGGTTTCCTTAATATCTACCAATTGGTTAATTCCCAAACCGGTAAGCTGATGCGACAAAAACGCCTCCATGATCATACCAATGGCAATTGCCTCACCATGTAATAAGGTGTCTCGTTCCGTATTCTCTAAAAAATAAGATTCAATGGCATGCCCCAGGGTATGGCCAAAATTCAAGATTCTTCTAAGGTTTTTTTCCCTGGGATCCTGACGGACCACCTCATTTTTTATGACTATGGAATCGTAAATATGATCCTCAAATTGTTCTGCGGAATCTACCTGTTTAAGGGTTCTCCAATAGGGCTCGCTTGTAATAAGGCCGTGTTTTAGCATTTCCGCAAACCCACTGTTTAATTGTCTCTTATCCAGTGTATTCAGGAATTTGGGAATGATCAGTACCATTTTAGGCTGGTTAATTACGCCAATCTGATTTTTTAACAAGCCCAGATCAACCCCCGTTTTTCCACCTACTGAGGCATCCACCATAGCCAGCAGGCTGGTGGGGATATTAATAAAATCTATTCCTCTTCTGAATGTAGATGCTACAAAACCACCTAAATCAGTGATGACCCCTCCCCCCAGGTTTATGAGCAAGCTCTGCCTGTCTGAACCTTTTTCAGATAAGGCATTCCAAACTTTCATGCACGATGAAATACTTTTGTTTATTTCACCCGATTCAATCTCCACCACCTCAAATTTGGTTTTGCCACCAATGCTGGCCAAAAAGATGGGAAGACAGTGTTCGCGTGTATTCTCATCTACCAGAATAAAAACACTGGAATAGTTTGTTCTTTTCAGAAGATCTTCCAGGGCTTCATATCCCATATAATTGAAATGGATTTGGGCAGAAAATGAGGTAATTGATTCCATTGGATATAATTTATCGTGCCTTTCAGGCTATTCTCAAAGAGGCGAAACTATTAAAAACAAACTACAAAATAAAGGCTATTTTTTAGTAAATGAATACAATTTCTGTTATTATATTTGAATTAGTAACTTTTTCATAATAATGGACAGAATTTTTGAAGATACCTCAACTGCATTTTCACTTAAATCGGATTCTGAATTAGAGCGTGCCTATTTTCTTTTTAAGATGATCGCCAATGAACCACTGGTTAAAATAGGCACGGCCATGACTAATTTTGCGCTGAAAGCAAAATTACCGGTTGACGGTCTTATCCGGGCTACGGTATTCGATCATTTTTGTGGCGGTGTGAGTGAGGAAGATTGTATGTCGGTCGTGGATAAAATGTGGACTGAAGGGGTTAGCTCTGTGCTCGACTATTCAGTTGAGGGTAAGGAAACAGAAGATCCGCTCGATGCCGCACTTGAGAAAAACCTGAAGATATTGGATTTTGTAAAGGAGTTGGATGCCATTCCTTTTGCTGTTTTTAAACCAAGTGGATATGGCAGGTTTGCATTGTTTCAGAAAATCAGCGAAGGAAAGCCTTTGACTAAAAAAGAGGAACAGGAATGGGGAAGGGTAGTGGGCCGTTTTGAGTCGACATGTAAGAAAGCGTATGATCTCGATGTTCCGCTGTTAATAGATGCCGAAGAAAGCTGGATGCAGGATGCAGCGGATGATCTGGTTGAAGAAATGATGCTTAAATACAACAAAGAAAAGGCAATAGTTTTTAATACGCTGCAACTGTATCGCTGGGATCGCCTGGATTATCTGAAAAAACTACATGCGAAAGCCCGTAAAGAAGATTTTAAGATTGGAATCAAGACCGTGCGCGGGGCTTATATGGAAAAGGAAAATGAAAGAGCTGAAGAAAATAAGTATCCCACACCAATTTGTGCTACAAAGGCTGATACTGATGTTAATTATGATACTACGGTGGCCTATATCGTAGATCACCTGGACCGGATCTCACTTTTTTCAGGGACTCATAATGAATTGAGTTCGTATAAGCTCATGGAGTTAATGGAGGAAAAAGGGATTGCCCATAATGATGACCGCATTTGGTTTGGACAGCTATTTGGCATGAGTGATCATATCTCGTTCAACCTCGCTAAGAAAGGCTTTAATGTGGCCAAGTACCTGCCTTTCGGTCCTGTCCGTGATGTAATGCCATATCTGATACGGCGTGCGGAAGAAAACACATCTGTTGCAGGGCAGACGAACAGGGAATTGGAACTCCTAAAGAAAGAACGGATCCGAAGAAAAATATAGGTAATTTCTGTTGCTATCTTCATTGTATTGGGTTTTGCTCAATTTCAGTTCTGGAATTACCCAATTGCATCTATTAAAATCATCATAGTATTTAATCCATAATAAAAGTTTAGTACAATCTAGTTGTAGGATAAACGTTACATTTTATAAATACTTCAATTAAAGTAATAGTTATATTTGATTTGCTATTTAAACTCTTTTATGAATTTTTTCTGGACTTGTCTTCATAGGGTTTTGATTTTTAACTCCCTCATAGTATTTCTTTGTTGCTTTACGAGTTTAAATGCACAGGAATTTTCTAGTGAAAGTCTATTTGAAATGTCTTTTGATTCTTTGCGAAAAATAGAAGATAGTTTGGGTTATGAATCCCCATATATACCGGAAGTACTAAAAGTTCATACGAAGAAGGCAAAATATTTCAATGATACCTTGGAATTGTTTGAAGCATATTGGATAAATGCTTTGATTAATGAATTTGAAAATGAAGGGAAAACCTATGTCGATTCCATGATTCTTCTATCTGAGAAACTAAAAGATAAGCAATACTTAGCTATCGCACATTATACTAAAGGCGGTTTACTTTATCGGTTAGATAGACCACAAGAAGCTATTGATGAAGCTATAAGGAGCTATGAACTTGCAGCCTTGGCTAACTATCATTTAGGCATTTTTAAGTCATTAACTCTTATTGCTGCATTAAAGAGTCAACATGGAGAGGAGGATGAAGCCATTTATATGGATATACAAGCATTAAATTATCTTAAAAACCACAAGGATCAAATTGAAGAATATGATGTACACCACCTGTTAATGCTTGATAATATTTCTAGGACCTATGTGCATAATAAAAAACTTGATACAGCAGCTTATTATACGAATAGTGGTATAGAATTAGCTAGTAAATTAGAAGACAAACATTCCCTACACAGATTTAAACGGTTACAGGGACAAATCAATTATTACAACAATAATTTGGTAAAGGCCAGAGACACGCTTTATAAGTACATCATTTCGGCGCAAGGAATTTCCAAAGCTGATAGCTATTATTATCTGGGAATGATTGAAGGAAAATTTGGTTTTAATGATAATAAGCGGAAATATTTCAAAAGCATTGATAGCATTTTGGCGGTTGAAGGTCTACCAATAATTGATAATGTAAAAGAAATATATCAATTCTTACTAAAAGATGCCCATCATAATAATGATAAACTTGAAGGAATATACTTGAACAGGCTTTTCCATTATGACAGCCTTATTGAATCCACAAATAAGAAAATTAAAAATATCACCTTAACCAAATTTGAACTCCCATTAAGAGAGCTGGAAAATAAAAATAATTTTGATAAAATTGAAAGAAAGAACAAAGCACTTACTATCCTCTATATAGTAGTGGGCTTTATCCTGGCAGTACTTTTATTCTTTATCTCCAGATATATCAAAGTAAAGATCCTTTTAAAAAGACTGATGAATGAAGATATTGAGCCCATTTCTGAAGTTAACAATATCGTAGATGCGAAAAACATAAATATCGATAAGGAAGTTATTGAAAGGACCCTTTTAAAACTTGATGATTGGGAGGATAAGAAAGGATTTTTAGATAAGAACATTGACCAGAGTTCTTTGGCCAAAGAACTTGACACTAATAGTACTTACCTATCGAGGATCATAAATACCTATAAAAAACAAAGCTTCTCTAGTTACATTAAAGATTTAAGGGTGACCTATGCTATTAATTACGTGAAGAAAAACCCTGCCATTGTTCAGACAAAATCAATGATTCAATTAGCCGAATCTTTCGGTTTTAGTTCCTTAGATGTTTTCAATAGGGCATTTAAATTTAAAGTAGGTTTAACTCCAGCAGTATTTTTTAAGCAAATAAAAAAAAGCAATTTATAAATTGAGTAGCTAATTTGTAAATAGCGGAAAATTCAATTTGCATTTCTATTGAGATAAAAGCATTTTTATTTCCATGGAAATTTTCCCAAAAGAAATAATAGAAAATACGGTACAGGCTTATGTGCCAAAGAATAAAACTAAAAGCAAAGTTATCTATGGCATAATACTACTTTTATTATGTACGGTATTTATTTCTCTTCCCTTCATTAAAATTAAAATTTATACAACCTCAAGGGGCGTCATTAAACCAGACCAGGAACGTATTGCAATTAACAGTATAAATTCAGGTAAGGTTTTGTATTCTGATATGCATAGTAATAAATATGTAAAACAAGGAGATGTTTTACTTGCTATCAAAAGTGATGTGCTCGATGATCAGATTGCGTTAACGGAATATGAAACTCAAAAATTTACGGTGCAAAGTGAAGATTTGAAATATTTGATTAATGATAAGAATATAAGCTCAGGTAAAATTAAGTCGCCAAAATATCGCAAAGAATATTTTCAATATCAAGAAAAGAAAAATGAATATAACACCCGCTTAAAAAAAATAAAGGTTGATTATGAGCGAAACAAACTATTATTATCCAAAGGTGTCATCGCTAAGGTTGAATATGAAGATATAAAACTGGAATATGACTTGGCTCTAAATTCTTTCTATCAATTCAGAAATCAACAAATAAGTACCTGGCAAGCAACTTTATCAGAATTAGAGACTTTTTTAATAACGACTGGGAATAAAAATTCTCAATACAAAAAAGCTAAGAGCGAGTATATCATTACTGCTCCATTAGATGGCACATTAATCAACATATCAGGAATAGAAAAAGGGAGTATTATTTCATCTGGTGCCATCTTAGGAGAAATATCTCCGGACACTGAACTTTTGGCGGAGTGCTACATAAGCCCCTTGGATATTGGTCTTATCCGCGAATCAAAGCCGGTGAGATTTCAAATTGACGCTTTTAATTACAACCAATGGGGCCTAGCGACAGGAAATATTATAGACATATCTGAAGATGTTGAAATCATTGACAACCAACCTATTTTTAAGGCAAAATGTAGAATAAATGAAGAATACCTACTATTGAAGAATGGCGCTAAAGGTAAGTTAGGTAAAGGAATGACGTTCAATGCCAGATTTGAACTTGCTGAACGAAGTTTATACCAATTATTATATGATAAAATAGATGATTGGATAAATCCCGGATTAGAAGATAAAGTAGCTTCTACAAAATAGTATGGCAAAGAAAACAATCAAACAACACGATATTACGGACTGCGGGGCTGCCTGCCTGGCGTCCATAGCAGCACATTATAATTTTCAAATACCCATTTCAAGAATAAGGCAATACGCAGGTACTGATAAAAAAGGGACAAATGTATATGGCCTAATAAAAGCAGCCGAAAAGCTTGGCTTTGAAGCGAAAGGAGTTAGGGGTGACTTCGATAGCTTGTTTAAAATACCAAAACCTGCTATTGCACATGTCATTGTTAATGAAAGACTTCATCACTATGTGGTCATATATGAGGCAACTAAAAAGTACATTAAAGTCATGGATCCTGGTACGGGTAAAATGGAAAAACGAACAATTGAAGCATTTAAAAAAGAATGGACAGGAGTTTTGGTATTGTTATTACCCAATGAAGAATTCACCGAGAGTAATGAAAAAACATCAGTTTTTAAACGCTTTTGGTATTTATTAATGCCACACAGAACCGTGCTTACTCAAGCCTTTTTTGGTGCTTTGATATATACGTTATTGGGTTTTTCTACTTCAATTTACATTCAAAAAATAACAGATTTTGTTTTGGTTGATGGTAATTCAAATCTTTTAAACCTGCTTAGTGTAGCAATGATTGTTTTATTAATTGCTCGTGTACTAATAGGGGTTTTTAAAGATATATTTCTAATCAAAACTGGTCAACAGATTGACGCCAGATTAATCTTAGGCTATTATAAACACCTGATGAGATTGCCACAGCAATTTTTTGATACCATGCGTGTTGGGGAAATTATATCAAGAATTAATGATGCGGTAAAAATTAGAAACTTCATAAATGGAGTAGCATTGAATCTAACTGTCAATATCTTAATAGTATTTTTCTCATTTGCCCTAATGTTTAGCTATTATTGGAAGCTTGCCCTTTTGATGACTATTATAATACCTATATACCTTTTACTTTACTTCATAGTCAACCGCTTAAACAAAAAAGTGGAACGTAAAGTGATGGAACAATCTGCTAATTTGGAAAGTCAATTGGTTGAATCATTGAATTCAGTGGGAACAATAAAAAGATTTGGACTGGAAGACTTCGCGAATGTTAAAACAGAAACCGGTTTTGTTCGTCTTTTAAAAACAGGTTATAAATCGGCCTTAAATAGTGTTTTTTCCGGGACAAGTTCAAATACAATTGCACAAATATTCACCATCATATTACTTTGGTCGGGATCTGGTTTTGTTATTGAAAGGCAAATCACACCGGGGGAACTCCTATCCTTTTACGCTATTGTGGGCTATTTTACCGGACCTATGATTAGTCTTATTGGTGCAAATAAAGAAATCCAAAACGCATTGATTGCAGCCGACAGATTATTTGAGATTTTGGACCTGGAGCGTGAAGAAGTTGAAAATAAAATAGAGCTTACCAAGAGTAGTTTAGGGGATATCAAATTTAAAGATGTCAATTTTAGCTATGGTACCAGGACTGAGGTATTTCAAAAGTTTAGTGTAAACATTGAAAAAGGAAAAATTACAGCTTTGGTTGGTGAAAGTGGTTCAGGTAAGTCAACTCTGATGTCTTTATTGCAAAACATATATGCGATTAACAAAGGCAGCATTACAATTGGAAATATTGATTTAAAATACATTGACAATGACAGTTTGCGTAAACTTGTAAGCGTTGTACCTCAAAAAATTGATCTATTTGCAGGGAATATTATTGAAAACATAGCGGTTGGCGAATTTGAACCCGATATGGATTTTATACTAAAAATATGCCAGGACATTGGAATTTTAGATTTTATAGAGAGTTTACCCGCCGGATTCAACACCTATTTAGGTGAAAACGGAGCAACGTTATCAGGAGGACAAAAACAACGAATTGCTATAGCACGGGCTTTGTATAAAAAGCCAGAAGTTTTGGTCTTGGATGAAGCTACGTCCTCTTTAGATAGTAGTTCTGAAAATTTTGTCCAAAAAACCATTGACAAATTAAGGTCAGAGAATAAGACCATTGTAATAATTGCCCATAGGCTGAGTACAGTGGTCAATTCTGATAAAATCGTTGTTCTTGAGAACGGAGAAGTACTAGAGCAAGGTTCACATGAGGTCCTATTTGAAAAAAAAGGAGCGTATTACAATCTATGGGGTAAACAATTACCAAAATTTATTTTAAAGTTGAAATCAGCCAGTTGAATATTAAATATCAATTATATGAAGCAGATAGTAAAGCAATTAGCATTATTGGAAAGGGTAGATCAATTGATCCGCCTAAAGGCTACGGGTCGTCCAAATCAACTTGCCAGGCGCTTGCAGGTATCGGAGGCAACAGTCTTTAGAATAATTGATACGATGAAGGAAATGAATGCCCCAGTTTGCTATGACTTAACAAGGCAAAGCTATATATATGAAGCTCCTACTAAATTTAAATGCGGTTTTTATTTAGAAGTTTTAGATGAAGCGCAAGAAAAAAATCTATCTGGGGGAATTGCTTTTATAAAAATGCCAAAATTGCTATCCTTTTAAAATACAATATATCAACTAAAAATTTTAAATGCAGCAGGTGTTCCATAGACAACTCTATTTTTTGGAATTTTGAATGGTCAGAAGTAGGGAAGGGGTGGAATGGTATAATTTCTTCCCCTATGCTATTGTAGTTATTTAACAATTTTCTTAGCATGACTATCAATATTTGAGAGTGATTGCCACCATATTTGAAGTGTAAGACAAAGCGGTAAAAGAATACTTTCGCTTTGATTACAAAAAAAATAGTAAAATTTTAAAAATTTTAAAATGGAAAATTTAAATGTTAAACAATTAAGCGAAAAAGAAAGCCTAAGTTTAAATGGCGGTCATTTTAGCGGTGGACCACAAACTGAAATAGCGAATATGGCAATGCTCAGCATAAATGCTGCGGTAGGTTTTTTGACAGGAGCTTTTGGAGCCTACGATCTTTTTAACTAAAAAATTATATATCATGAAAAATTTTATGGAACTAAGTGAAGTAGAAACTAGAAATATTTATGGAGGAACGGAAAATAGATGGTCATATTATGTAGGTTTTGCCATAGGTGCAGCAATAGGCACTTCCCTAGCTTTAGCTGAAGATGTATTCAACGCCATTAATGGTATTGTAGAAGAGATGTAATGTCAAAAGTTGTATGCTATTTCCCGACAGTAGGTATTATTTATTCCTACTGTCGGAAATATTGATTATACTTATTTTATTTAACAATAAATGTAGAGTTGAGGGAAATAATAGAAATTATAATATCTCCTTTTTTGGATTTTTATGGGAGTATTAGTTGCTTACTTATTGTTTGAACTATAACTGCCTGCTATTCGAATTATATCTATTTTGTTATAGACAAGTTTTTCGATTAGGTAAAATGAATTTATCGTTTTACATTAATTAAGACAGCTTCGCAACTAGACAGGTCAGAATTCAGCACAATATTTTCCGAATTGCTACCATCTTTAATTTCAATAGAGACCGTGTTTGGTGGAAAATTACCCAGGTTATGGGCGTAGAGAAATAAATCATTGGTGGCAGTTGGGTTAAGCTTAACCTCAAAACTCTTTTTCTTATAAGTGAGTACGTGCTTGCCCACTACCTCTTCACCATTTAGGTATATAGAAACGATATCACCATCTTGTCTCCCGTGATCGTAAAGATTAATAATGATGTTTTCGTTCTCAACCAT
>NZ_CAMYKG010000006.1 GCF_947258925.1 uncultured Eudoraea sp. | reverse complement strand
TACCATGGAAAATGGTAAAATAAAAAACCAAAGTTAGAAGACATGCTAAACATTTCACCTAATAAACTAAATCAGAAAGTAGATCTGAGTGTTTATACCACTTCCCAGAAAGTTTTTCATACGAAGTATTATAAACACTTTAATCGGTTCCTATTGATATTTGCAGGTATTGCGTTTATTGTACTTTTTCTACCCTGGACTCAGAATGTCTCAGGAAATGGGTATTTAACCACCTTAAGTCCAAGTCAAAGACCTCAGACCATACAATCGCCAATACCCGGTAGAATTGAAAAATGGTATGTGCAGGAAGGGGATTATGTAAAAAAAGGGGATACAATCCTTTTTATATCCGAGATAAAGAATGAGTATTTTGATCCCAATTTAGTAGAAAGAACTGGGGAGCAAATTAGGGCCAAATCAAGTGCTGTTACATCTTATGAAGGCAAGGTTAAAGCGCTTAATAATCAAATAGCGGCTTTGAGCAGAGAAAGGGAATTAAAACTACTCCAGGCTAAAAACAAACTTATTCAAGCTAACCTTAAAGTAGAAAGTGATAGTATCGACCTGGAAGCGGCTAAGACAAACATTACCATTGCACAAAGACAATACAATCGGGTACTTCAGCTTGAAAATGAGGGATTGAAGGCGGTGACAGATGTAGAAGAAAAGAAGTTAAAATTGCAAGAAACTCAGGCCAAACTTATCTCGCAGGAAAATAAACTTCTCGCCGCTTTAAACGAAGTCATCAATGCCGAAGTGGAAATAAATAGAGTACAGGCAGAATACGCCGATAAAATTTCAAAAGCACAAAGTGATATGTTCACCGCACAGTCTAATCAGTTCGATTCTGAGGCTCAGGTAACAAAACTGGAAAACGAGTTTACTAATTACTCTATGCGCAATGATATGTACTTTATAAAGGCTCCTCAAAACGGCTTTATAAATAAAGCGATCAAAGCGGGAGTTGGAGAGACCTTTAAGGAAGGAGAAGAGTTAGTTGGTATTATGCCCGCCGATTACGAATTGGCCGTAGAGACTTATGTAAAACCTATAGATCTGCCCTTAATGCATCTGGGTGAGGAGGTTAGAGTACAATTTGATGGTTGGCCGGCAATTGTATTTAGCGGGTGGCCAAATGTCTCTTATGGTACATATGGAGGGAAGGTAGTGGCCATTGAAACTTTTATAAGTGATAATGGGAAATATAGAATACTGTTAGCACCTGATCCCAATGACCATCCATGGCCAAAGGATCTTCGAGTTGGTTCTGGAGCCTATACTATAGCACTTTTAGAAGATGTGCCTATTTGGTTTGAATTGTGGCGACAGCTCAATGGTTTCCCTCCAAATTACTATCAACCGAATGGGGACATGTCTAAATCTGAGAAATAGTAATATGAAAAAGCACTGGTTTTTACTTATTCTTTTCGCTTCACTTTCATTAAACGCACAGGTGAACGACACCCTCGTTTTAAGCTTTTACGAGTTCTTAGGATATGTAAAAAAATATCATCCTATTGCTCGTCAGGCTGAACTACAAATCGATATTGGGCAAGCAAATCTTATGCGCTCAAGAGGAGGATTTGATCCAAAAATCGAAGTAGATTACGAAAGAAAACAGTTTAAGGGTGTTGAGTATTATGACCGTTTTAACGCTACCTTCAAAGTCCCTACATGGTACGGGATAGAATTAAAAGGTAACTTTCAGCAGGATCAAGGAGAGTTTCTAAATCCGGATGAATTATTGCCAGAGGACGGATTGTTTAGTGCGGGAATTTCTGTTTCTGTTCTTCAAGGAATATGGATCAATGAAAGAATGGCAACTTTAAAACGGGCCAAATTTTTTAAAGAGCAGACCCTGGCAGATAGAGATTTATTAATTAATGAGATTCTTTTTAAAGCGTCAGTAGCTTATTTTGATTGGTTACAGGCATATAGAAACAAAACGGTTTATGAAGATTTTGTTGATAACGCCCGTACTAGATTGGAAGGAATTAGGCGTAGTGCAGAAGCAGGTGATATTGCATCAATAGATGTTGTGGAAGCCAAAATAGCATTTCAGGATAGGCAACTTCGTCTCGAACAAGCCATGGTTGATCTTACCAATAAGACTTTGGAGCTTTCGAATTTTTTGTGGATAGAGAATAATATTCCAATAGAGTTGCAGCCGAATGTCATTCCAAATATCGATATTAATAGGGAGGTAGATATTACGCTGGAAATCATGGGAAAACCTTTGGATAGCTTTTCATTAGAAAATCACCCTAAGATTAAGTCTTTAGGCTTTAAATTGGCTGGGCTGGAGGTAGATAAGAGATTAAAAGCCAATAAACTACTGCCGAAAATTGATATTGAGTATAACTTCCTCACAGAAACCCCGGGAACTCTGAATTCTTATGATTCACAACAATATAAAGGAGGTATTAATTTCCTATTCCCATTGTTTTTAAGAAAAGAGAGAGGGGATTTAAAACTAGCAAAGTATAAACTAAACGATACTCAATTTGAATTAGACAATGCTGAAATCGAAATTCAAAATAAAGTTTTGGCAATCTATAATGCCTTGGATTCCTATCAGATACAGAATACACTTATAGAGGATATTGTTAGGGATTATAATAAACTATTAGCGGCAGAAGAAAGAAAATTCGATTTTGGAGAAAGTTCCTTGTTTTTGATAATTAGCAGGGAAAATAAACTAATTGATTCCGAACTTAAGCAAAATGAGGTACAAAACAAATTCCTTAGCACTAAAGCTAAGTTATTTAGAAGCCTGGCAATTAATCCGGAAAATCTTTAAGGGCAATTGACTTAAAATGCAGTAAAATAATGAACCGACTAAAGCTTATGCGAACCTTTCCCAAATTGTTTACCAAAGATATTTTTTTTATCTCCTTTGGCATCTTATCGGCTGCTTTTGGATTAGAAAGTTTTTTACTGCCAAATAGATTCATAGATGGGGGAGTCACCGGGATATCACTTTTAATTACTGAGACTACCACACTTCCTCTTTATTCTTTAATTCTTCTCGTTAATTTGCCTTTCCTGTTATTGGGATGGAAAGTTATAGGCAAGAATTTTGCTATTAAAACAACCATTGCCATCCTGGGACTTTCTCTTACGCTAGCTTTGATAGAGTTTCCGGAGGTAACAAAAGACAAGCTTTTAGTTTCCGTTTTTGGAGGCTTTTTCCTTGGAGCAGGAATTGGTCTTTCAATCCGGGGAGGTGGCGTTCTGGATGGAACGGAAATACTGGCACTTTATTTGAGTAGAAGAATGTCAGCTAAAATTGGAGACATAATTATCATAATTAATATAATCATTTTCCTTGCCGCTGCTTATATGTTATCAGTAGAATCTGCATTGTATTCAATGCTAACATATCTGGCCGCTTCTAAAACCTTAGATTTTGTTGTGGATGGGATAGAGGAATATACTGGAGTAACAATTATTTCTTCCGCAAGTGAAAGTATTCGGATGATGATTACTGACAAACTGGGAAGAGGACTTACGATTTTCGATGCCCGTGGCGGTTACAGTAAAGACGGAATTCATAATGACTATGAAGTGATCTATACGGTGATTACAAGATTGGAAATCAGTAAATTAAACAATGAACTGAAGAAGATAGACCCCAATGCTTTTGTTGTTATGAGTAGTATCAATGACACCAGGGGTGGTATGGTAAAAAAGCGAACTATTTAGCCGAAATCTCAGCCTTAAGCCTAACATGAAGTACATATTTGCAATTATAACTGTTAGGTTTTATAATTTCTTTCGACTTTTGCCCAATGACAAAGATAAAAGAAGATAGTCCCACGGAACAGATAATTACTTCTTCCTTAACAAGAGCCTTAAGTTATAAAGAGTACAGGACTTTGGTAGAGGAACTGGTAGTAAATGGTCAAACAACCGGCACTGAACAAAAAGAATCCCTAATAGAATATACGCGTTTAAATAGTAAGCGAATGAAGCGTTGGGATAAAACCATTAAACTTCCGGAATTGGCATACGAACTGATAAAGAAATTTGACAAATCCGTTCTTTGGATCGTATTGACCGAAAGTTGGTGTGGTGACGCGGCCCCTTCAATTCCCGTAATGAATAAGTTAGCAGAATTGACTCCTAACATTACATTAAAGTTGGTTTTAAGGGATAAAAACCCGGAATTAATGAATCTTTTTCTTACAAATGGCAGCATGTCAATTCCAAAATTAATTATGGTGGATCTGCAAAATAATCAGGTTCTTAACACATGGGGCCCAAGACCATCCAGGGCAACCAAATTGGTAGAATCCTATAAGGCCGAACACGGTGAACTTAGTCCGGAATTTAAACAAGATTTGCAGCTTTGGTACAACAAAGATAAGGGAGAGAATATCCTGCAGGACCTTTTAGGCTTACTTACTTTGAAATAGGTAAGTAATTGTCCCTTTCTGGCTGGTTCTGGATGCTGAACTGAACTTGGCCTTTAGTGCATAGGTAATGGCATTATCCACTAAGCATCCATTGGATGTATTAGAGCTTTTTTCATTAAAGCTCGCATTAATGACATTTCCCGTAGCATCGACTTCAATATTTATCACAATTTTACCCCCTTCAATGCAGGTGTATATTGGTGGTGGAAGGTGATAACTATTGCGATCAATTAAAGAAAATGAAATTGAAGTTTTCCTTTTTTCAAGATGATTGGTAAATTCTTTTTTCTTCGCCTCTACCTCTTGTAATTGCTGCTTTCTTTCTTCTCTTTTTTGGGCAAGGTCTTTTAAACTGGCCGCATACCCCGAGTCTGAATTCAAAAATTCTTTAAATTCATCTTCATTCATTGATGCTTCTTTTTCATTCAATAATTCTTCAAGCGTTTTTAGAGGTTCGGGTTCCTCCAGACTGGATTTAGCAGTTTCGTTAAAAGCCATATGACTTTTTATAGGATCTGCATTTGCGAGCTCTTCCTGCCTTTCCAGCTCTTCGATTATTTTTTCAATTTCCTCATCAGCTAAACTCAATTCAATGATATACTCCTCTTGTTCTTTTGTTCCCAGGTGAATATTAAATAGTAATAATATAACAATGGAAAGCGAGCAAAAGGTAATTATGAAAGAAAGCTGACTTCGATTCAGGTCCATAATTCTATAACCTAATTTTTAATAATATATTTTATAAACACCCATATTCAAATTCATTAAAGATTCATCAATTCTTTGAAATTTGCAGGTGTCACCGCATTATTTACGTTGTATTCCCCTATTTTGGTTCTTCTTAGGGATGATAAGTAGGCACCGGAATTCATGGCTTTACCAAAATCATGGGCCAGAGATCTTATATAGGTGCCTTTACTGCATTGTACCCTGAAGCGTATTTCCGGCATCTTAATTTCTAAAATCTCAAACTTCATAATTTCGATTACCCTTGATTTAATTTCCAGGTCCTTACCTTCCCGGGCATATTCATAAAAGCGTTTGCCGTCTTTTTTTAGAGCTGAAAAAACCGGTGGTATTTGTTCTATCTCACCCAGAAATAATTTTGCAGTCTCATAAATTAGTTTGCCGGTTATATGGTCTGTTGGATATAATTTATCCACTTCAGTTTCCATATCGTAAGAAGGAGTTGTGCCTCCCAAAGTTATGGTGCCTACATACTCTTTGGGCATACCCTGAAATTCATTAATGCGTTTTGTAAACTTTCCGGTACAAATAAGCAATAGTCCACTGGCAAGAGGATCTAAAGTCCCCGCATGACCCACCTTTATTTTCTTTAACTGAAAATTTTTTATGATTGCCCATTTTATGGCGTTTACAGCCTGAAAGGAAGTCCACTGTAATGGCTTGTCAATTAGAATGAGTTGTCCTTCTAAATAATCTTCCTTGGTTTTCAAATCAATAGTTTAAATAAAAAGATATATAAAATGGATTTAACCCCACAATCCAAACCCTATCGCTATACACCCAACAATAAAACAGTAAATGGCAAAGTAAGTCAGTTTACTTTTCTTCACAAGTTTAATCATCCATGTACAGGCGGCCAGGCCGGCAATGAAAGCAGCTATAAAACCGCAGCCCATGGCCAGTGTTTGCTCACTTTCAAATTGCAGCTCACCTCCTAAAATATCTTTGGCCATTTTACCCAGAATAAGGGGTACAACCATTAAAAATGAGAACCGTGCAGCTTTTGTCTTATCTACACCCAGCAAAACGGAAGTAGATATGGTAGCTCCACTCCTGGAAATGCCGGGTAATATTGCAATTGCCTGAGAAACACCAATTATAAAGGCATTTAAATAAGTGACCTCTTTTTGAGTATCCTTTGCTTTGTCCGCCAAATAAAGAAGCAGGGCAGTGATCATAAGCATGTATCCAACAAAAGCCACATTACCACCAAAAAACACTTCCAACTGCTCTTCGAACAAAAGTCCAATAGAAGCTGCAGGGATCATTGAGATGATTATTTTTAATGAAAATCGGGTTTCTTCGTTCCACTTAAATTGAAGCAATCCTCTCAGAATTCCCCAAACATCCTGCCTGAAGACCACAATAGTACTAAGGGCAGTTGCAAAATGTAGTACCACGGTAAATAACAGGCTTTCTTCCGGGATTGAGTTGTCGCCTAAAATGGCCTTACCCAATTCCAGATGACCGCTGGAAGATACAGGTAAAAATTCGGTTAATCCCTGAATTATTCCAAGGATAATTGCGTCTATGATTTCCAATTAATTGTTTTTCTTCTTGTGAGGATTTAATAAGATAGCGTAAACCTCAATTCCTAACCCAATCAGAACTAGAGTAGGTGCTAATCGAATTCTTCTGAAATTATATATATCAGGATTAAATACGTTGGGGTCATCGCTACCGCCTCCACTCATTAAAATAAAGCCAAGTGCCATGCAAGCAAGTCCAATAAACATAAATAGATAATTCCTTTTTTGGAATATAAATTCAGGTTTTGGCGATTGACCAGATTTATTTTTTGATTTTTGACTCATCCTACAAATTTAATAATATAAATCATCTGTTCTGAGATTAAGAAAACGTTGGGTAGCAAAATAAGTACTTATCAGTGAAATAAGGACGCCTGATACAAAAACTCCTGCAAACAGGATGCCCAGGATTACAAAGTCCTGAAGAAGACTAAGTTCGGGAAAGTTGCTATTTACATAGTAGAGTACTGCTCCCAAAGCTATAAGTGCCAATAGCGCACCAAGCATTCCCAATTTAATATTTGTCCAAATAAAGGGTCTTCTTATAAATCTTTTGGTAGCACCAACCATCTGCATCGTTTTAATTATAAAACGTTTAGAATATATGGATAGTCTAATAGAGCTATTAATTAACAATACGGCTATAACGGTAAATATTGCACTAGCTATTAATATCCAAAAAGAGATTCTTTTTACATTTTCAGTTAGCAATGCAATAAGGGGCTTATCATAGCTTACTTCTTCTACATAATCTTTTGTGGCCAAATCAGCCGCAATTTCTTCTACTTGTTTTGTAGTTACAAAGTCTGCTTTTAAGGATACATCTATTGAATTTTTAAGGGGATTATACCCAAGAAAGTCCAGGAAGTTTTCGCCGATTTCTGCACTATGCTGTTCTGCCGCATCTTCTTTGGAAACATATGTTGCAGACTTGGTATAGTCTGCCAGAATAAGGCTTTTCTGTAATTGATCTACTTCAACCTCCTTAGCATTGTCTTTTAGGAATACAGAGATTTTAATTTGTTCCTTAAAATGATCCGCTAATTTTTTGGTGTTTAGTACTAAAAGTCCCAAAACACCCAATAAAAAGAGTACAAGACCAATGCTCAAAACCACTGAAAAGTAGGAAGAGATCAATTTACGTTTTTGATAGCTTTCAAAAGATTTGCTCATAGCGGCATAAGAATACGTAAAAATAGGAAAGTAAATTGAATAAACTTATTTTTGCCCGGTATCGGTTATAAATAAAAATTATGAACTATAATTTTAGGGCGATTGAGGCTAAATGGAGAAATTATTGGGCCCAGAAAAGTACATTTAAGGCGGATAATGACTCCGCAAAGGAAAAGTATTATGTACTGGCCATGTTTCCATACCCTTCGGGAGCCGGTCTCCACGTTGGCCATCCTCTGGGTTATATTGCCAGTGATATTTATGCCCGCTATAAAAGACTTAAAGGATTTAATGTTTTGCAACCAATGGGCTATGACTCATTTGGCCTTCCGGCAGAACAATATGCCATACAAACCGGGCAACACCCTTCTGTTACAACAGAGGCTAATATTGCAAGGTATAGAGATCAATTTGACCAATTAGGCTTCTCCTATGACTGGAGTAGGGAAGTACGTACTTCTGATCCTAAATATTATAAATGGACCCAATGGATCTTTATTCAACTTTTTAATTCATGGTATAACAAAGACAAGGATAGAGCTGAAGAAATAGAGGAATTGATTAGAATTTTTGAAGAAGAAGGGAATTCTAATATCAACGCTGCTTGTGATGAAGATGTACCTGTTTTTAGTGCCACGGAATGGAATGAATTAAATTCAAAAAAGCAGGAGGAGATATTGTTAAAGTACAGATTGACCTATTTGGCAGATACTGAGGTTAATTGGTGTCCTGAATTAGGTACAGTTTTGGCCAATGACGAAGTTATAAATGGAGTTTCTGAACGAGGGGGATATCCTGTGGTTCGTAAAAAAATGACGCAGTGGAATATGCGGATTACAGCATATGCACAGCGTCTGCTCGATGACCTTAAAGAGATAGATTGGCCCCAGTCTTTGAAGGATGCCCAGACTAATTGGATTGGCAGATCTGTTGGGGCTTCAGTAACCTTTAATACCAAACCATCAGGAAACAGTAAAACCTCATACCCAATTGAGGTATTCACCACACGGCCGGATACTATATTCGGGGTTAGCTTTATGACACTGGCTCCTGAGCACGAATTGGTTTCCAAAATAACCACGGATGCCCAAAAAGAAGAAGTAGAGACCTATATTCATAGCACTTCTCAGCGTTCTGAACGCGATAGGCTGGCAGATGTAAAAACTATCACAGGTGCCTTCACAGGGGCGTATGTGGAACATCCTTTTACAAAGGAATCAATACCAATCTGGATAGGAGATTATGTTTTAGCCGGTTATGGGACAGGGGCCGTAATGTCTGTGCCCAGTGGCGACCAGCGCGATTATGATTTTGCAAAACATTTTAAGATACCTATACCTAATATTTTTGAAGGAATAGACATTTCAAAAGAAGCTTTTGCAGATAAGGAATTGACCATAATTGCTAATTCTGAGTTTTTGAACGGATTAAATTATAAGGATGCTACAAAAAGAGTTATCTCCGAGCTGGAGAAAATAGGTCAGGGAATAGGGAAAGTAAACTACAGGCTGAGAGATGCTGTTTTTAGTCGCCAGCGCTATTGGGGAGAGCCTTTTCCGGTATACTATGTTGATGGAATGCCGAGAATGATCCAGGAAGCATTCCTTCCCCTGAAGTTGCCGGAAGTAGATAAGTATTTACCTACTGATACCGGGGAACCCCCATTGGGTAATGCTACTAAATGGGCTTGGGATTCAGAACATTCTAAGGTAGTAGATAACAATTTGATTGATCATGTCAAGGTTTTCCCTTTGGAACTCAATACAATGCCAGGTTGGGCAGGGAGTTCTCAATATTTTAATCGATATATGGATCCGGAAAACGATAAGGCTATCTTCTCTCAGGAGGCCATTAAATACTGGCAACAGGTAGATTTGTATATTGGGGGTGTTGAACACGCGACCGGACATTTATTGTATTCCCGTTTTTGGCAGAAGTTTATGTTTGATAAGGGGCTGGTTCCTCATAAGGAGTACGCCAGGAAATTAATAAATCAGGGAATGATCTTAGGCACAAGTGCCTTTGTTTACCGTGAGGAAGGTACAAACCGATTACTTTCCAGGGGGTTAATAAAGGGAATTAATGTTACTCCCTTACATGCCGATGTCTCATTGGTTAATTCTTCAGATGAATTAAATATTGAGGCTTTTAAAGAATGGAGACCAGAATTTAAAGAGGCTGAATTTATCCTGGAAAATGGAAAATACTTAGTAGGACGTGAGGTTGAGAAAATGTCCAAATCCAAATACAATGTTGTGAATCCGGATGCAATATGTGAGGAATATGGTGCAGATTCGCTGAGAATGTACGAAATGTTTCTCGGACCATTAGAGCAGTCAAAACCTTGGAATACAGCAGGGATATCCGGAGTATATGCTTTTTTAAAGAAGCTGTGGCGACTTTATCATTCAGGACCGGAAGGAGAGTTTAAGGTTTCTGAAGAACCGGCTTCGAAAGCAGCGTTGAAATCGCTTCACAAAACGATTAAAAAGGTTGAAGAGGATATAGAAAGTTTCTCATTTAATACTTCCGTGGCAACTTTTATGATCTGCGTTAATGAACTCCTGTCCCAAAAATGTACCAGCAGATCAATTTTAGAGCCTCTTGCTATTATAATTTCACCATACGCCCCTCATATTGCTGAGGAACTTTGGGAAAAGTTAGGGCATACTCAATCAATTTCAACAGCAATATTTCCAATATTTGAAGCAGATCATCTTGTAGAAAGCAGCAAGGAATATCCGGTTTCATTTAATGGAAAAATGCGATTTACCATTGAACTTCCTTTAGATATGGGGAAAGAAGAAATAGAGTCTGCTGTAATGTCCCACGAAAAAACTAAGGCGCAGCTACAGGGCCGAATACCTAAAAAGGTGATAGTGGTGCCGGGTAAAATAGTAAACATAGTGGGCTGATCTCTATCCAGGAAACATTTCTGATAAAAACTTATAGCACTGCTGATGCAATATTGCTTTATAGCACCAGGTAATTAAAAGGATTTTGGAATTCTGATGTAAATTAATTATTGAAGTGGTATGGTATATCACATCAATTAACAATATTTGATTACACCCCCCCTTTATCAAATCAATAAGGATAAATAAATATACAATTTTACAGTTATACCCTAAAAAAAGAGGGGTTAAAAAATAAAAAAGATGCTTTTTGACGGTTAACACCCTTAATTTTGTCGATTTTATTTCATTATTTGTATTTATTGTTACATTTTTGATAAAAATCAAAAAATAATTATAAAATGATTATAGGTATACCGAAGGAAATAAAGAACAACGAAAGCAGAGTTGGAATGACACCGGCAGGTGTATTTGAACTTATCAGGCAAAAACACACCGTTTGTATTCAGTCAGGAGCAGGAGAAGGAAGTGGTTTCTTTGATGAAGATTATAAAAAAGTTGGTGCACTTATATTGGATACCATAGAGCAGGTTTATGAAATGTCGGAGATGATAGTTAAGGTAAAAGAGCCTATAGAAAAGGAATATAATTTAATACGAAAAGGACAGCTAATATTTACATATTTTCATTTTGCCTCCAGTGAGACGTTAACTAAGGCAATGATTGCACGAAAGGCAGTTTGCATTGCCTATGAAACTGTCGAGGATGAGGATGGAACCCTTCCTTTATTAACCCCAATGTCTGAAGTAGCAGGTAGAATGGCCATACAACAAGGAGCAAAATATCTTGAAAAGCCGGTCAGGGGCAGGGGAGTTTTGTTGGGAGGTGTTCCCGGGGTTCCGCCTGGGAGAGTTCTAGTGCTGGGCGCCGGAGTAGTTGGTACTCAGGCTGCAAAAATGGCAGCCGGTCTTGGCGCACATGTTACCATACTGGATGTTAATATGAAGAGGTTACGATATATTAATGATGTAATGCCCAGCCATGTGGTAACCGAATTCTCCAGTGAGTACAATATTAGAAAACATATCAAGACTCATGATCTTATAATAGGAGGGGTATTATTAAAAGGCTCAAAGGCTCCCAAACTGATAACAAGGGATATGTTACAGGATATGCGAAAAGGAACCGTTATAGTTGATGTGGCCGTAGATCAGGGAGGTTGTGTTGAGACCACAAGGCCAACGACACATGAAGATCCCATATATATTATAAATGATGTAGTACATTATTCAGTAGCTAATATGCCGGGAGCAGTACCCTATACTTCTACAATTGCCCTTACCAATGTAACATTACCATATGTCCTCAAACTGGCAAATTTAGGTTGGGAAATGGCCTGTGAAGTTGATGCTTCTTTACATAAAGGATTGAATATTGTACACGGAGAAGTAGTTTACAAAGAGATACTGGAAGCTTTTAACTGGGAGGAGTTAATGGTGTAAATGTACATTTTGTCAGTAGAAAAGACCCGGTTCTATGTTGGCCGGGTTTTTGTTGTTTAATACGTGATTTTAATTTGAAAATAACGAAATTATGATGATCTATTATATATTACTAGGTGCTATTGCACTGGCTAGTTGGTTGGTGAGTAGCAAGCTGAAAAATAAATTTAAATACTATTCTAAAGTTCATTTGCGTAACGGAATGAGCGGTGCGGAAATAGCGGAGCAAATGTTAACTGATCACGGGATACGGGATGTTAAGGTAGTATCAACTCCCGGCATGCTCACAGATCATTACAATCCTAAAACGAAGACGGTAAATCTGAGTGAAGGGGTATATAATCAGCGGAACGCAGCCGCAGCTGCTGTTGCGGCTCATGAGTGTGGTCATGCTGTTCAACATGCTCAGGCCTATGAATGGCTTTCAATTCGTTCTAAATTAGTGCCAGTGGTAAGTGTTACTTCCGGGATGTCTACCTGGGTTGTTTTTGGAGGTCTTATCTTGGCGGCTTCGTCTGAAGGTGCCGGGGGTCAATTAGGCTTTTATGTTGCCGTAGCAGGCCTTATAATGATGGGGTTTGCAACGCTATTTAGTTTTATTACCCTCCCGGTTGAATACGATGCCAGTAATAGGGCTCTGGCGTGGTTAAAAAGGAAGAACATTGTTTCACAGGAAGAATACAAAGGCTCTGAAGATTCCTTAAAATGGGCGGCAAGAACCTACGTAGTTGCGGCAATTGGTTCCTTAGCATCATTGGTTTATTGGGGATTTCAAGTCTTTGGCGGAAGAGATTAATGCCGGATCCAATAAACGTATATTTAAAGTACTAAATACTAAATAGAAATTTGTCGGTTGATCTGCTGTTCCAAGGAAATGAATGTTTCTGTTCTGGAAACGCCTTCAATCTGTTGAATTTTATTATTCAGCAGATACATAAGATGTTCATTGTCTTTACATAGAACTTTGATAAGAATAGACCAGTTACCTGTGGTGTAATGACACTCCAGAACTTCCGGTATCTTTTCAAGTTGTTTTACGGCGATTGGATTGCTCATGGCCTTATCCAGAAAAATACCAATATAGGCCATCGTAGTATAGCCTAAAATTTTAGGATTAACAATGAATTTAGATCCGGCAATAAGCCCGGATTTTTCCAGCTTTCGAAGTCGTTGATGTATGGCAGCACCGGAAATCCCTATATTTCTCGCGATTTCCAATATTGGTTTTCGGGCATCTTGCATAAGAAACCTTAGGATTTTCTTATCAATCCCATCAATTTTTAAATTTTCATTAGCGGTTTTCATGCTTAGGCTTTCAATTTAGACCTAAAGATACCAAAATTAGTTTCATAAATTAACCTGCTACTGAATCAGGGTTATAACCTAAGTAGGGTACGGCATATTCCTTAAATTCTATGCCGTAGGTTTCCAGTTCCTTTAAAATAGGTTCGTAAATTTCCCTCAATATTGGAATTTGTACCCCAGGAGTGGTAATTTTTTTATTTAGTATCAGTAAGGTGGCAATAGCGACAGGTAAACCCACAGTTTTAGCCATTGCAGTATGGGTGTGGTTTTCACCAATTACAACCATATTCGCATCAATCTGTTGTTTTTTGCCATTCAGTTCATATCCAAATTTGTGGTACATAACAATCATATCCTTGTCGTCATAAGCCATCGCCCAGCTGTCTTCCAATATTTTCTGTAGCATTTGGGCAGGAGTAGCATTTTTTATAGGAATTGTCTTTTTTGAATCAAACAAATTCAGTTCCAACAATTTACCCCACATGATATCGTCCTGATCTATTTTGAGGTAATGACGGAGTTTAAGTTCAACAGAATCGGTTGGTGAATAGGGGAGAAACAGGTTGGTGAATTCTCTATAGGACATGCCTTCAGAATTTTCAACGGTATAACTATCATCAGTCATTCCTAATTGAACAAACATATTCCAGGCTTTTGAAAATCCAATACGCCTCATAGTTCCGCGGTAAAGGGTGAGGGCGTCATTGAGGCCATAGGCCTCCCTGTAATTCAAAGAATCTCTGTTTGCATAAGCTTCGAATGCTCCATACCCCTCTATATTCATGAATTCTGTTCTTCTGAAAAGTTTATGGTAGGGGATATATTTATAAGTGCCTTCCTGTATAAATTTAGCTGCCCCTCCTTGTCCGGCCAAAACAACATTTCTTGGATTCCAGGTAAATTTGTAATTCCAGAGGTTATTATCACTTTCAGGGGCGACCAAACCGCCGGTAAAAGACTCAAATAGTAACATTTTACCACCTTCGTCCCTTATGCTATTTATAAATTTCATTGCACTCATGTGATCAATACCCGGATCTAACCCAATTTCATTCATAAAAACTAGTCCGTTTTTTTTGGCTTCAACATCCAAAACTTTAATTTCTTTGCTTAGGTAGGATGCGGTAACTAAATGTTTCTTAAAACGTATACAGTCTTCGGCCACTTTTATATGAAACCGCGCAGGGAGCATTGAAATTACGATATCCGAGTTTTGTATGACCCCTTCTCTTTCAACATCATTTAGAATATCCAACTGTAAGACCTCACATGAGGGATGGTTCCTTATTTCAGAGGGAACCAGGTTAGGATTCAAATCTCCAATAGTTAATAATAGTTTTTCTGAAGAAGCTTTTTTAAGGAAATAATCCAATAAATAGGAGGTGGATTTGCCTGCTCCTATTACTAATATTTTTCGTGACATAAATTCATATACTTTAGTAAGTATTGCGGGGACTAAGGTATCAAATTGTTACATTTGTCAAAAATATGGTCATTTAAGTTATGAACAAAACAATTTTCTGTACCGGTATTTTCTTTGGGGCCCTTTCGGTAGTTCTGGGAGCATTTGGGGCACACGGCCTGAAGAATGTGATGTCACTTTCTGAATTAGACACTTTCAATACAGGGGTAACTTATCAAATGTATCATGCCTTATTACTACTTGTCCTTGGCAGTGTCCAAGGTATTCCTGAAAAAGCAAAGAAACAGGTATATTACTTAATTGTTTCTGGAATTATTTTTTTCTCATTTTCCATTTATTTGCTAGCAACTAATAGTTTAACGGGGTTTAATTTTAAAACCATAGGATTTATTACTCCAATTGGAGGGGTTCTCATGATTTTGGGTTGGTTGCTTTTAGGGTACCAGGCTTATAGACGACTAAAATAATCAACGAGCATGCTTTTGAATGCGATAAGAATAATAGCATAATAGATATCGTAAATGGGAGTAAGTAATAAGGTGATGAAATCAATTTCATTGGAATAGTACGGCCTGGGAACCAATAACGTTTTTTACCAATTACCCCTGCTCAACTCCATAAAAATACCCTGGAAAACGGAATGGGTAAAGAGGCATCGACCGGCGCATTGGCAGTTAACACGGGGGAATTTACGGGTCGTTCCCCCATGGACCGCTTTATTGTAAGAGATGATATTACCGAGGATAAAGTATGGTGGTGGGAAATAAATATTCCTTTTGAACCCACAAAATTTGATTCATTATAGAATAAGGTTACCACTTATTTAAAAGATAAAAACCTATTCGTAAGGGATTGTTATGCCTGTGCGGATAGTAATTACCTGTTGAACATAAGGGCTATTAATGAATATCCCTGGTCCAATTTGTTTGTATACAATATGTTTTTAAGACCTCAGGAAAAAGACTTGGAGACTTTTGTTCCGGAATGGACAGTGATTAATGCACCGGGATTTTTAGCAAATGCTGCAATAAATGGAACAAGACAGCATAATTTTGCGATACTCAATTTTACCCGTAAAATTACTTTGCTAGGAGGCACTGGCTATACAGGGAAGATCAAAAAAGGAATTTTTTCCGCATTAAACTTCATATTGCCATTATACAAGAATACCCTGCCTATGCACTGTTCAGCGAATGTCGGTGAGAATGGAGATACAGCATTATTCTTTGGGCTTTCCGGTGATAGACCTTTATAAAGCTGAAATCTATTTTTTATTGACACTGGTAATGTACTTCTGTAAAGCCATTGTCATAGATGGCGTTTCCGGTGTTGGAGCTTTAATATCTATGCGCAAGCTGGCGTTAGTTGCCGCTAATACAGTTGAATTTCCAAACACCGCAATTCTGGTATCATTTTGTTCAAAGTCGGGAAAATTTTTAAGTAATGATTCTATGCCAGACGGACTAAAAAACACAAGTACATCGTAATAAACATTTCTAAGGTCTGACAGGTCACTGATAACAGTTTTATAGAAAATTCCTCGGTCCCAGTTAATGGCAAGTTCATTTAAGGCCTCGGGGATAGTTGGTTTTAAAGCATCCGATGAGGGAAGTAAAAATGATTCGTCTTTATATTTTTTGATCAGTGGAAGTAAATCACTAAAATTCCTCTTGCCTACATAAATCTTCCGTTTTCTGTAAACTACATATTTCTGGAGATAGAAGGCAACTGCCTCTGATTGACAAAAGTATTTCATGCTATCCGGAACCTTAAAACGCATTTCTTCGGCTATTCTGAAGAAGTGGTCAACTGAATTACGGCTTGTAAGAATAATTGCGGAATAATCTTTAAGATCTATCTTTTGCTGCCTTATGTTTTTGGCTTCTACTCCTTCTACATGAATGAAAGGCCTGAAATCTACCTTTACCTTTTCTTTTTCAATTAACCTTAGGTATGGAGAATTTTCCATTTTTGGTTCTGGCTGTGACACCAAAATAGTTTTTACCTTCATTTACCTTAGTTTTTTAAAAAATTAAAAATGATCACAAAGGGTGCAATTTCGAGAGCGCAAAGGTACAAAATAAAATAGAAAAAGTAGGCCGAGATTAACTTTTGATAGTTTTTAATGATAGTTATCCATCCAATAACGTTTACCAAAACTATTAGAAAAATACTGGTAAACACAACTATCTTGGAATCTTTAAACACATAAGTAAGGATAATATTGGCTGCTAACATGATGATACTACTGTAGTTAAGATAAGTCAGTTTCTTAAAAATGAATTCGGATATTATCTTAGTGTTATTAAAGACAAAGCCATTGCCAAACTGAAGAAGAATTTTAACAATTAAAAACAATAAAAGAAAACCCAGGATTATTAAAAATACTATAGGATACTGGCTACTTTCTGAATTGGATAATATGTTAGCGGCCAAATAAATGAAAAGTGCAAAATTCAAAAGCTGGAAGATGGTAAAAAAGACATGAAACCAATTTAAGAGTTTATCCTTTTTATTATACATGAAAATATATTTGTTGTTAAATGGCAGGATAATAAAATTTAAGAACCTGTTATAAAATAAATTTTTGGCAATTACAACAAACAAGATGCTGGAAAAGATAATTGCTGTTATCCAATCTATATTGTTGACAACTCTTTGAACCGGTTCCATTATGGTAATTTAGTATTTTTCCCATTTATACCCCAGTAAAGCCCATTTTCAGAAATACTTATCTTAAAATAGAAAGCATCACTTATGTCAGGTTTGGGCATAAGTAATCTGAAGTGCGTGGTATCTTTCGATTTCAGCAAATGAATTTCTTCATTAATAGGTTGGGCCTGAATCTTTTTGACTTCCCTGAAATTTTTGTATTTGTTTAGAAATATTACCCCAAACTCAAGTTTGGATAATTCAATGTCCCTCTGGTATGGATTGTAGACTTTAAACGATAAGTATTTGTCGTCTATTAATTTAACAGGCGATTCAATACTTGTTCTCAGCTTCCTGAAAGATTCGAAATTCTCAATAAAAACACCATTATGCAATTCTCCTTTTGCATTCTTATAGGAGATGTCGCCTTTATCCAGAAATTTGGAAACATAAAGTATAGTTTTACCTTGTACAAGATTTTCGGACTCGTCTATTGAGTACTGGTTTGGCCTATATCGGATGTTATTTAAAGAGTACGTGGTATTACCAGAATAGAAAGTATACATGGGGGCTTTGGTATAAGAATTTTCGAAGACTACGGGCATGGTCCCGACTTGAGAACTTATTTTACTTACCCAGTCTTTATTACCATGTGTTTCATAAACTATAGGAAAAAGAGGGGCGTAGACCAGGCCTATTCTCAGGAACAACAAAATAACAATATTGGCTGTTCCGAAGATAAATATCCATTTTCTTGTGACCTTATCGCGGAGTAATTGATTGTAAACAACTACAATCATTGGAATACTGATAACAATTAGCCATTGGGTCTGTATTCGTCTGTTAAAACTGGAGATAAAAAAGAATATGATAAAACCATAAATCAAAAATAGAAGAGCATCGTTAAATTTATCAGATCTTTTAGTTTTAAAAAGGGCTCTGTAGATCCAGGGAAATGTTAATCCGAAAAGAGCGATCAGATTGATGAAAAAGCCAAGGGTAAAATCACCGAATTCATAGGCCCTGTTCGGTCTTTCAAACAAATGATATTTTATAGAAACAAAATCATTGTTTATCAACCAAACAAAATGCGGGATATAAAATACTAATGCTATTATTACGGAGAGCCAGGCATATCTGTTAATTACAAGCCGCAGATTAGATAGCAGCACAAAGAAAATAACCAAAACAGCATGATACTTACTATACATTAGGGCTGCCATAACAAGCCCCAAAATAATGGCCAATACGAAGGAAGGGCTCTTTAAAAACTTATTATAAACCAGTAAGAATAAGGCAGTGAAGAAAAGCAAAGGTGTATCCGGCAATGTTAGGAAGCCATAGGCATGCATTAGGGTCATGGAGAAAGCCAACACAAAATAATGGATTATATATTTTTCCTTTTTAGGATTATCTATCAGAAACCATAGGATGACATAAATACCTGCAGATAGGATACAACTCACAAAGCGTACCCCCATTTCTCCGTTGAAAAATAAACTACCAGACTTTATTAGTAAGGCCACCATAGGCGGGTGATCGAAGTAGCCCCAGGCCATTTTTTGAGCATAATACCAATAATAGGCTTCATCAAAAATCAGCTCTGTAAAATAACCTTGAAATAGATTAATTATTAAAATTGATGCTAGTAAATAAAGGAATAGTCTTGGTAGATAAAGTTTCATTCCGGTTGTCGATTCGATTCAAAATTACAAATTATACAACTAATAATTTCCTTTAGAGAAACGATAAAAATACTTTGGTATTTTCTGGCGGAGCTTTTAAAGTAGTATTTTTGTCCAAATTACCAAAAGTCCTATGGCAGACAGCTTAGTAATTATACCGACGTACAAAGAGATTGAAAATATTGAAGCTATTATTGAAGCAGTGTTCGGACTTAAAAAAGAATTTGACATCCTTGTTGTAGACGATAATTCTCCTGACGGTACTGCCGCTAAGGTTGTTGAATTACAGAGTAAATATCCCAATGAATTATTTCTCAATGTGAGAAAGGAAAAATCCGGATTAGGCACCGCCTATATCGATGGGTTTAAATGGGCTTTAGAAAGAAAATATGAATATATTTTCGAGATGGATGCCGATTTTTCACACAGACCATCAGATTTGCAACGACTGTATAGAGCCTGCCTTAATGGGGCTGATGTAGCAATTGGATCACGCTATAAGAAAGGCGTAAATGTTGTTAATTGGCCACTTTACAGAATTTTATTATCCTACGGAGCTTCTTTTTATGTAAAACTAATTACTGGTATGCGGGTTCATGACCCAACGGCTGGTTTTGTGTGCTATAAAAGGGAAGTTTTGGAGGCAATAGATCTGGATTCCATTAAATTTATTGGATATGCTTTTCAGATAGAAATGAAATTTAGGGCTTACCTTAAAAAGTTTAAAATTCAAGAAGTCTCCATAATTTTTACCGATAGGGAAAAAGGTAAATCCAAGATGAGTTCTTCCATTATCTGGGAGGCAGTTTTTGGAGTAATCAGCATGAAATTGAGAAGTATATTTTTAAAGCGCTAAATCATGAAAAACACCTTGATCAAAAACGCTGTGATAATAAATGAAGGGGCCAGGTTTGAGTCGGATATTTTAATTCAAAATGAGATTATCTCAAAAATTGGGACAAATCTTTCTTCAAAGACAGCAAAAGTCCTGGATGCAAACGGAAATCTGGTAATACCCGGGGTTATTGATGATCAGGTGCATTTTAGGGAGCCGGGACTTACGCATAAAGGGGATATTGCCTCTGAAAGCCGGGCAGCGATCGCCGGTGGAATAACTTCCTTTATGGAGCAGCCCAATACAATACCCCAAACAACAACATTGGAGGAGTTGGAGAAAAAATTTGAACGAGCTTCCAATACTTCCTATGCCAACTATTCTTTTTTATTTGGAGGCACAAATGATAACCTTGAGGAAATAAAGAGACTGGATAAGTTTGCTTGTTCGGGGATTAAACTTTTTTTAGGTTCTTCCACCGGAAATATGCTGGTAGATGATGAAGAAGTTTTGGAAAGAATATTCAGGAATACAGAGATGGTAATTTCAGCACATTGTGAAGATGAAAATACTATAAGAGCAAATACTGAGAAATACCGCGATTTATATGGAGATAAAATTCCTGTTGAATTTCACCCTGTCATCCGCAGTGAACAGGCCTGTTATCTTTCTTCCTCGCGGGCTATTGCCCTTGCCAGGAAAACCGGTGCCAGATTACACGTCTTTCATGTTTCTACAGGTAAAGAGACCCACCTCTTCAGAAATGATATTCCGCTAGAACAAAAAAAAATTACGGCTGAAGTGTGTATTCATCACCTATGGTTTTCGGATGAAGATTATGCGAATAAGGGAATGTTTATAAAATGGAATCCTGCAATTAAGACTTCTGAAGACAGAGATCAATTATGGCAAGCTCTTTTGGATGACAGGATCGATGTTATAGCTACGGACCATGCACCACATACCTTGGAGGAGAAGAACAACCCATATATGAAAGCACCTTCGGGCGGGCCGTTGGTTCAGCACGGTTTAAGCGCTATGATGGAAAAGACTCTTGATGGTAAAATTACCGTTGAGAAAGTGGTTGAAAAAATGTGCCATAATCCGGCTAAATTGTTTCAAATTAAAAAACGTGGTTACATTAAAGAAGGTTATTATGCCGATTTGGCCATAATAGATATGGAATCTCCATGGACTGTAAGTAAAAATAATATAGTTTATAAATGTGGATGGTCACCTTTTGAAGGAACTGGGTTTAGAACAAAAGTCACTCAAACTTTTATAAATGGTCATTTAGCCTATGACCAGGGACAATTTTCCAATATAAGAAATGCTAAAAGACTTACTTTTGATAGATAATGATGCGTAAATTACTAATCATATTACCATTCGTTGCCCTTTTGTCATGCGGGGAAGAGGTTATAGAAAAACCCAACAGCCTTATTGCCAAAGAGAAAATGGTTGACATTCTCTATGATATGGCAATTATTAATGCGGCCAAGACAACCGGACCCCATGTAATGGAAAACAGGGGATTTAATCCAATGGAATTTATTTATGACAAATATGATATTGACAGTATGCAATTTGTTTCCAGTGATCTATATTACGCATCGCAACCTTTGGAATATGAAGAAATTTATAGAAAGCTGGAAGATAGGATTAAAAAGGAGAAAGATCGTTTTGACAAAATGAAAGAGCAAGAAAAGGATAGTCTTGGTCAGGATAAAGTTGTGGAATGAGTTTCAAGATATTTTTTACAGGAATGATTCACGCAGGATTGTATTGATTCATATTCCATCTTGAATGTTCCATTTACCTTTGAATTATCATAATTTTGTGGGTTACGTAAAGCTTCTAGCCCATTTTTAGTCAATTTTCTTTTTTTGTTGGTAATTAAACATATTGCCCAGTCCATTCTCCGGAAAATTTCTAATTGCCAGAATTTTAGACCAATTTTAGGAGCAGGTTTGTTAAATCCCTGTGAAATTTTCTCCAAAATACTTCGATAAGACAGGTTTTCAGCTACAGCAATGAACCGTTCATTCTCAATAGGCGAATTCATAAGTTGAACCATTATTTTAATGACGTCGCCAACAGAAATAAATCCTGTTCCACCGGGGAAATAATAACGCATTCCCTTTGCTGAAGTTTTAAAAAGCAGTCCACTCCCATTTTCCCAATATCCCGGGCCCAGGATGATCCCGGGGTTAACTATAACTACCGGAACACCCTCTTGAGCTCCCCGCCAGACCTCAATTTCCGCAAAGTGCTTGGAATATGCATATACATTAGCATTGGTGTCATTCCATTCTTTTTCCTCGGTCACGGGATTACCCGTTGTGGACTTCCCTATTGCAGCTATGGAACTTACGTAGCACAATTTTTTAATCTTCTTGTCGATACATAGATTTACAATATTCTCGGTTCCGACTTTGTTTATCTTATGCAATGAATCAAAATCATGGGGATCAAACGAAATGAGTGCAGCACTATGATATACCATTGTAACGCCTTTGAATGCCAATTCTAGGGCTGGGATATTGTTAAGATCAGCTTCTACCCATTGAATTTTGCTAAACAGGGCAAGAGAATCTTCCCGGTAGTATGAAAAGACTTCCTTAACTTTTTGCAAATCACTGTTTTTTCTGTGAATGGCCCGAACGGATGCTCCACTTGCAAGTAAATGCAATAGTAAATGGGACCCCACCAGCCCAGTTCCTCCTGTGACTAAAATCATGGGCCTAATTTACTCATTTCGATTGGATATATTTGTTTAAAGGGATAAGCTGCTTGCTATTTCTATTATATTTGCAGCAACTATTTTAATAGATCACAAGATGAATTTTAACTTTGTTTCTGAACTAAAATGGAGAGGGATGTTGCACGATGTAATGCCCGGGACTGAAGAACATTTATTAACCGGGATGCAATCGGCATATGTAGGAATCGATCCAACTGCCAACTCGCTCCATATTGGTCATTTGGTAAGTGTAATGATGCTAAGACATTTTCAATTGGCAGGTCATAAGCCATATGCTCTTATTGGGGGTGCAACGGGTATGATTGGAGATCCTTCGGGGAAATCAAAGGAGAGAAATTTATTGGATGAAACCACGCTAAGACTTAATCAGGAGGCGATCAGAGAGCAGTTATCGCGTTTTCTGGACTTTGAAAGTGACAGCGAAAATTCGGCAGTATTGGTGAATAACTATGACTGGATGAAAGGGTTTACGTTTCTTGATTTTATTCGGGATGTTGGCAAACATATTACGGTGAACTATATGATGGCCAAAGAATCGGTAAAGAAAAGATTGTCGCCTGATGAAAAGGAAGGAATGTCCTTTACCGAATTTACCTACCAGCTGGTTCAGGGATATGACTTTTTACATCTCTTTCAAAAGTATAATTGCACGCTTCAAATGGGTGGGAGTGATCAGTGGGGAAATATTACAACGGGCACCGAACTCATCCGCAGAATTGGTGGAGGTAAAGGATATGCGCTGACCTGTCCCCTTATTACAAAAGCAGATGGAACTAAATTTGGCAAAACAGAAGGGGGGAATATATGGCTGGATGCCCACAGGACATCACCATATAAATTTTACCAATATTGGTTAAATACGTCTGATGAAGATGCTGAAAAATATATTAAAATCTTTACTTTCTTATCTCAGGAGGAGATTGAAAATTTGATTATTGAACACGCCGAAGCACCTCATTTAAGGGTAGTACAAAAACGCCTTGCAAAGGAAATTTCTATTATGGTTCATTCCAAAGAGGAATATGAAAATGCTGTAAGAGCAAGCTCAATTCTTTTCGGTAAATCTACCTCAACAGACCTTAAACTCCTGGATGAAACAACTTTTTTAGATGTTTTTGATGGAGTACCACAAACTCAAATTTCCAAGGCTGAAATGGAAAACGGATTAGATATGGTGGCGGCATTAGCTGCCAAAACCGGATTTTTAAGTTCAAATGGAGAAGCCAGGAGGGAGCTAAAGCAAAATGCTATATCAGTAAATAAGGAAAAGGTTAAAGAAGACTATTTGATAACCGAAGATGATTTGATTAATAAAAAGTATGTTTTACTTCAAAGGGGAAAAAAGAATTACTTTATCCTCGTGGTTACGGCATAAATTGTCAATAAAGGAAATTGATAAAGCTATTCGAATAATTCAACAAGCAGATTTTATTTTCGCAACATAAATGGAGAAAATTGATTTTTTAGATTTTAAAGCGGTATTGGTTCTAACTGTACTTTTGTTTGTGATCATATTTATTCGTTTTTTAATTGTTTCGGGATTATACCATTACATATTTTTCTTTTTATTTAGGAAGAAATTCGATAATCGAATATTAGATCATACCCCTCTTAAGAAAAAACAGTTATTTAAAGAATTGTATTGGTCAGCAATCAGCGGATTGATTTTCGCAATCTTTGGAATCTTTATTTATGCACTTTGGTCAAATGGCAAAACGGTTATATACGATGATATCAATGCCTATCCAATTTGGTATATACCCCTTAGTGTTTTCTTAGCGCTGTTTATTCAGGACACTTATTATTATTGGATACATCGTTGGATGCATATCCCAATCGTTTATAAGTATTTTCATAGAATTCATCACAAAAGTGTACACACTTCGGTACTGACCGCTTTTTCTTTTCACCCCCTGGAGACCGTTCTGCAGGCAATTATTCTTCCTTTAATAGTGGTGTTTTTACCAATGCACTATTACGCACTGTTATTCATGCTTTTAATCATGACTATTTCCGCGACTATTAATCATGCCGGTGTAGAAATATACCCCTCCGGTAAATATGGAAGTAGTTTTGGGAAATGGGTTATAGGGGCAACTCATCATGATCAGCACCATAGAAAGTTCAGGTGTAATTTTGGATTGTACTTTACCTTTTGGGATAAATTGATGGGGACAGAAAGTCCCAATAAATAAGATGGGAATTCAGGCGAGTTTATTCGCTATTAAAGTACCATTAAATTGCAACCACGAACGTCTGAATGATCAAATCTGCCTAAGACTTCAAAACTCCCATCTTTATATACCCTGCCCAGATCCTGGGTAGCAATAAATGAACAAGAATACATATTGGCCAGATCTATTATATTTATACCCCCGATTCTGCCAAAACTTTCTCTGGTCAATGGATCTTCAGTTTCACGAATAGATACTGACATCCATGGAGGGCATTGGAAAATTCCATTACCGCGGGAATACGCCTGAGATAGTAATTCCGTCATGCCATATTCCGAGTGAATTGTATTTACCCCAAAGCTATTAGTTAAGAGACTATGCAACTCCTTGCGCACTATTTCTTTTCGCCTGCCTTTCATTCCACCGGTCTCCATGATAATTGTATTTTTAAGATTCATGGAATAGTGTTCAGAAATTTCAAGTAAGGCATAAGAGACACCTATTAAAATACTTTTCTGATTAGATTGATCCAGTTCCTTAAGTGATTTCAACAAGCCTTCGATATCGTCAAGGTAAAATCCACTATCCTTATTCCTGCTTTTCATTATTAAATCCTTCACCATATAGATAAGGGACGAGTTCTTGCGTTCCATATAAGATGGTAATAATGCCAACACACAAAAATCTTCTATATTTCCATAGAATTGTTCAAAGGTTTTTAAATAACTTTTTTCATAAATCGCAGACTTTGCCACATAGTGTTTACTTAGCTGTTGTCCGGTTGTGCCACTACTTTTAAACACGATCTGTGGCTTAAATTTTTTATGTAATATTTTTTTGGATTTAAAAAATTCAATAGGTAGATATGGAATTTCTTCTATTGTTTTGACATTGGATTTAGATTTACCAAAATAATTGCAAAACTCCTTATAAATAGCAATGTTATCATATTGAAAATTAAAAATTTCCAAAGCCAGATTATCGAACTGAGATGAAGTCTTTATCTCAAAAATTCTATTTATATCCATACTTCTTTACGCCTACAAAAATAGCTAAAATAAAAAAGGCTCCTTCGCGGAGCACAAAATTGGATATCTTCTCGAATTTTACTTAACAACCAATTTTCTGGTCATTGTTACGGAATTTTCTTTAACCTGAATTACATAAACCCCCGGAGAAAGTCTACCTATATTCAACATATCAGTAGAAATCCTGTCACGAAGTACTATTTTCCCAAAGACATCATAAACTGCAACATCTTTGGAATTTTTATTTGAAGTTTTAATGTAAACTACACCTTCCGTGGCCGGATTAGGATATAACGTAAACGTTGGAGACTCTTGTTTCTTTTCATCAAGAGCCTGTTTCTTTTCCTGTCCGGAAAGAACTAAAGTAAAGATCAGTAAAAGGAAAAAGTAGGCTTTACGCATTAATATTGATTTGGGATCAACAAAGTAAATATATGATATTACCCTTTCTCCTGACAGAAATTGTTGTGAAAGCTAAATTTTTGTAGGTTAATACAACCAGATCTAACTTTCATCGATAAAAAGAAACCTTTCATCGATGATAAATAATTTTTATTTACAAGGAATGAACAACGAACGTCTGAGCTAGCAGCTCTATTTTATTATCAATTTCCTGGTAGCCACCTTGTCTTTTTCATACACACGGAGTACATATACCCCAGCCACTAAATCTGACACATTCAACTCTTTTCTCAGAATTGTTGTCTCTAGTCGTTGGGTGCCAAAAACATCGAAGATCAGTATTCTTTTCGGGGCATTAAGGGTAGTTTGTATATAAACTTTTCCTGTAGTCACAGGATTAGGATAGAGTTCAAAACCTTCTATTTCACCACCAGAATGTTGTGCTTCTTGTCCATAGCTAAGGGAGATAAAAAGAAATAAAAAAACGATGTAAAATTGCTTCATAAACACTCTTCAACAAACTGGTTATGACAAATATAAAAATTTTAGCAGTCTACAATACCCCAGTAAATTGCAAATTGCGTTAAATTCGACAAAATGCACCAGGAGGTCGCATTATTTTCGATAAATTTCGGCTAAACAAGCCTGTTTTATAGTTCCATTGTTAATTAATTGTCATTAATTCAATGTGAAGTAATTAAAGCATCAGTATTATCTTTATTTTTGGTCAAAAGGATCTAATTATATAAGCATGAAGAAACAAGATATTAAAATTTTACTGGTAGATGATGAGCCCGATATTTTGGAAATTCTCAAATATAATCTCGTTTCTCAGGGATATCAGGTTTTTACTGCCAAGAATGGAAAAGAGGGAGTGGAAAAGGCAAAGAAGAAAACTCCGCATTTGATAATATTAGATGTCATGATGCCGGAAATGGATGGAATTGAAACTTGTGAAGTTATTCGAAACACCAAAGGATTAGAAAACACTTTAATTACATTTTTAACTGCCCGCGGAGAGGATTATTCTCAGGTAGCAGGTTTTGATGCCGGGGCGGATGATTATATAACCAAACCAATAAAGCCAAAAGTATTGGTGAGTAAGATTAAGGCCTTGTTGAGACGGCTAAATGAGGACAAGAATCAGCATGAAGATGTGTTGAAAGTTGGTCATATTGAAATTAACCGCGAAGAATACAAAGTAATCAACGATGGGAATGAAGTTATTTTACCGAGGAAGGAATTTGAGCTATTGGCCTTGTTGGCTTCAAAACCAGATAAAGTATTTAAGCGTGAAGTAATATTGGACAAGGTATGGGGACAGGAGGTTGTTGTAGGGGGAAGAACGATTGATGTGCACATTAGAAAATTACGCGAAAAAATTGGGGAGGATCATTTTAAAACCGTAAAAGGCGTTGGCTATAAGTTTGTATTGTAATGGCTACGAAGCTCAAAAAGTCTTATAAATTTGCATTCCGTTCATCGCTAATAATTACTGCTATTTTAGCACTATCCATTGGTGTTTTTTTGTTCTCTAAAAAGCAGCTAAGCGATTCCTTGTTATTGTTCTTGCTTCTTATCACATTTATTTTTGTACTATCTTTTGTTGTTATTCAGATCCGTGTTGAAAAATATATTTATCGCAGGATTAAAAAGATATATGATGATGTTTCTTTGCTGGAATCCTCCTCCTTTACTATTGATCCTGTAACAACAGATATGAAAACATTGACCGCTGAGATTGAAAAATTTGCCCAGGATAAGAAAATTGAAATAGATACACTTAAGATTCGTGAGGAGTACCGAAAGGACTTTTTGGGAAATATATCTCATGAACTCAAGACTCCATTATTTACGGTACAGGGCTATATCCTTACACTTCTCGATGGAGCAATGGAGGATAAGACGGTAAGGAAAAAATATTTGCAGCGAGCCAAAAAAGGAGTTGAACGCCTGATCTACATCATCAAGGATCTTGATTTAATTACAAAACTGGAAGTTGGAGATCTTAATTTAGAATTGAGCGACTTTGATATTATTGAACTGATTAAAAGTGTTTTTGAACTTTTAGAGATCAAAGCGGGAAAAAAAAATATCTCCCTCACTTTTGATATGAATTATGAAACTCCAATCTACGTTAAGGCAGACAGGGACAAGATACAGCAAGTTTTGTCCAACTTAATTGTGAATTCAATAAAATATGGTCATCCTGACGGAACGACAGAAGTAAGTGTGGAAAATCTAATCAGGAATAAGGTTATCGTGAGAGTTACTGATAATGGGGAGGGCATTCCTGATGAACATATTCCAAGACTTTTTGAGAGATTTTACCGGGTAGATAAAAGTGGTAGCCGAAAAGAAGGGGGTTCCGGGTTGGGTTTATCTATTGTAAAACACATCATTGAAGCCCATGGCGAAAAAATATATGTTGAAAGTGTGGAGGATGTAGGATCTGAATTTTCGTTTACTTTAGAAAAGGCTCGTATTAAGGAAGCTCAACCACAGACTCCATAAGAAATTCTTAGTTTTGCTGAAACAAAATAATCCTTTTCATTTTGGGAAGTAAAAATAAACTCAAGCGATTTAAACAAAACGAATCGTTCAGCCATGTAATTCAACCGGTCAGAGATGAGATTGTCAAAGGCCAATTTGCTTTAAAAGGAAATTGGAAGACTTTTTTTAATAATGACAATCCAATAGTTTTAGAACTTGGTTGTGGAAAAGGAGAGTACACCATTGGTCTTGCAAAGTTGCAGACTTCCAGTAATTTTATTGGGATTGATATAAAAGGTGCCAGGCTGTGGAGGGGTGCAAAAACAGTTGAAGAAGAGAATATAAAGAATGTTGCCTTTCTTAGGACACAGATAGAGCTTATAGATTTAATCTTTGACGAGAATGAGATAGATGAAATCTGGATAACATTTCCAGATCCGCAAATTAAATATAAAAGGACAAAACACAGACTAACAAACCGTGCCTTTCTGGATAAATATAAGTTTATATTAAAGAAGAATGGAATAATCCACTTAAAAACGGATAGTGAATTTATGCATGGGTACACCCTGGGATTATTACACGGTTTAGGCGGTGAAATTCTATATGCCAATCATGATATTTACAGGAATGAAGGAAGTCCAAAAGAAGTTATCGACATTCAGACTTTCTATGAAAAGCAGTATCTTGAAAAAGGAAAACCTATTACGTACCTTAAGTTTACTGTCAAATAACCAATGGCACATCTGATCATACTTTTTTTTGTAACATTTTCGGCTGCTTTTATGGCAACTGTACCACCCGGATTGCTCAATATGAATGCAGCTCAAACAAGTGTCAAGAAAGGGAAGCTGAACGGAATTATGTTTAGCCTGGGCGTTGCAACAATGATAATGATGCAAGCCTACATTGCAGTGCTCATTTCAAAGTTTTTGTACAGACATCCTGAAATTATTGATCTACTTCTTAAGATTGCGCTTGGTGTTTTTACATTTTTCGCACTTTATTTTTTTATTTCAGCTAAACGTGAAAAAGCGAAAAAGATAAAAATAGTAAAGGTGAGTAAAAGGAATAGTTACTTTAAAGGGATGCTCCTTGCAGCCGTTAATTTACTTACCATTCCCTATTATAGTGGTCTCCATGCCATGTGGAAGGCCTCGGGCTGGATTAAATTTGAAATTTGGGATATACTTACTTTTATTATAGCGGCTGGCAGTGGTACTTTTACCGTTCTGTATTTATATACGGTTTACTTCTATAAGTTGGAAGCCAGGACCGATCGATTTTCAAAAAATTCGAATTACATTCTTAGTGCTCTGATGCTGATCTTATTAGTAATTACCATTTTCAGAATATTTTATAAATAATATGAAACCTGAAAATAAAAATTTCTTTCAAAAAGTTTATGAGGTATCTAAGCAAATACCATACGGAAGAGTTACTTCTTATGGAGCAATTGCCAGATATTTGGGAGCTGCCAGAAGCGCCAGAATGGTCGGTTGGGCAATGAATGGTGCTGGAAAAATGGAAGGAGTTCCTGCTCATAGAGTAGTTAACAGAAAGGGCTTGTTAACGGGTAAACACCACTTTGACGGAACCAATTTAATGCAGCAATTATTAGAAAATGAAGGCCTGGAAATACGTGATAATCAAATTGTGGATTTAGAAAAATACTTTTGGGACCCTGCCAAAGAACTGCCGTATGAAAATTAAAAATATTACATTCCCCGAGGGTCTATATTAGGAGTTACCCGCATTTACCAAATCTATATGCCCATTGGTCTTTTCAATGCCACAACTTTATTGTTTGGCACCTATGACCTATCTTTGTTGTTTAGAATGATTTTACATAAAGTTATAAATACTAATGCCCATGAGGTTGGATAAGAAAGAAATTTTAAAAGCCCTTGAATCTATTACAGTTCCTGGTGAAGGGATGAATATGGTTGAAAGTGGTGCGATAAATAATATCCAGGTTTTTGGAGATGAAGTTGTAATTGATATTACGATCAACAATCCAAGCCTGCAGGCAAAGAAGAAAACCGAAGTAGAGATTTTAAAAGCAATACACCGGGAGGTTTATGAAAAAGCCAAGATTACGATAAATATAAAAGTTGATGCCCCTGTTAAACCTAAAGTCAATGAAATTAAGGGAAAACCAATACCTGGAATACAGAATATAATTGCGGTTGCTTCAGGGAAAGGCGGTGTAGGAAAATCTACTGTAACGGCTAATTTGGCTGTCACCTTGGCAAAAATGGGTTTTAAAGTTGGCCTGCTGGATGCGGATATCTACGGCCCATCAATGCCTATTATGTTTGATGTGACTGAGGATAAACCCCTGGCAACAAATGTGAATGGAAAATCAAAAATGTTGCCTATCGAAAACTTTGGGGTAAAGCTTTTATCCATCGGATTTTTCACACAACCCAATCAGGCAGTGATATGGAGAGGGCCGATGGCTTCAAAAGCTTTAAATCAAATGATCTTTGATGCCCATTGGGAAGAATTGGATTTTATGTTAGTTGACTTACCTCCTGGAACAGGCGATATTCATTTAAGTATTATGCAGTCACTGCCTGTAACCGGAGCCGTAGTTGTGAGTACACCTCAGGAAGTTGCTTTAGCGGATGCTCGGAAAGGTGTTGCCATGTTTCAACAGGAAGCGATAAATGTACCTGTTTTGGGCATTGTTGAGAACATGGCTTACTTTACACCCGAAGAGTTACCGGATAATAAATACTATATTTTTGGTAAAGCCGGGGCAAGAAACCTGGCTGCTGATCTGAAAGTCCCATTTTTGGGAGAAATACCATTGGTTCAAAGCATACGTGAAGCTGGTGATGTTGGCAGGCCTGCAGCACTACAAACTGCAACTCCTGTAGAAAAAGCGTTTGAAGAACTTACTAAAAATGTGGTTCAGGAAGTTGTATCAAGAAATAAGAGTTTACCACCTACTGAAGCGATAAAGATAACGACAATGGCTGGCTGTGCCGCAGTTAAAAAGAAATGACTATGACATCTGAGGAACTCAAAATAACAGTTGAAAAAGCTTTGGATGAAATTCGTCCTTTTTTACAAAGTGATGGGGGAGACATTTCGTTGGTAGCTATTGATAATGACAAACTAGTTACGGTTAAACTGGAAGGTAACTGTGTAGGGTGCAGCGTTAATCAAATGACATTGAAGAGCGGGGTGGAGATGACAATTAAAAAACATGCCCCCCAAATCGAAAAAGTGATCAATATTGCTTGATATATACCTTGACTAAGACTGTAATATGTTTTAGTTCGAACAGCTGCTTAAATTCTTGCCTGATAAGTAAATAAATTATAATACCTGCCTTCTTTAGCAATGAGGGAGTCATGAGTGCCTTGCTCGGCAATACGGCCATTCTCAATTACTAAAATCTGATCCGCTTTCCTGATCGTACTCAATCTGTGTGCAATTACAAATGTTGTTCTTCCTTCAGTAAGATGCGATAAACTTTTTTGGATTAAAGCTTCGCTTTCTGTGTCGAGATTGGAGGTAGCTTCATCCAAAATTAATATTCTCGGATCGGCTAATACCGCTCTTGCGATTGCAATTCGCTGTCTTTGCCCCCCTGATAATTTAATACCCCTTTCACCGATCAGCGTATCTAATCCTTTTTCAAAACGGTCGGTAAATTCACTGACATAGGCCGCGTTAACCGCTTCCTGTAATTGAGCTTCACTGGCATCAGGTCTGGGAAATAATATATTTTCCCTTATGGTTCCTTCAAATAAAAAATCATCCTGAAGTACAACCCCAAGGTGCTTTCTGAAACTATTGAGATCAACCTCAGACAGATCGTGACCATCTACGGTAATAGTTCCACTTTGCGGGTTTAAAAAGCTTGCAGCTAAGCCGGCAATGGTACTTTTCCCGGATCCGGAGCTGCCTACAAGTGCTACAACGGTACCTGCTTTTACAGAGAAATTAATATCATGAAGCACTTCTTTTTCTTCTTCATAGGCGAATGATACACTATCGAACACCATGTCTCCGATAATTCCGTTTAACATCATTGTTCGCACTTCCTCATTGGCCTCAGGTTCCATATTCATTAATTCTTCCGTTCTGTCAAGACCTGCTAACGCTTCTGTAAGCTGACTCCCAATATTACTCATTTGCACTATTGGGGCAATCATTAAACCCAACAGAAAGGTAAAGGTTAAGAACTCGCCCACTGTGAGTTCATCCATCATGATTTTATAACCTCCCAAACCCATTATTCCGGTAGTAGCGACACCCAATAAAAAAGTTGAAGAGCTAGTCATAAAGGCTGTTGCGGTAAGGCTCTTTTTTACATTTTCAAAAAGCCTTAGTACGCCTTCTTCAAAAACACCATGTTCCTGGGTTTCTGCATTAAAGCCTTTAATTACACGTATTCCTCCTAATGTTTCTGTAAGCCGTCCTGTAACTTCTGCATTAATTTTTCCCCGATTGCGGAATATGGGCCTGATTATTTTAAATGCCTTTAGTGCGATAACTGCAAAAATAGCGAGGGGGATTAATGCAAAAATCGTCATGCTGGGACTTATATTAAGAAGAAGGATCAAGGATACTACGGCCGTAATTGTTCCACCCACTAATTGAACTAACCCGGTTCCTATTAAATTACGCACCCCTTCTACATCTGTCATTATCCTGGAAACTAATTCTCCGGATTTTGTATTATCAAAAAACCGTATGGGTAAAGACAGAATTTTCTTTTGAACCTGAGCCCGTAATTCAGAGATCATATATTGTGCCTGAACACTGAGTATTTTGGTCAACAAAAATGAAGTTACAGCTTGTATTAAAATGGCCAAAATGACCACACCAAGGAGAATTTTTAGGTATTCCAGGTCTTTGTTCGGAATAATATCATCCATTAAATATTTAAGAGACATTGGAGCAACAAAGCTAGCTGCCTTACTAACTATAATAAGGGCTAAACCTATAAAAACCAGATTCCTTCTTGGCCAAATTATAGTTTTAAATGCTTTTATTATGCTTACCCTTTTATCAGACATTGGAAAATTTGTTCTAATTCTTTGTCAAAGGGTGCAATTTACAGCAAAATTGCCGTCCATTCTATAAAAGAACAGACCCATATTATAATTTAAGGAAGAATTAGCATATAAGATTGATTACTTTTAATTTCACAGAGAATTAAATAGCTATATGGAATCAAAAGACAGTAACGGAAATATTCTGGATAGCGGAGACAATGTTCATATCATAAAAGATCTGAAGATTAAAGGAATGTCCAAAACTCTTAAGCGAGGAAATATCATAAAAAATATCAGGCTTACCAATAATCCACAGGAAGTGGAATGCCGAATTGGTAAAAGTCGGATTGTACTTAAAACTCAGTTTTTGAAAAAAGTTTGAGGATGAATTTGTTTTCCAGATTCGACATACTAAAATACCGGAATAACCCTATAAATCAGCCAATGAAGTACCTTGCCATTTTAACATTATTACTGTGTTTTACTTCGTGCAAAAGTAAACAGGAGCTATCAGAATTAGATCAGTGGAAAGAACAAGCGGAAAATGTAACCATCATAAGGGATGATTATGGCGTACCGCATATTTATGGTAAAACTGATTCCGAAGCGGTATTTGGACTGTTGTATGCACAATGTGAAGATGATTTTAACCGGGTAGAGCAAAATTATATATCAGCGATTGGAAGATTAGCAGAAATTGAAGGCAAGGAAGCGCTCTACAGTGATTTGCGTGCCAAAATGTTCATGACCAAAGAAGAAGCTTTAGCGAATTATGAAAATAGCCCACAATGGTTAAAAGAACTCTGTAATGCCTTTGCTGATGGGATTAATTACTATTTGTACACCCATCCTGAGGTGAAACCTAAGCTATTAACCAGATTTGAACCCTGGATGCCCATGTATTTTAGCGAGGGCTCAATAGGAGGGGATATTGAACGAATCAGTACTGATAAAATTCGTGCTTTTTATGAAAAAGGAGCTGTATTTGGAAAAGCTGAGGAATCCAAACAAAATAGGAGTAAAGAAGAATTAGAACCACAGGGTTCCAACGGAATTGCCATCTCCGGAGACTTAACAAAAAGTGGTAACGCCATGTTACTAATTAATCCGCATACATCTTTTTATTTCAGGGGAGAAGTACATGTTGTAAGTGAGGAAGGATTAAACGCCTATGGCGCAGTAACCTGGGGGCAGTTTTTTGTCTACCAGGGTTTCAATGAAAAAACAGGATGGATGCATACCTCAACGTATACCGATGTATTGGATGAATTTATTGAGGTATTTGAAGAGAAAGAAGGTAAACTATATTATAGATATGGTAAGGAATTACGCCCTGTCATTCAATCTGAAATTGTCCTGAAATATAAGGATAAGGAAGGGGTTAAGGAAAAGACATTTCCCATCTATCGAACCCATCATGGACCTATTACACATAGAGAAAAGGGCTCGCCCGTTGCTACGGCAATGATGTGGGAACCGCCAAAGGCGTTGGAACAGTCCTATATCAGAACAAAACAAAAGGATTATGATGGCTTTCGCAAGATGATGGATATTCGAACAAATTCGTCGAATAATACTGTATACGCCGATGCCGACGGCAATATTGCCTACTTTCATGGGAACTTTATCCCGGTTCGCGATACCATATATGATTACAGCGCACCCGTTGATGGCAGTAATCCCCTTACCGACTGGAAAGGTTTGCATACGGTAGATGAAAATATACTTGTGCTAAATCCCAAAAACGGATGGATTCAAAATTGTAATTCGACGCCTTTTACCGCATCTCTGGAATATAGTCCAAAGCGTAAAAACTATCCCAATTACATGTCCGTTGACAGGGAAAATTTCCGGGGAATACACGCTATCAGTTTATTAAAAAATAAGACGGGGTATACCATAGACAGTCTTATTACCCTGGCCCACGATTCATATCTACCAGCTTTCGCCGCCTTGATTCCTGGTTTGGTTTCCGCATGTGATAAGTTGGAACCCGGATTTCCTGAACTCGAAGAGGCTATAACCATCCTTCGGAATTGGGATTATAGAACTACTGAAGAATCTGTAGCCATGACCCTGGCGCATTACTACGGTACTTTGTATGGAAAAAAAGGAAAACGACCAAGTCCGATGAGCGATATGGAATTGATGTCATATTTTGGTTCAGATTCTCCGCCGGAAGAACGCTTATTTATTTTTAAGCAGGTATTAAAACAATTGGAGAATGATTTCGGGAGTTGGAATATGCCCTGGGGTGAAATTAACAGGTATCAGAGGTTAAACGGGGATATTAGACAAGCCTTTGATGATAATAAACCCAGTATACCCATTGGCTTTGCATCAGGACGTTGGGGTGCATTGGCGGCATATGGAGCACGATATCACAATAATACCAAAAAGATTTATGGTACGCGGGGAAATAGTTTCGTGGCCATTGTAGAATTCGGGCCAAAAGTGAAGGCCAAAACAATTTTGGCAGGAGGTCAGAGCGGTGATCCCGATTCTCCTCATTTTGATGATCAGGCATTACCTTATGCCAAAGTTAATTTTAAAGAAGCAGCTTATTATAAAGAAGATGTTCTTAAAAGAGCAAGGACAACCTATAATCCCGGTGAGTGAGTTTTAGAATTTTACAACGATCAAAGAGGCTTTGGATCCCGTAGACAGGAGCCATTGGTTAGAGTGGATTAACTCGCCTTTATCATCATATACATTCACTTGTGCGGTATTTGGCCCTGAAGACCCCTGGTTTAAGGCTTCGAATTCTAATCGGTTAAAGCCTTCCTGAAGGTCAACATTTAGTCCCTTAAAACTGCTCGAAAGCAGAATGTTGTATTCAGCAACTTCCCCATTTACGTAAACCTTTACGCGGTCGCCATCAACATATTCATGGTCACGACAAACTATGCCAATAAATTTTCCACCAGTTTTAACATCACCCAAATACATATTACCAAAGTGTTTCTTGGAGTTGGCATTTTGACGCTCTCCTACTTTAGTATCCAATTTCAAATCAAAACCAGCTTGTTTCAATTTCTTCTCGGGGAGCATTTTTACTGTTCTTGAAGAATTGGTTTCTTTGATGCTTGCATTGGGATTAAAATCCAGCAATGAGGGCATTTTCAGAGCCGTCCCATTATTGGGGCTGTTCTTCAAATCCAAGTTTTTATCCGCCTCTATTTTTAAAGGCTGGGTTTTTGGAAAATCCGTTTGTGCCTTAACGCAAAAAGAAGCAAAAAGAAATAATATAAGTAAATAATGATTTTTCATCACCTTGATTCTACGCTGTAAAGTTAGCAAATACCTTGCCATAGGCGCTTAATTTGCTGTTAAAATCGATGAAATTCAGATTTTGAGCCTGGTGAAAAATACTCCTATTTGATATGAACAGTTATTGATCTTTCGGTGTTTTCCAATACTGCGGGGGTGTATTTTCCGCACGTTGATTCCAGTAATCAGGCGTGACCTTATGCCCGTCAAAGGTTTTAAGTTTTCGTTGGTATACCCATATCGTAGGGTTGAAGACCATGTCTGTAACGCCTAAGGTATACAACTGCGGTTCTTCTTCTGATTTCCTTTTTTCTTCCTGAATAAGAACTTCAAACCCGTTATGTTCCAGGAGTTTTTTTAAAAATTCAACGCGTTCTGCAGTTATTTTTTTTTCAACAAATGTCACCCTTGTATCTTCTATACTACCAAATAAATGTTTGCCTCCTAAACTCATAGCCTTTAATTAAAAACACTGCTTAATTCATAAATATAATCGTATAAAGGGCTGTATATACCAAGTAACAAAATACCAATTACAGTGATAACCAATCCAATTCTCATATAAATTTTGTTTCTGAAAAAAGGGATTGGATTTTCTCCTTTTCTTAGAAACATAGCTCTTACGACCAGCAGATAATAATACAATGAAATGGTAACATTTACTACAGCTAGGAAAACGAGGAAGTAGTATCCTTCGCTAGCGGCAGCAGTAAAGAGAAAAAATTTCCCAAAAAATCCTGCCACCGGCGGGATACCCGCTAAAGAAAATAGCGCGAGCATAAGCACTAAACTAAGATTAGGATTTGTCCTGTATAAACCTTCGTAATCCTTTATTCGCTCCTTACCGCTTTGCAAGGAAATGGCCTGTACAACCCCAAAGGCTGCTAAATTGGAAAATATGTAGATCAGTACAAAATAGACTACGGTAGCTGTACCTAATTGTGAATCGGCTATTAAACCCAGTAGAATAAATCCTGCTTGTGCAATAGAGGAAAATGCAAGGAAACGCTTCATATTCTGCTGCCTTAATGCGAATAAATTACCTATGAACATCGTTGCAATGGCAATGAAATAAATCATCTTTTCCCATAAGTCAGCCAAGGGTTGTAATACGGTAAATAATAAGATCATTAAAATAAAAACTGCGGCGCCTTTTGATATAACTGATAGATAGGACGCAATACTAATAGGTGCACCTTCGTAAACGTCTGCTGTCCAAAAATGAAATGGAACTAACGAAATCTTGAAGCTTATTCCGGCAAACAACAATACCATACCTAGTAGTGATAAATGGTTTGAGCTAAGGGTGAGTAACAGTTCATCGAAATAGATGGATCCGCTGGTGGCATATAGCATGGAGATACCGAACAATGAAACCCCGGAAGCCAGTGCGGACGAAAGGATTAATTTTATTCCTGATTCACTCGAGATCCTTTTTGCAGTTTCATAAGCTGCAAGGGCTGCCACAGGCAATGTGGATAATTCAAGCCCCAGATAGAACATCAAAAAATCACCTGCCGATATCATAAAGTAGATACCCAACAAGGAGGAAAACAATAAAATAAAGAATTCAGAACCTTTATTCTGATTCAATATTTTTTCCTTTATCCAATCTGCAGACTGCAGCAAGAGGATAAAAACTCCCAGGTTCAATATATTTTTGAAAAAATGAATGAGGTTATTGGTGCGAAACATTCCGCCAAATAAACTATTTTCATCAATATTAAAAAATCCTATAATAGTATGTATTCCAAATAAAAATAGTGCAAGGTGAATAATGCTTTCTTTTTTGTTTTTGGGGATAAAAATCTCAGCGATAAGCAGTAGCAGAATGATTGCCAGTAAAGCAATTTCTTGTCTCATTAATAAAAAGTTGCTAAAATTCATTTTAGGTTATTTAGTAATCAAATTATAACACTCCTTTTAAAAACGGATCCAGACTTTGTAGGATCAGTTCACTTAACCATAACGGCGCTACGCCAATTGCAATTATTGGTAATAAGAGTAACAAAATACCCAGTTTTTCGTACCAACGTACCCTTTCAAGATTTAAAAAAGCATCATTTTTCACTGGTCCCATTAACATAATACCAACCACTCGTAATATGTATACTGCGGTTACCACAATTGCAGAAATGGCTATTACGGTTGCAATCCTATAGAAAATATCTTCCTGCTCGAAGGCACCAACGAAAATGTTCATTTCGGCTACAAAACCGCTAAATCCGGGCAGACCCAAGGAGGCTAAACCGGCAATAACATAAACGGCAGAGATAAAAGGAATTACTTTTAACAAACCTCCTAATTTGGTGACATCACGGGTATGTGTTCTCCCGTATATCATTCCTATTAAAGCGAAGAAAAGAGCTGTCATAAAACCATGTGAGAGCGATTGCAGTATGGCGCCATTCCATGCTGTTTTATTCAGCATGAGCAATGCGAAGAGGACTAACCCCAAATGGCTCACGGAGGAATAGGCATTTATATACTTCAAATCAGTTTGCTTAATGGCCGCAAAGGCTCCATAGATTACACCAAATGCAGATAAAATAATAAAGAACCAGGACCAATGCAGAGCTCCTTCAGGCAATAAAAAAATAGCTACCCTGAAAACTCCATATCCTCCCAGTTTCATAAGTACCCCGGCATGTAACATCGAAACCGCGGTTGGTGCTGATGCATGACCGTCCGGAGACCAGGTATGGAAAGGAAATAATGCACCTATTACTGCAAAACCGATAAAAGTAATTGGGAAGAACAATCTTTGAACTTCAAAGGGAATGTTCACTTTCGCTATCTCCAGGATATTGAATGTCAATGCACCTCCGTCTGAATTCGAATTAAAGTAAATACCCAATATCCCCACCAAAAGAATTGCAGATGCACCCATTAGCATCAAGGTTAACTTCATTGCAGAAAACTCTTTCGGGCCGGTACCCCAGATACCAATTAATAAGTACATTGGAATAACCGCAATCTCAAAGAATACGAACATTGTAAAGAGGTCGATGGATATAAAGAAGCCGTAAACACCAATGGAAAGTACAATTAGTGAAATAAAGAACTCCTTAGGTAAATCTTCCATTTTCCAGGAAATAAAAACCCCGGCCAATACAACAATTGCGGTTAGTAATAACAAGGCAACTGAAATACCATCAACGCCAATATTATAATGAATATTGAAGTTTTTAAACCAGATGACATCTTTAGTAAAGACCATAATGGCATTGTTTACCTCTTTTTCTCTGACGTAAGAAAATACAAGGTTAATTGCCATGCCCAGCTGTACTAAACTTCCTGCCAAGGCAACAATTCGGGCTTGCTTTAGATTTTTGGTAAAAATCAAAACCAAAACGGTTAAGGCGGGTACTACAATAAAAAGGGATAGGATATCCATATTATTCATTTATTAAGACCATATATAGATGCATAAAATTGCAAGAATAACAGCTCCGGCTATAAAAGCAAAGGCATAGTCCTGAACTTTACCAGACTGTAAGCCTTTTATTTTCTCCGATGTGTTAACGGTTTGATTGCCTATTCCAACCATTGTCCCGTCTACATATTTTTTATCAAATCTCGCCGCAGACCTTGCGATTAGATTGAATAGTATTTTTTTAGTGACAAAAAGATAGAGTTCATCCATATAGAACTTATGAAAAGCCCAGGTAAATAGCACTCCTAAACGATTTGCAAATTGATCGGCGAGTGTATTTTCCTTTTTATAAAATAGCCACGAAAGAGCAATTCCAATCAGTGCTGCAATTACTGCTATGGCCGCTAATGGATAATTGATATGAGTTTCAAACCCTGCTTTATCCGGGCTGATGAATTCACTAAACGGAATAAACCCAACAGCTATACTTAAAAAAGCTAATACTAGGAGCGGTGCGGTCATTGACCCCGGAGATTCATGAGGCTTTTGTTGATAATTACCTTCTTTTCCCCAAAATATCCCAAAATAGATTCTAAAAATGTAAAATGCGGTAAGTCCGGCTACAAATAGACCAATTATATATATGAATTTACTGTGTTCAAAAGCAGCTACAAGAATTTCATCCTTACTCCAAAAACCTGCCAATGGCGGTATTCCGGCTATGGCCAAAGCGGCTATTAAAAACGTAATATTTGTTATGGGCATGTATTTTCGCAACCCTCCCATATCTTTTAAGAAATTACTATGAATAGCATGTATTACCGAACCTGCGCATAAAAATAACAATGCTTTAAACATGGCATGCGTAAAAAGGTGGAACATAGATGCCATATAACCCAAACCTTCATGACCTTCATATCCTGAGACTCCCAGTGACATCATCATATAGCCTAATTGCGACATTGTTGAAAATGCCAGTACCCTTTTTATATCTGTTTGTGTAATGGCGATTACAGCTGCAAAAAGGGCGGTAAAAGCACCTACGAAAGCTACAATGTTCAATGCGTAGCCTTCCTCAACAAAATAGTACATGGGGAAGAGACGAGCAACGAGATAAACACCTGCGACAACCATGGTTGCGGCATGAATCAATGCCGAAACCGGAGTGGGTCCTTCCATTGCATCGGGTAACCAAATATGTAATGGAAACATGGCAGATTTTCCTGCCCCGCCAATAAAGATCAGGATAAGGGCCCAGGTTAACATGGATAATCCCATAAACGAAGATGAAGCCCAGTTTAAAATACTTGCTCCTTCAGGATTATTCAGAGTTTCAAAATCAAATGTACCGGTGTAGTAACCAATAATCAGGATTCCAATTAGAAAACCCAAATCTGCGAAACGAGTAACAATAAAGGCCTTTTTAGCCGCCGCAACGGCAGATTCCTTGGTATAGTAATAACCTATTAATAAATATGAGGATACACCAACGAGCTCCCAGAAGATATAGATTTGAAATAAATTGGTTGCCAGGACCAGGCCATACATGGAAAATGTGAACAGAGATAAAAAAGCGAAGTATTTGGTGTAGCCCGGATCTCCCTTCATATATCCCCTGCTATATATATGGACCATTAAAGAAACTACAGAAACAACAATCAGCATCATGACCGAAATGGGATCTACAAGAATTCCCATATCAATATGAAGGGTTTCAGCAAAGTTCATCCAAACTGTTTTCTCCACTAGAGTTTGATAAATCCCTTCTGTTTTTCCGATTACAATGAAGTACTGATATGCCGAATACAAGGATAAACCGGTGGAGATAACTAAGCCTAAAACACCTATATATCCCGAGATAGCAGGTTTTATTCGATTGTAAAAAAGTCCGAGAATCAAAAACACCGCCAGGGGTATTAAGGGAATTAAAATGACATAGTTCAAATTCATACTCGGTCGTGTTAGTATTTCATGGTTTCAATTTCCTTGACATCTACTGAGCTAATCTGCCTGTAAAGACTAATAATTATAGAAACCGCAAGAGCAGTTTCTGCAGCTGCCACGGCAATAATAAAAATTGAAAAATAGACGCCTTGCAAAACTTCCGGAAACAAATATTTATTGATGATTACGAAGTTTACCACCGAGGCGTTTAGTATCAATTCCACAGAAATCAAAATAGATATCAGATTAGTTCTGGTGATAAAGCCATATACGCCTATAAAAAACAGTATAGAAGTTATGGTAAGAATTTCATAAATGCTTATTCCTTCTATCATTGTGGATCATTATTTTTCTCGGTTAATTTTTTCCCTTTGGCAATTACTATTGCTCCAATCATTGCTGCCAACAAAAGCACACTAATTACTTCGAATGGCAATATAAATCCGCCTGCTTTGTAGCTTAATAATCCGGTACCAATGTCTTCTGTTGTGGTCGTGAGAGAATTGTTTATCTCATTAAACTCAAAGGAATATATGGCTGTTAAGAAAACACTCAAACCAGTTAAACATCCTATGGCAGTCAAAATTTTTTGAGATGTTTTGGCCATTTCCAACTCCATTTCGATGTGATGAACCAGGAGTACAGAAAAAATAATCAGGACAACAATTCCACCAGCATATACTGTTAGCTGAATTGCGGCCAGAAAATTATAATCTATTAAAAAGAAAATTCCTGCTATACTGATCAGGACAAAGGAAAGGTAAATTACAGATCGAAGCATTTTTCGGCTCGTAACGGAAGCAATCGCAAATACAATTATGACTGCTGCCAGACAATAAAAAATAATTCTTTCCATATTTAATCTTCTACACCGGCCTGTAACTTCGATCCCGGATTGTTTAAAACTCTTGTTAAAGCTGTTCGGTCGTATACCGAATTTTCAAAATTCTGACCCCATTCTATAGCATCGGTAGGGCAGACATCTATGCATAGACCACACATGGTACACATGCTCAAATGATATACAAACTGATCGATTTTCTTTTTCTTTTTACCGGTATTCTCATCTATACCTCTATCCCAAATGATTTCGATGGTTCCATTAGGGCAGGCTATTTCACATTTTTGACACCCTGTACATCGATGTTCATTATTTTCATCATGTGGCATTATCACCTCACCGCGAAAACGATCAAACATTTTAAGCGTTTCCCTGTTATCCGGATATTGTTGGGTAATAGCACCTTTCCTCGATGTTAAGAAATACTTCCCGGTAACACTCATGCCGGTAAGTAAGGTTTTTATGCCATTATAGATATCTGAAAAGTAGCTCATAATCTTAAAAACTAATTGTTAAATTGTGCCAAACCAGTAAGGCCATTATTACAATATTTACAAGGTTTATGGGTAATAAATATTTCCATTCCAGAGTAAGTAGTTGATCTACTCTTAACCTGGGGAACGTCCAGCGAAACCACATCATTAAAAAAACCAGGATAAGGGTTTTAAGTAAAAACCAGAATACGCCTAAAACGGGAATGGATTCTGTTATTCCAAATGGAGACAACCAGGCACCAAAAAACACAGTAGTGGCAATTGCAGCAATAATGAACATATTAATGAATTCTGCTAAAAAGAAATAGGCAAACTTCATTCCTGAATATTCCGTGTGAAAACCAGCTCCAAGTTCAGATTCGGCTTCAACCATATCAAATGGAGCCCTATTAGTTTCAGCAGTACCCGCAATCATATAAATCATAAAGGCTATAACGGCCGGAATATGGCCCTGTACAATTAACCAACCCGATTTTTGTACCTCAACAATTTCTGAAAGTTGTAAACTGCCTGTTATTATTACCATGGTAAGCAGTGATAAACCTATAGATAGTTCATAACTGATAGTTTGAACTCCACTCCGCATTGCCCCGATCATCGCAAACTTATTATTGCTACTCCATCCGCCTAACAATATTCCTATGACGCCTATTGAGGAAATAGCAATTAGGAAAAAGATACCGATATTGATATCAAAAGCCTGGAATTCCCTTGTAAAAGGAAAGACACTCAAGGCCATTAAAGAAGAAATAATAACAAAATAGGGAGCTAAATTGTAGAGCAATTTATCTGCTTTTTCAGTCCCAGTTAATTCTTTGGAAAGAAGTTTAATAGCGTCGGCCATTGTTTGTAACAGGCCTTTAAATCCTACTCTGTTTGGACCAATCCTTAGTTGAAACCACGCGGCAACTCTCCTTTCCAGTAATACGAGAAATAATCCGGCTATTGCAAAGATCCCCAGATAGACAAGGGCTATCAATACCATCTCCACAATATTGGCTACTCCCTCGGGCATAATTTCGTAGAGCCAGTCGTGAATATTTTTTGTGATACTTAGTGCACTATTCATAATCCTCTTTTATCGATCTATATCCGGTATTACCAGATCTAATGTTGCCATTGTCGCAACCAGGTCACCTATTTTACCACCCACGGCAATATGGTTCAGTAAAGACAGGTTTGAAAATCCGGGAGATCTGAATTTAAGTCGATAAGGACTTTTCGTACCTGTACTTATTATATAGACCCCTAATTCACCTCTGGCTGTTTCCACTTTTTGGTAAAATTCTCCCTTTGGTAATTTTATTACAGCTTTTGTGGTAACTCTGTGTTCTCCTTCAGGAATGTTGTCAATTAATTGTTCAACAATGGAAAGGGATTCCCACATTTCCTGAATTCTTACCGAATAACGCGCAAAGGTATCCCCTTCGGTTTTCAAGGCTTCATTAAATGTTACCTTATCCAGGGCACTATAGGGATGGTGTTTCCTTACATCACAGGAATAGCCTGAAGCCCTCCCAACGGGACCTGATGCTCCAAAGGATATGGCATCCTCTTTGCTCAGAATTCCTACCCCTTTGGTTCTTTTTTGAAAAATAATATTGTCTGTCAGAAGTCGGTCATATTCCGGCAGTTTGGTTTTAAAATGCGCTATAAAGTCTTTTACCCGCTTTACAAAATTAGGGTGGATATCAAACATCAGTCCGCCGGGCACATTGTAATTCATCGTTAGACGGGCACCGCAAGTTTCTTCAAAAATATCATTGAGAAGTTCACGGTCCCTGAATCCATAAAAATAGGTGGTTAAGGCTCCTACATCCATACCCATAACACCCCACCATAAGCAATGTGAAGATATTCTGGTAAGTTCTCCAATGATTGTTCTAATTACTTTTACCCGATCCGGTATTTCCAGCTGCAAAGCGTTTTCCACTGTAAGACAAACTGCTTCATTATTTATGTTAGCCGACAAGTAATCCATTCTATCCGTAAGATGAACTATTTGCTGGTAACTATCCCTTTCACACATCTTTTCAATTGAGCGATGGATGTAACCAAGATCTGGTTCTACTTTCTTTATGATTTCCCCATCTATGGTAAGCAATAGTCGCAGTACTCCATGTGTTGCAGGGTGTTGTGGCCCCATGTTTATGAAGTATTCTTCAGATTTAAAGTTACTATTAAGGGTGGTTGTCTCCATAGCCGATTATTTGATAATCATATTTATGTTGTCTTCATAATCTTTCCGCAATGGGAATCCTTCCCATTCGTCCGTCAAGAAGAGGCGTTTAAGATTAGGGTGATTTGAAAACCTAATCCCGAAAAAATCAAATACTTCTCGCTCATGAAATTCAGCTGTGGCCCAAATATCATAGACCGAGTCTAAAATTGGATTTTCTCTATCTGAAGTTTGTGTTTTTACAACAAGACTGTGTCTGAATTCCGTGGATTCCAAATGATATACAACACCTAATTCTTCTCCCCAATCCACACCACTCAAACAAAATAAATAATCAAGGCTGGTTTGTTCATTCTGTTTTAGGTTCAACATAATGGCATGCAATTCTTCCGGGGGAACAGAGACATTCAGATATTGGGAGCCTTCTTCATTAAATTCTAGATTTGGGCTCCAACTGCCTATTAATTCCTGTAAACTTTGGTTAGTCATCTATTTTGTTTATAAACCTTCATCAAACCCTTCAATAGGATTCTTTTTATGTTTCATGTTTTCCGTCCTTATTTTATCCTGAAGCATCAACATACCTTCTAATAATGCTTCTGGCCTGGGCGGACAACCAGGCACATAGACATCAACAGGTATTACGTGGTCTGCCCCTTTAACTACTGAATACGTATTATAAAAAAAGGGACCTCCGGAAATTGCACAGGCTCCCATTGCAATTACATATCTTGGTTCGGCCATTTGATCGTATAACCGCCTAAGTACTGGGGCCATTTTATTGACGATTGTACCCGCAATTATTATTAAATCTGCTTGCCTAGGGGAAGGTCTGGCAACTTCGAAACCAAACCTGGAGTAATCATGCCGTGCTGCACCCGTCTGCATCATTTCAATAGCGCAACAACTTGTTCCAAAATATAGAGACCAAAGGGAATTAGATCTTCCCCAATTAATTATTTTATCTAATGAGGTAACAATTACATTAGCACCGTTACCTGCCGGGATTACTTTTCCCGGAAAGTCTTCAGGAACTTTACCTGGTTGACCCATAGCTTCATTTTTTTTATCTATTCCCATCTTAATGCTCCTTTTTTCCATGCATATAACAGGCCTAAACCTAAAATAACAAGGAAGATGAATATTTCAATAAAGGCAACAGCTCCAATTCCTTTGAACACTACGGCCCATGGAACCAAAAAAGCAACTTCCACATCAAAAATTAAAAATAGGATTGCGAATAAATAGTAACCAACTTTAAACTGAACCCACGTTGGTCCAATGGTGGTCATCCCACTCTCATAAGGTTCTCGTTTTTGAGGGTTGTCCGACTTATGTGAAATTAGATTGGATAGAAAATTCGCCCCGGCAACCAGGACAATTCCAGCGAGAAAAAATACAATAATGGCTTCTGACCCCATACGCTAGATTATCTTATTTAACTTCATAGGTTTCCCCGGAGAAAAACAAATCATCCGTTTTTGAAAAAGTGGAATCAGCTTTAACTGCAGCTGTCAACTCATCAACGCGTTCTTCAAAGGTAACATCCGGAAAACTTCTTATAATACCGGTTATCAGAGGATACTCAGACCTTACCAGCATTTGGTGCAAAGTGGGATCCTGTTCTTCGGCATCATGGACCAAAAGATCCTGCTCGGTAACGCCGTTTTCTCCCAGGGTAACTACCTCTAGTTTTAAGCCTTTTAAAACCAAGCCTTTATTTCTTTCTTTACCAAATATCATTGGTTTTCCGTGTTCAACAAAGCATTGTTTGTCTTCACGTACGGCCTTATCTGTGTATTTCGCAAAACATCCATCATTGAAAATAGGACAATTTTGAAGGACTTCAATTAAGGAAGTCCCTTTGAATTTTTCCGATTTTATAAAAATGTCCGTCATTTCTTTAGGCGTATTCCCTCCAATTCTGGCGAAAAAACGGGCTTTTGACCCAATAGCTAATTCCCCGGGTAAAAAGGGAGGTTGCGTATTTCCATATGGAGAAGATTTCGTTTTTTGTCCAACCAGGGAAGTTGGAGAGAATTGTCCTTTGGTTAAACCATAAATTTCATTGTTAAAGAGGACAATATTTAAATCCAGGTTTCGGCGTAGAACATGAATAAAATGATTACCTCCAATAGCCATGGAATCGCCATCACCTGTAATTACCCATACGCTTAGATCAGGGTTGGCCAGTTTAACCCCGGAAGCAATTGCAGGGGCTCTGCCGTGAATACTGTGCATACCATAGGTGTCCATATAATAAGGAAAACGGGAAGAGCATCCTATACCAGAAATAAATACTACATCTTCCTTTTTGAGCCCCATTTCGGGGAGTGCCTTTTGCATTGAACGCAGAATGACATAATCATCACAGCCCGGGCACCACCTGACTTCCTGGTCACTGGCAAAATCTTTAAAAGTATATTTTGGTGTTGCTGTTGTCTCCATTTCTATTTCAATATTTTCTTAAATTGTTCTTTAAGTTCTGTATTGCCAAATGGCAGTCCTTGCACCTTATTGTACTGCAAAAACTCAATGCCATGAAAATTCATTCTTAATACCGATGCAAATTGACCTGTATTTAATTCACAAACAATGATGTTTTTAAATCTTTTCAAGACCTCCTCAGTGTTTTTAGGTAAAGGATTGATATAATTAAAGTGTGCAAGTCCAATTGAAGTATACCCTTCCTGTTTAAGTTCTTTTACAGATGAATATAAGGTACCATAAGTGCCGCCCCATCCTATTACGAGTAAATCACCTTCATCGGCGAACGTTGTTTTAAGTTTTGGAATATAATTTTCAACTCTTTTAACTTTCTCAGCCCTCACTTTAGTCATATGTTCGTGATTTTCAGGATCATAAGATACCTGTCCGGTCACTTTATCTTTTTCTAGGCCTCCAACCCGGTGCTCTAATCCCAATGTTCCGGGAATTGCCCAGTCGCGTGCCAGAGATTCACTATCCCTGTCATAAGGATTCCATGTTTCCTTAGCTTCTTTAATTACCCTGGTTTTTATTTCCGGCATGTCGGACACCGATTGTATTTTCCATGGAGCAGAACCATTAGCAATATAGCCGTCTGTCAAAAGGATTACGGGCGTCATATGTTCAATTGCCAGCCTGGCAGCTTCATAGGCATAATTAAAGCAATTAGATGGCGTACTGGCTGCTAAAATAATAACCGGACTTTCCCCATTTCTGCCATACAAAGCTTGCAGTAAATCTGACTGTTCAGTTTTAGTAGGCAAACCTGTGGATGGTCCTCCTCTTTGAACATCAACGACTACCAGGGGCAATTCCAGTATCATCGCCAGACCAAGGGCCTCTCCTTTTAACGCTAAACCGGGTCCTGAGGTCGTAGTTATGGCCAAATCCCCGGCAAAGGCAGCACCAATTGCAGATGTTATTCCGGCAATTTCATCCTCTGCTTGCAAGGCTTTAACTCCAAAGTGTTTATGTTTTACCAATTCATGTAGAATATCAGAAGCAGGAGTAATGGGATAGGAACCCAAAAATAGTTCCAATCCGGATTTTTCAGCTGCTGCCAAAAAGCCCCAGGCAGTAGCCGTGTTTCCCATCACAATTCTATAAGTTCCTGCTGCCATTTTAGCCGGGGCAACGGTATAGGAATTGGGTATTAATTCAAGGGTTTCCGCAAAGAAAAAACCTGCATTTAATACCTTGGTGTTAGCTTCAATTAATGCTGGTTTAGCTTTAAATTTTTTATTGAAAAAATCAATAGTATGATCCGTGGACCTATTGTACATCCAGTATACCATTCCCAGAGCAAACATATTCTTACTCCTTGTAATACTTTTATTGTCCAGTCCTTCAACCTCTTTTAGAGCTTCTTTCGTGAGCGAGGTCATACTTACTTCTATCACCTGATAGTTTTCCAGACTTCCATCTTCCAGTGGGTTGGATTCGTACTGGGCCTTTTCCAAATTCTTTTTAGAGAACGCATCAGTATCCACGATTACAGAATGTCCGGGCTTCAGGGCATGTAAGTTAGTCTTTAACCCGGCCGGATTCATGGCCACTAAAAGGTCTACGTTTTCCCCAGGGGTACTTATCTCAACACTTCCAATATGAACCTGAAACCCCGAAACGCCATAAAGGCTACCTTGAGGAGCTCTAATCTCAGCAGGATAATTCGGGAATGTGGCAATATCATTGCCAAACATCGCAGATGTGTCGGAAAATTGAGATCCGGTTAATTGCATTCCGTCTCCTGAATCACCAACAAACCTTACTATTACAGCTTCAAGTGTTTCCTGCGTTTGTTTTGTATCTTCGGCAATCATCTGTTACTTATTTATTTTTTGCTTATTTTTAACTTAAATGCTATCTGATAGAAAGTATCGCTGCCAAATATAAATTGGACGTTTAGAAAGAAATATGACTTTTATCATTAGATAGCTATTTGTTGTACATTAAATTTACGCACAATTATTTCAAAAACATATTATTATGGCTATTATCATTACAGACGAATGCATTAATTGCGATGCATGCGTATCCGAATGTCCAAATAACGCGATTTATGAACCAGATCAGGAATGGTCATATTCTGATGAAACATCGTTAAGCGGGATGGTTACCACACCTGCAGGAGAAGAAGTTGATGCCGATGCAGAAAACGAGCCTGTTTCAGACGAGTTCTATTTTATAGTTACGGATAAATGTACAGAATGTAAAGGCTTTCACGAAGAACCTCAATGCGCTTCTGTTTGCCCGGTAGATTGCTGCGTGCCCGATGAGGACCACGTTGAAACAGAGGAAGAACTATTGGCTAAGAAAGTCTGGATGCACGGCGAATAAGCTTCCAGAACAAATTTAATTTCCATCATGTACCCTAATGGCATTCATTAGGGTGCATTATTTTGTGTAGTGTACGGACTGTGCGTATAATTCAACTACTGCTTTTTGAAAAAGCTGCAGAACCCTAAATCCCAAATGACTTTTAGCGCAATATTAACTGACATTTGTCATAGTATGCCTGTAATAATGGTCCTATTTTTATCCGAAATGTAAAACGTGTAGAACTTGCATTTGATGGAATATAGACAGTGGAGTATTAGGTTTATATTTTTCTAAGAATGCTTTTTTCGTATTAATAATATCATCATGAAGAAAAAATTTCCAAAACTGATTTGCGATGCTAATGAGGCAGTTGCCAGGATAGCCCATAAAACCAATGAAGTATGTGCAATTTATCCCATAACTCCCGCATCACCGATGGGAGAGCACGTAGATGTCTATAGTTCTCAAGGGCAAGAAAATATTTGGGGGAATGTACCCCGGATAGTTGAAATGCAGAGTGAAGGCGGTGCGGCGGGAGCTGTACATGGTTCTTTACAGGCGGGTGCACTAACCACAACCTTTACTGCTTCGCAGGGCTTGCTTCTGATGATTCCTAATATGTATAAAATTGCCGGGGAATTATTGCCTTCCGTGATTCATGTGGCAGCTAGAACAGTCGCAACGCATGCACTCTCTATATTTGGTGATCACTCAGATGTTATGGCAACAAGACAAACAGGTTTTTCCATGTTGATGGGTGGATCAGTGCAGGAAGCCATGGACTTCGCATTAATATCACAAGTAGCTTCTTTACACACAAGAATTCCTTTTTTAAACGTATTCGATGGTTTTAGGACTTCACATGAAATTTCCAAGATTGATGCAATACCAGATGATATCATTAAAGCAATGATGCCTGAGGATAAGATCATGGAACATAAAAAAAGGTCGTTGGATCCGGATCATCCTGTTATAAGAGGAACATCTCAGAATCCTGATGTCTTTTTCCAGGCCAGGGAAGCATCAAATCCTTTCTATGAGAAAGTGCCCGGCGTTGTACAGGAAGTAATGGATGATTTTTACAAACATACTGGCAGAAGGTATAGCCTGTTTTATTATTTAGGGCATCCTGAGGCCGAGCGTGTTATCGTAATTATGGGATCTGGTCAAGGTGCAGTGCGGGAAGCCGTTGAAGCCATGGTAAATAATGATGAGAAAGTTGGGGTGGTATTTGTTCGATTATACAGACCATTTTCTGTTTCTCATTTTATAGATAGTCTGCCTAATTCCGTTAAGAAAATTGCAGTTCTCGACAGAACAAAAGAACCGGGAAGTACAGGGGAACCTTTGTATCAGGATGTAATAACTTCCCTTGCAGAGAGCGATAGAAATATAGCTGTTGTTGGTGGCAGATATGGTTTGTCATCTAAGGAGTTCACACCTCAGATGGTCAGCGGGGTTTTTAATGAGCTCACCAAGGAGAAACCTAAAAATCATTTTACGGTAGGTATAAATGATGATATTTCGCATACAAGCCTGGATTCCGATGCTGATTTTAAAGTGAGAAGCACAACTATCAATTGTATGTTCTACGGACTGGGATCTGACGGTACTGTTGGTGCGAACAAAAACTCAATTAAAATAATTGGTGATACGACCGATAATTATGTACAGGGATATTTTGTTTACGATTCCAAAAAAGCAGGAGCGCAAACTATTTCCCATTTGCGATTTGGTCCTGAACCAATTTATTCTTCCTATTTGATTGATAAAGCTGATTTTATTGCGAGTCATCAATTCAATTTTATTGAAAGATATGATATGCTCGCCGATTTGAAACAAGGGGGAACCTTCTTGTTAAATTCTCCATTTTCTAAAGATGAAATTTGGGACAAACTGCCCAAAAAGATGCAAAAGGGGATCATAGAAAAAGAAGCAAAATTCTATGTTGTGGATGCCACCAAAGTGGCCCATGATGCGAATCTTGGAAAGAGGACGAATACTGTTCTCCAAACATGTTTCTTTGCAATATCAGGTATCCTGCCCAAGGACGAGGCAATTCAAAAAATAAAGGATGCAATCGTGAAATCATATACCCACAAAGGGGATGCGGTTGTTCAAATGAACTTTAATGCCGTAGACAAATCACTTGAAAATTTATTTCAGGTAGATTACCCAAAAGAAGTGAGCAGTGAGAAAGGGTTGCTTTCCGCAATGACTAATGCACCAGATGGTTTTGTTAAGAATGTGCTTGAAAAGATATTAGGGGGGCATGGAGACGAATTGCCAGTCAGTGCTTTTCCGGTAGATGGTACCTTCCCAACCGGTACTACCCAATATGAGAAGAGCGGGATAGCTAATTTTATTCCTATATGGGATGATGAAGTACTTTGTACGCAATGTAATAAGTGTGTGGCTATTTGCCCGCATGCCGCGATTAGAGCTAAAGTTGTCCCTAATGAAGTTATGGAAAATGCTCCCGGTAGTTTGAAATCAGTTCCTGCTAAGGGAAGGCCATTTACCGCGGAAACAGAGTCTTATGTACTGCAAGTTTCGCCCGAGGATTGTACGGGGTGTGACCTATGCGTAGCTGTTTGTCCGGCGGAAAGCAAGGAAATTGAGAATTTCAAAGCCATCAATATGAGGAAGAAACTCGATTTTGATGAGGTGGAAAACGCAAACTGGGATTATTTTATCAATATGCCGGATTATGACAGAACGGCCTTGCAAATTACCAATGTTAAAGGTTCCCAGTTTTTAGAACCGCTATTTGAATTTTCTGGTGCTTGCTCGGGCTGTGGTGAAACCCCATATATAAAAATGCTTACCCAATTATATGGCGATAGCATTCTTATTGCAAACGCAACGGGATGTTCATCAATATATGGTGGTAATCTTCCTACAACACCTTATAAAACCAATAAGGAAGGAAGAGGTCCTGCCTGGGCAAATTCCTTGTTTGAAGACAATGCCGAGTTTGGTTTTGGAATGAAACTGGCTTTAACCAAGAAACAGGAAATTGCGATTAATTTATTAAAGCATCTTAAAAATGTGGTTGGTGCCGAATTGACAGAATCGATTCTAACCAATCCGGAAGAAACGGAGGCACAACAAAGCCAGAAATTTACCGATCTTGATAAATTACAGGAAATATTATCAAAGAAAAAAGATAATCCCGATGCTGTAAAACTAAGTCAGCTTACAGAATATCTCCGTAAAAAGGCAGTTTGGATACTTGGTGGCGATGGATGGGCTTACGACATAGGATTTGGAGGCGTAGATCATGTTTTAGCTTCCGGGGAAGATATAAATATTATGGTTCTGGATACAGAAGTATACTCCAATACGGGGGGACAAACTTCAAAAGCAACCCCGTTAGGGGCAAGTGCTAAATTCTCAGTTTCCGGTAAGCGTACTGGTAAAAAAAGTCTGGCACTTCAGGCTATATCTTATGGAAATGTCTATGTGGCTCAGGTGGCCATGGGGGCCAAGGACCTGCAAACGCTCAAAGCTATTGAAGAGGCAGCGGCATATCCTGGTCCATCATTGATTGTAGCTTATTCACATTGTGGTGAACACGGATATGATTTAAAAGATGGCGCAACGCAACAGCAAAAAGCTGTTGAAACAGGATATTGGCCTCTATTTAGATTTGATCCCTCTAAACCAAAAGGGAAAAAGTTCAGACTGGATTCAAAAGAACCAACTGCTCCACTTTCTGATTTTATGTACAACGAGACCCGTTTTACAAGGGTAGTAAAAGAAGATGCAGAGTTAGGTGCAGAACTCTTGAAACAGGCTCAGGAAGAGGTAGAGACCAAATGGGAAAGACTTGAGTTGTTTAGAAATATGTAATTATTTCATTCATCAAAAAACATTAGAATATAAAAAGCAATAGCAATAGATAATTAGAATTAATCACAGTTTATGGAAGATAAAGCAAAAAGACTTTATGAAACTGCTATTCAGAAACTGAAAGAAGCCAATGAAGAATTATGCCGGCCTGCCGAGGACGTCGTATCTTTTATGGTCTGCCAGAATTCGCATATTGCCATTGAGAACTATCTCAGGGGTTTTCTAGCCGAAAATGGCGTTGAACCGGGCAACGGTGTGCCAGTTGATGATCTTTATGAAAAGTGCAAAACCCTGAACCAGGATTTTGAAAAAGTAAATTTATCAGGCTTTGAATGTGAGGCTCATCAACTAGATTCAAGATTCTGCAATGGGGTGAGTAATGTAAGCAGATGTTTTGATATAGCTGATAGCCTGGATACCTTCCTTAGGGAGCAAAAGATTATTATTTAAAGGCTATTTTCATATCCCGGATAAACAGATTGACTACTTGGGACATATTTAAGCTGTATTCGTCCTAATGCACTTGATATTGCCATATTCTATTCTTTAATTGAGTATTAAACCTTTAATATTCAATAAGATGAAAAAATTAATTATGATTATGGTGATGACTTTGATCACTACCATGGCGATTGGACAGGATGAGAAACCGCTCTATCTTTTATTCGAATTTATGCATGTCGACGAAGGCATGGGTGCTGCCTATGCAGAAACCGAAGAATTTTGGGAAAAAGTTCATGTACAAAGAGTTAAAAATGGGGATTGTATTGGCTGGGACCTCTGGCGTCTTGAGCCGAGCGGACAAGAGCAGGGGGCACAATTTATGACAGTAAGTCTGTATAATGACCCCGTTAAAATGATGGATGGGGGAGATTTTATGAAAGCCTGGAATGGTGCTTATCCCAATCTATCTGATGAGGAAAGTAACAAAAAAATGGAAATGACTGCAAAAAGTCGGGATCTCACACATAGGGTTTTCCTTCAAGAAATTGATAAGACCAATGATAATTTTGATATGCCCATTGGCACTTTGGCTGTTATCAATTTTATGAAGGCAAAACCAGGGGAGTCCGGGGCCTATGAAAAAATGGAATCTGAAGTTTTTAAACCATATCATCAAGGCGATGTTGACTCTGGTGGCCGTGCAAATTGGGGGTTATTGAGGAATATGCTGGGTTATGCAACTGAGGCTTATGCAAGCCATATTACCGTGGATATGTTTACGGGTTATGATCAATTTTTTAATGGAGCTGGTATGGGACCCGCAACAGACGCGCAGCAAAAGGCATATCAGGAAATGGACAAGCTTAGGGACCTTAAGTCGGTAACCATGGCTACTTTAGTGAGAAAGGTTCGTTAAATTTTAGTTAGGAAATATAGTATTTGAACAAAATCCTTCCAAATTACAGGGAGGATTTTTTTATGATTAGCTCCAGGTGTTTCTTAGAAAGTCTATAAAATTCTGATGCATGATATTTGCAATGTCTGTTTGGGTATAGCCCCTTTTCTTAAGTATGTCAGGGAGTTTTTGTAAATCTGCAATCGTATCAAGATCAGACGGACTTTGTTCTTGGCCAAATCCACCATCAAGGTCGGTACCAATTCCTACATGAAGTGCGTTCCCGGCTAGTTGACAAATATGGTCTATATGATCTGCCATTGTTTCTAAGGTTACGCCCATAGCTTCCGGGGTGGATTTACCTCGAACCCAGCCGGGCACCATCATCCATGCGTCAAGGGGAACGCCAATTACAGCATCCCTGGCAAAAAGTTCAATAAGTTGTTCATCTGAAAACTGCCTATTATGGTCTACCAGGGCCCTGCAATTATTATGACTGGCCCAAAGTGGCCCTTGGTATACCTTCAATGTTTCCCAAAAGCTCTCATCACACAAATGGGTGGTATCCAGAATAATATTTAATCGGGCAACCTCTTTTAAAAGGGCTTTGCCTTTTTGGCCAATACCCCCAATAGAATTTGTACCATGCGCATAGGTCCCGGGACCATAGTGTGCAGGACCTATAGCGCGCAAACCCTGTTCATAGCTTTTTTCAAGGTGTTCAATAGTAATTATAGAGTCGGCTCCTTCGAGACTTAAAATGTATCCTATAGGTTTTTCTTTGGGTTGAGCAGATGAATTCCATACGTCCAGGTGGTCGTCCAGTTCCTTTATGTCACTAATCTGGGTCATTTCTCCCAGAGTTTCCATGGCTTTATACCAGGCAAGTTGCCCTTGCGTTTGCGCCCAGGCCTGATAGGGAGAATTCCATCCGGGAAGTTCATTTTCTTTTTTAACGAATCTTGCAATTTGGGTAGCCATACAAATCCCAATATTCCCCTTTCGCATGGCATCCAGGGAAACCGTGTTTTTACCCCTGTCGGGTTTATCGGTCATCCCCATCTCTTTAGCCCTAATATCCTTTACGGTCCAGGTAAGATCCCTGTTCCATTCCATGGCGTTCATTGCCAAATCAAGATGCGCGTCAAAAATAAACATAGGTATTTTTTATATTTCCAATTGATAATCTCTTGCTGCAATCTTCCATGCCCCGTTGACTTGTCTGTTTTCAATAGTTAGGATTTTGGAGTATTTGGCCACGGTAGGGCAAATATGCATTGGAATTGCATAAAAAAAGTCACCAATTTTTACGGTTTCACTTTTGTCATATTTCAGCACCAGATGCTCCTCACTTTGCCCTATTTGCTCGGCATCTTCCAGTCCAAAGATTTTTACCCTGGGAAAATCCATTTCGGGAGCGATGGCTTTATGTCCCAAATCTAAACAGATCACACCTTTTTTGGGTTTACTAATAATCCTGGTGAATAAAACCGCAGCATGTAAAAATGGCATATCCCTAAAAGAAGTTCCATAGCGTTCATCCCAAAGTAATGTGGTGCCGGGACTTGCCTCAACATCATTTCTTTTAGCGTGTATTGGGAATGAAGGAGACCCCCCTATGACGATTGTCTTTACTTCAATATCCAAAGCTTCAATAGTATTTTTCAGATTTATGACTAATTCAAAAGCGGAATCACATGCCTGTTTGCGTAATAAAGGATCAGTATCTCTGATATGGCCGTCATAGGCATGCAATCCACGAGCAATTAAATTTGGGTCATCTGCTATTTGTTTAAATAATGCAACAGCACCCATATCTGGTTCTATGCCGGTTCTGTTCATTCCTGTGTTAAGGTCTACAAATAATGGGATACTAACTTCCTTACTAGCGGCCATTTCAGAAATGAGTGCTGTGGTAGTTGTATTGTCCACAATAGTAGAAAACAATGAATTAGGATATTTAATTATAAGTTTAAAAAAACGGTTTAAATTAGCTCCAACAGGTTGGTAAGCCAATAGAATATCAGCAGCCCCGCATTTTCCCAGAAGTTCTGCTTCAGCAATAGTCGCACATTTAAATTTGGTGATACCATGTTCCATTTGCATTTTAATAATCTCAGCGGTTTTATGAGTTTTGATATGCGGGCGCAATCTGCCCGGATCACCGATCATGGAGATCATTAATTCAATATTTTTTTCTATTCGTTCAGGAAAAACCAAAAGTGATGGTGAGACAACGTCTTCAGGATGGTCAATTTCGTACCAATTTTTATTCTGCATTCTTAAAAATCCTTATTTTAGTTGAAACATGGCTTCAATTTCCACGGGAATATTTCCAGGGAGCATCATACCCACAGCACTTCGGACACCCACTCCATTGTCTGTTCCAAAAACATCAGCCATTAACTCACTAAAACCATTGATGACCAGTGGGTGCTGTCCAAAATCGGGTGTAGAATTGACCATTCCCAATACCTTAACCACCTGAAGAATCCTGTCTATATCTCCAAAATGAGTTTGTATTGTAGACAACATAGTTAAACCAACCTGTTCTGCAGCAAGTTTGCCCTGTCCCAGGTTAAGATCTTCGCCAACCCTGCCGGTGATGTATTCTCCATCTGACTTCATTGGTCCCTGTCCTGAAACATAAAGAAAGTTGTCAACCACGAGGATGGGCTTATATAGCCCGGCCGGTGGAGGAGCCGGGGGGAGTTTCAGCCCTAAAGTAGCTATTCTTTGTGATGGTAATTTGTTCATATCCTTGTTTTAAATAAATGTGTTTAAGAGTAATACGCCGATAAGTCCCATAACTCCAACGGTGGTTTCCATGACTGTCCAGGTTCTAAGGGTATCTTTAACAGACAAATTAAAATATTCTTTAAACAGCCAGAACCCCCCATCATTGACATGGGATAACATTAAGCTTCCCGATCCAATTGCCAGCACCATTAATTCTGCATTAACACCAGGGCTGGTAGCCATTGGTAATACTATTCCCGCAGCGGTTAATCCCGCCACGGTGGCAGATCCAACACAAACCCGAATTATTGTGGCTATGAACCACGCTAATAATAAAGGAGAAATTGTGGATCCTTTCAGCAAGTTGGCAATATAATCACTTACACCACTGTCAATTAAGACCTGCTTTAATGCCCCGGCACCAGCTATGATTAAAAGGACCATGGTAATTCCGGAAATTGAGCTGCTTACAGAGTCCATGACTTCGGGCATTTTTTTGCCACGGGCAAGTCCAAGGGTGTAGATAGCAACAAGAACCGCAATTAGCATCGCTATTACCGGATTTCCAAGAAAATCTATAATGGGTTTAAGATAATAATTTTCAGGCAAAAATAGATCGGCCAGGGTAGCAATCGCAATAAGGAGTATAGGCAATAATGCAGTAAAGATACTAATTCCCAGTCCTGGCATTTCATGGTCTTCCAGTATTCTGGGATTTACAAATTCTTTTAAAGGAGTTGCTTTTATGTTTTTAATCGTCCTCGAAAACAAAGGGCCTGCAACAATTATTGCAGGTATTGCAATTATAATTCCATAAAGAAGGGTTTTACCTAAATCTGCATCAAACATAACAGCTATAGCGGTAGGAGCAGGATGCGGAGGAAGAAATCCATGTGTTACAGATAGTGAGGCCAACATCGGTAAACCCACATAAATTAAAGGAAGACCAGTAGATGCGGCCACAGTAAAGACGAGTGGAATTAAAATAACAAACCCAACAGAATAAAACATTGGAATACCTACTATGAATCCGGTAAGTACAAGAGCCCACTGAATATTTTTTATACCGAATTTACTTACCAGTTTAGTAGTAATACGCTGTGCCGCGCCACTATCGGCTACTAATTTTCCCAGCATAGCTCCAAAACCCAATATCATCAATAGAAAACCAAGCGTATTGCCAATTCCATTCTGTATAGAATCTACCAGGCTATCCAATGGCATTCCCTCCGCTATACCTACAAAAATCGATACAATTATGAACGTTATAAATGGATTAAGTTTGAATCTGGCTATTAGGATAAAGAGAATAATGATCCCCAGACTTACTATAAGCAATGGCATATTGACGGCGGGTTATCTAATTGAATCGTTAAATATACTATTTCAAAAAGCTAAATGGAGCGTAATTCAAACTAAAATAAAGGGGCTGTAATAGCACCAGAATTTCTAATCCTTGCTTTCCGGCGAAATGTATTTGTAAACAAGACCGGCCAATAAGGCACCAAGTATGGGTCCTACCCAAAAAAGCCATAATTGATCTAATGCCCAGCCGCCCGCAAATAATGCCTGACTGGTACTTCTTGCAGGATTTACCGAAGTATTTGTGACCGGGATACTTATAAGGTGTATAAGGGTAAGCCCAAGCCCTATTGCTATACCAGCCATTCCTTTAGGGGCTTTGGAATGTGTTGCTCCAAGAATGATGATCAGGAACATAAAAGTCATAACTACTTCTGTAATCAGGGCTGCTAACATACTATAACCACCAGGGGAATGTTCCCCATAGCCATTGCTGGCGAAGCCACCAAGCTCGAATCCCGGTTTTCCCGTGGCAATGAGGTATAAAATCCCTGCTCCGGCAATACCTCCCAGAACTTGTGCAATAATATATGGAACCAATTCTCTGCTCTCAAATCGTCCGCCAATCCATAGGCCAATAGAAACTGCCGGATTAAGGTGACAACCTGAAATGTGGCCAATGGCATATACCATAGTCAATACTGTTAATCCAAAGGCCAGGGAGACCCCTAAGAACCCAATTCCAAGTTCCGGATACCCTGCTGCAAGTACAGCACTTCCGCAACCTCCCAACACCAACCATAGGGTGCCGACAAATTCTGCAAGTAATTTTTTCATTTTTTAGTTTTTGGTTAGTTAATTGTTTCTCTCAAGATAATCAATTTTATCAAAAACTGATATGGAAACTACATTGGAGCAGGATAATGGCTGCTAATTTTTAACATTTCAATAACTTTTAATACCTTTTACTGCCTTTTGGCATAGTTTACATCAATATAATATTGAGAGACTTCCGGTAGGGACTAAACCTGATAATTGTCATAGAAAATTCGTGATTGTGAATTTACTTTTGATCTGTTTTATTCCATTTTGCCCAAGACTCAATAAAGGTATTTTAACCCATTATATCATAGACTGAAATAGATCTCCGATATCCTGGGAATCGCGAAATTCTGGTAACAGAAACATATAATTAACAACTTTAACTGAAAAATATGACTGAAACTAAAGGAAAATGGCAATTAAAGCACAGTATAGTACTATTGCGTGTACTTATAGGCTGGCACTTTCTGTACGAGGGTGTAATTAAGCTTTACAATCCTGACTGGACTTCATTTGGCTATCTGGCAACCGCGCAGGGACCATTAAAACCTATATTCCTTGCAATTGCCCAGGAACCAATGATTGGCTGGGCAGACACCCTTAACTGGATGGCACTTATGTTTGTAGGGATTACTTTTTTGTTAGGGATATTTGAGAAAAAAGGTGCTTTGGCAGCCATCTTCCTGCTTGCTTTGTATTATTTGGCACACCCACCTTTCCCCTGGTTAATGCAGGTAAACGTTGAAGGAAGTTACTGGTTCGTAAACAAGAATTTAATAGAACTGGCGGCTTGTATGGTAATTTATCAATTTCCTACAGGACAATACTTTGGTCTACCCTATCTATTTAATAAAAACAAAGAACAAACTAAAACTGAAACCTTATGAAATGGACAAGAAGAGATGTGCTTAAAGGACTAGGTGGAATTCCAATACTTGGTGCCGTTTGGTGGGCAGGGGCTGCTAGTGCTGTTTCTAAAAACAGGGAGCGTGCTGCAATCCTTGAACAACTAAATATTCAACCTTCTTTACCCTCAGCTGTTAAGGAGATTAGCGGAGATCCCGTACGTGTTGGGATTATTGGTTTTGGAATACGTGGTGAGCAATTGTGCAGGGCTTTAGGATTTGCAACTAAAGAATGGCTGGAGGAAATGAGATTGGCCGCGGAGGAAGATCCAAACCACTCCCGTTTAAAGGACTTTATGAATCAGGATAAGCTTAATGTTAAACTTACAGCAGTTTGTGACGTATATGATGTTAGGGCGAAAAAGGTAATAGATTCCTTTTCTACCGAAGAAACTAAGATACAAAGGTTTAAGACGTATCAGGAAATGATACGTAGTGGTAAAGTTGATGCTGTAATTATTGCCACTCCGGACCACTGGCATGCGCCAATGGCCATAGATGCACTCGAAAACGGAATCCACGCATATCTTGAAAAACCCATGACCCATACCGTAGAAGAAACCTACAGGCTTAAAGAAGCAGCCCAGAAGTCAAAGGCGGTTCTTATGGTTGGACATCAACACAGGCAAACCCTGAGTTTTCAAACGGCACAGGATATCGTCTCCAAAGGAGTTCTTGGTCATGTTTCACTGGTTCAGACAAATACAAACAGGAATGATGATAATGGTGCCTGGAATTATCACATAGAGGATGAAGCAACGCCGCAAACAATAGACTGGGATCTTTTTTTAGGATCGGCCCCAAAAGTACCTTTTAATAAAAATCACTTTTTTAGATGGAGAAAATGGTGGGCATACGGTTCAGGTCTTTCCGGAGATTTATTAACGCATGACTATGACCGTCTAAATTGTGTCCTTCAAATGGGTATCCCTGCATCGGTAATGGCTTCCGGTGGTATTTATACGCATAATGACGGGCGAAATGTTCCTGATGTGCTCCAGGTAAATATGGAGTTTCCCAATTTCAGTACAGGGAGTAGCCAGAAAAAAGGCAAGGAAAAGGGAATGACCTTTGTTTACAGTGCAACTCTTGGTAATAATTTCAGCAGACCTACTGTTCTTATGGGTCATGACGGCACTATGGAATTAGGGAACCGACTTACAATTTGGCCAGACAGTAGATCTACAAAATATGCAGATCAGATAGAATCCGGAAAAATGAAACCGTCAGTACCGGTTTATCAGTACAATCCCGGGGCCAGTGTGCCTGATGCGGTTTCCTCAGCGACCTCACAATATTTTGCGGATAAGGGTCTTATGTGGACTTATATTAATGGAGCTAGGGTTGATTCTACATTTCTTCATTTAAGGGAATGGCTCAGTTGCTCCCGCAACGGAGGTGAAGTTAGTTGTGGTATAAATGAGGGATTTGATGAGGCAATATCAGCACATATGGCAGGCCTTTCGGTTAAACTTGGAAGACGAATAGAATGGGATAGGACTGAACAGCGCATTGTACCTATTGAAGGGATTGATTTTGATGAAGTACTTTTATCTGGTATGTAAAGTGCAAAGAGGGAAATAGCCATTCATCAATATGAATCTGATACATCAGATTTAGAGTAATCAGGACATAAAAATAGTCCTGATTCTTTTTTTCACCCGTTATCCATTAAAAACAGAATCTTATGATATAATGATTTAAAACTGATAAATATCATATAATCTGCATTTTACATGACGTATTTTTGAGTATATCATAATACAAATAGTCATGCAAGTCAAAAAAAACCCAAAAGTAGATTTAAACAGAAATAGCGGACTGTATTTTGTAGTAGGACTTACAGTCGTGTTATTTTTAACGTGGCGCGCTTTAGAATACAAATCGTATCCTAAAGATACTGCTGTTCTCGATATCGCAGAGGCAGTAGATGACCTTAAGGAAGATGTTCCTGTAACTGAAATGATCAAAACTACACCACCACCTCCTCCTCCTGCAGCTCCTGAAGTAATTGAAGTAGTTGAAGATACCGAGGAAATAGAAGAAACTATTATCGAGAGTACAGAGACTAGTCAGGAATCTGTAATTGATGAGGTAATGGACGTTGGTGACGTGGAAGCTGCCGAAGAAGAAGAAGATATTGTTGTTCCCTTTGCGGTTATTGAAAATGTTCCAATATTTCCGGGATGTGAGAGTGCTCAAAGTAATGATGAACGAAAGGCTTGTTTTCAAAAAATGATTCAAGCCCATATCGTTAAAGAATTTACCTATCCAGAGAGCGCATTGGAACTGGGAATTAAAGGAAAAGTATTTGTGCAATTTATGATTAATTCAAAAGGAGTAGTGGAAGGTATACGCACACGAGGTCCGGACAAACTATTAGAGAAAGAAGCGCATCGTATTATTGCTTCACTCCCAAATATGACTCCGGGGATGCAGCGTGGAAAATCTGTTAAAGTACCTTATAGTATACCTATCAACTTCATGATACAATAGAAATAGAGCACATGACTATTTCCCGAGGATTGATTCGACTAATACGTGAGTATTCAGAAGGATCAATCCTCATTTTGTTTATAATCCACTAATTTCTGAGGTCCTTCCAGTAATATTCTGACAATTTGTAGCGTACCATCTTCCTTTGTAGCAATTTGCCATTTTATAAGTGAAATCGTCCCTTTTACTATTTCAATCCCCGTAATACTCCTGGGGTGCACACAGCTTCCATCATTAAAAAGAGGGATATCACCGGGCTCAGGGAATCTTGGTCTGTGGGTATGACCAATTACCGTTATTTTCATTTTATTCCGAAGTATCCAATTCTTGACTCTTTTTTCCAATCGTATTAATTCACGATGATTTTTAGCCGGACTTGTAGGATCTGCTATCCCCCAAACCTGTAAGGGTTTCCATAGAATGCGAACCAAAAACCGGTTAAACCGCCATCCGTGATAATTCATAAAATCTGCCTGGTGTCCGTGCGTTAAAAATAGTTCCTGGCCGTTCTCACGATGCTTTAAAATTATGGCTTCATGATATTTTAATTGGTCCAGTAAAGCAGCTTCCTTTTCATCTTTAGGCTCAAAGAAGGTATAAAGATTTTTCTTTACATATTCCTGCTTCCGGTACACCATATCGTGGTTGCCATAAATCATATGCAATCTGTTTTCATCATGAAAACGTTTCATCAGCAAATAAATATTCTTATGGGCTTCAAAAATGGGTTCAAATGTCAGATTCTCCCAAAGCTCATCGCCATCTCCAAGCTCACAGTATTGAAACCCGTTGTTAAAATAATGCTTTAAAGCGTGGTAGTAGATATTTCTGTTATTGGCAAACTCATCTGCAAAACTGTTGTCTCCCCTATGACAATCACTAAAAAGTATAAACTTTGAGGTGTCATCAAATCTTATGATTTTGGCCCTGTTATAAGCATTATTAAGTCTGTTATTTGAAGACATACGGGAAATTTATATAAATATCCAAAAAAAGGACGTAACAAGGTAAATATTCTCTTAACAAAAAGAATTAGAATAGTTTTGTAATTTTACAGCAATAATGGAGACATATATATCACTATGGAATCTATAAGTAAAGACATGCCACTGCAAATGTTAGTTAGCTTTGATAAGCTATTACAGCAGTATGATAAAATGCTTGAAAGTGATGATCCGCTATTGGTATCCAGGGCCAAAACAGTGCTTGATGCCCAGGCACCATATCCTGAATTGCGTGAAGGTTTCGAAGATTTGGACCTTCTTGAAAAGCATAAAGATGTAATAAGGATAATTCTGCAGGATTCTTTTGCCGAGGTATTAAGCGAAAATGAAATTAAGGCTGCCTCCTTGCCTTATTTTGATGTAGTATTTAATAAATCGAAAAGGTTTCAAAAGATTTTAGAAAATGCCGGTAAGGATTTCAAACCTTTTATTAGAAATCAGGATGAAGGGATAGACTATGTTATGGGCTGTACAGTAATCCTTAAATGGTATTATGGCTATAATCTTGATTTTAGCAGGCCTTACTTCTATGACATACCCGATGCAAATGGGGTAATGCGTCATTATCGCATTTTGTATAATGCCGATTTTATGGATCTCTTACCGACAGATTTGTCCAAGGAATTAACCCAGGAAGATGTTGATAAACTTTTAGAAAATCCGGAAGATCTTGAACTGTGGAAGGAAATGATCCCCCCGAATAGTTTTATCTCTAAAGGTTTTGTTATTTCTAATATGTTTGACGTAACTGCAGAACATACCATATCAGAAATCAAAACAAATCTCATTGCCAGTGATAAAAGAGGTAGTGAGACTTTTATGTCAGATCTTCAGGAGACCTTCAGATCCTTTTTTAAGATTAAAGATTTAAAATTAGGTTTCGTCACATATAACTCAAAAGATGATCAATTAGAACGGGTGTATGGGAATGGTATAGAGAGTTTTCTTCTAAAAGAAAAAAATAGTGCAGCTTGTAACAACCTCCTATGTATTAGTTCTTATGATAAATTAGTAAATCAGAAAGGCTATTTTGCCCTACCTGACATTGATAAGTATTACAAATTATCAAAAGAATCTCAACCATACAAAGGATTGTATGAACAGGGAATTAAAAGTGCCATTTTCGCTCCTATTGTAAATGAAGATGAACTTTTAGGGGTTTTGGAATTGGTTTCAACAAAAAAAAACCTGTTAAACGGCGTTAATGCAACGAAGCTTGATGATGTAATGCCCTACATTGTAGCTGCAGTTGTCCGTTCTAAAATTGAAGAAGAAAATTTAATAGATGCCATCATACAAAATGAATGTACTTCGGTACATAAGTCCGTCCACTGGAGGTTTGAAGAGGAAGCCAAACAGTTTATTATTGACGGGCTGGATGGTAAACAGCCTTCGTTTAAAGAAATAGTTTTTAAAGATGTATATCCCCTATACGGTCAGATAGATATTAAGGATTCTTCCCATGCCAGGAATACGGCTATCCAAAGAGATTTGATGATTCAGTTATCAAATATCAAAGAAGTTTTGACAGCTGCATTGAAGATTGAAAATTTACCGGTCTACGAGGAATTGATATACAGAATTAACAATTTTATTGAAGAGATAAAGGAAACCTTATTTTCTAATAGTGAACAGACTATTTTTGACTTTGTACATACGGACATAATACCAATATTTAACCATCTGAAAAAGCAAGATAATGAGTTGGCCAAAATGGTTGAAGCCTATGAAAAAACCATTAATGAGGAAACACATTCTTATTACGACCATAGGAAACAATATGACGATAGTGTGATGCGTATTAATAAAAAGTTGGCCACATTAATTGATAATAATCAGGAAGCGGCACAAGAGATGTTTCCCCACTTTTACGAGCGCTATAAGACAGATGGCATAGAACACAATATGTATATCGGGAGTTCAATTGCTGAAGACAGGGAATTTGATCCTTTGTATTTAAAGAACCTTCGATTGTGGCAGCTGCAAGTGATGTGTGAAATGGAGAACAAGCATTACAACCTCAAACCACAATTGGATGTGCAGCTTGATGTGGCTTCCCTTATTCTGGTATACAGCACATCCTTGTCTATTCGTTTCAGAATGGATGAAAAACGATTTGACGTGGATGGGACCTATAATGCCCGTTACGAAATAATTAAAAAACGAATTGACAAGTCCTTTGTCAAAGGAACTAATGAGAGACTAACCCAAAAAGGTAAGCTGTCTATAGTATATTCTCAGAAAAAAGATGAACTGGAGTACCTTAGATATATCTCTTTCCTGAAAGCTAAGGGTTATTTCACCAATAATATCGAAATAGTAGAATTGGAAGGCCTTCAGGGAGTGTCAGGGCTCAAAGCAATTAGGGCAGAGATTCTCTACAGCAAAAACACCCAGGACGAAAAGACATTTACCTATGAAGATTTGATGAATGAATTAAATGCTTAGTAAAGCAAACGGTTCACCAAGCTTACTGCTACCTGCATATTTAAAAGCCAGTGCAAAAGCGATAACTGAAACTATAATTCCTACCATAAAGATGGTATAGGTCCAACGTAAGATCTTATACTTTCTGTGGAGCACTAACCCAAGAAAATAAAGGTCTTTGGTGAGCGAAGAATATATATAATCTTTATCCTTTACCAACTCTTGCAGGGCCGACTCGTATTCTTCCAATTTCATTTTATGAAAATTTCCAAAGAATAAAAGGTTCACCTTCTTATTGGCTACATCGGCCATACTAAATTTGCCACTACCTACATTAGGACGTGTTGCGATAACTGCCATTACCATTGAAGTAACGGTGAAGAATAAAAAAACCACGGTAGGGTATATAAGATAGGTATTGGAAGGATTGTCTAGTTTAGGTATTAGATTAGAAAGTACGACTGAAATTATAATTGCATTTACAGATAACAGGATATTGGCTTTCGTATCGGCGATATCACTAAGCGTAATGTGGTTTTTTAAAGTTACCCTGAATAGGGTTTGTATACCTCTATCCGGGCTATCACTTTTTAATTTTGCTTTTAACTGTTCTTTTTTCGTAATTTTTTTTTCTTTCTTCAGTTCCTTTAAAAGATTCAGGAGATTTTTGTCCTTTTTGTCCTGCCAATTCGCCTTTGCATAGTCGGTATAATATTGATGGCGTGTCCGGAACATTTTAATATTCTCTTCCATCCATTGTTTAACCGAATAATCAGCGATGCCCAAAAGGGAAAGTTCTTCCCGGAGCAGTTCACAGGTTTCCAAATAGCTTTTTTGTGCAAAATGGGAGGCGTCCGCATCCCGGATTATCTGTTCGCTCAGGTTTTGCGGTTCATAGACCATTTGAGTTGCCATGATACATGCCTGAACCTGCTTGACGCCTTCTGCGTCATAACCTTCCTTCTCCAAAAATTCCTTAGCTATTTTGCAACTATTTCGCTCGTGCTGCTCGTGGCCTAAAGTATATCCGGTATCGTGCAGCCAAGCTGCCAATAACAAGACCTCCTGGTCACTATCATCTAATGAATTGGCCTCTATTAATTCTTTAGTGCTCTTTACTACCCTTTGGGTATGTTTCAGATTGTGATAAAGGTATTTCGGATCTAATTCTGTCGATAACAAATCAACTACAAAAGCTTCGGTTTTAATTAGAATTTCAGACATCCCCCAAATTTATAAAACATAATTTACAAATTCTGTGGTTTCTGTTAAAGATATATGGATATACCAGGGGTATAGATATTGTTCAAAGTCAATAAATAAGGCAATCCATAATTGAGTTTCCTATCCCCTCATTATAATATGACTTTGGATATGGAAAGACTATTCTAATAGATTGCATATCTTTATCTTTGATCCTGCCGGTAGTTTCAAGGTGGATTTATAATGACATAGAGTAAGGTATTAATATACTTTACGTCTGTATTTTCGCGAATAGTTCCTCGTACTATATATAAAACTGGTTAATTTCATCATCTCATAAAAATGAATCGATTCTATAAATCGTTTGCTACTATAGTTAGCTTTCTAGTATTGTACTCCTGTGCTACCTATAAACCTCAATACGAGGAAGGAGCCATGATGCCGCGGCAATCTGAAAGTGAAATACAGCACTCATTCTATTTAATAGGGGATGCAGGGAATTCACCTTTAGGATCCAAATCTGAAGCACTTAAGTCTTTTGAAGAAGCACTAAAGGATGCTTCAAGTAACAGTACCGCATTATTTTTGGGAGACAATATTTATCCAAAAGGCTTGCCTGAAAAAGGAGCTAAAGGAAGGGAATTTGCAGAACATCAGCTGGATGTTCAAACCGATGTTGTAAAAGATTTCGCCGGCAGAGCAATTTTTATACCCGGAAATCACGATTGGTATAACGGAGGACCAAGGGGTTTAGAAAGGCAGGAGGAGTATATTGAGGACAAACTGGGGAAGAATACATTCCTTCCTGAGGATGGTTGCCCCATACGCAAGGTTGAAATTAATGATGAGGTAGAGTTAATTATCGTGGATACGGAATGGTACCTTACCAAATGGGATAAGTTTCCAACATTAAATGACAATTGCGAAATTCGAAGCCGTAATCGTTTTTTTCTTGAATATGAAAGTCTTATAAAGAAGGCCCGGGGTAAAACTACGGTTGTGGCTTTGCATCACCCAATGTTTACGAATGGCCCGCATGGCGGACAGTTTTCAGTAGGACAACATATGACACCAATCCCAATTTTAGGGACTTTAAAAAATGTCCTGCGACGTGCCGGAGGTGTCTCTCCTGCAGATATACAAAGTAAAAGATATGATGAGTTCAGGGATCGGATCATTACCCTCTCTCAGGACAATGATAAAATAATCTTTGTTTCAGGACATGAACACAGCCTTCAGTACCTGGTTGAATTTAATTTGCCACAAATAGTTAGTGGGGCCGGTTCTAAAACTAC
>NZ_CAMYKG010000005.1:117664-133877 GCF_947258925.1 uncultured Eudoraea sp. | reverse complement strand
AAGCCCGTCTGCGCCGATGGTACTGCCGTAACTGGTGGGAGAGTAGGCCGCCGCCTTCTTTAAAAGCACTTATCAATTCATTGATAGGTGCTTTTTTTTTGTCCGTAGCGTTCCAGGAATAATCGAACCCTATTTTCTCTTAAAAATCAATATATGACGAGCATCATGGCAGGTATTATAGCTGAGTAATACCTTTAATTCATATATCCTTTAATAGATCGTCCATGATACACCAATTAAAACCACAAGATTTAAGGAAAGGAATAGTCACAAAAAAAATAGACTGGAAGCAAATAAGAGAAAAAGAACCACCTAAATTGTTAATTGGACAGGAACGGGCACTAAAATCCCTTGAATTCGGCATTGGAAATAAAAGAGGTGGTTTCAATATATTCGTATCCGGCTACCCCGGAAGTGGAAAATTAAAAGCGGTTAATCATTTTTTGGAAGAAAAGGCAAAATTGGAAGTAACTCCCGATGATTGGTGTTATGTTAATAATTTTCAAAACTCGTTCTACCCTAAAAAGCTCAAATTACCGAATGGTGGTGGACGAACTTTTAAACTTGAAATACAGCGCCTGATCTCAGAAATACAGAAGATCCTTATCAATGCTTTTGAAAGCAAAGAATATCACGACAAGAAAGAGCAAATTATTGATGATTTTCGACAAAAAGAGAAAGAATTATTCCGGAACATTCACAAAAAGGCACGGGAGAATAATTTTGCTGTTACCCGAACTCCTATAGAAATATTGGTTATCCCAACTGACGCTAAAGGAATGCCTATAAATGACGAAAAATTTAATAAACTGGGCAAAAAAGAACGTGATGGCATTCTTAAAAAACAGTCTGAATTAAAAAAAGAACTTTTTGAGTTAATTCGAAAAAACCGTGAATTAGAGCGCGCCAGTAATGAATCACTTTTAGAATTAGATGAAAGTATTGCTACTTATGCCATAGATACATTATTGCAAGAATTGAATGATAAATACAAGGACTTTGAAGATGTGCTCCTTTACATGCTTGAGATTAAAAAAGATATAATTACTGAGCTACATAGTTTCTTGAAAGCGAGCTTAAGTCAGGATAGGCAGGATTATAAGCAGGAACTAAAATTCCAAAAATATGATGTTAATGTAATCACCGATAATACTGATGTATTTGGTGCGCCTATTGTACTCGAATTAAATCCAACTTTAAATAATCTGTTTGGAAAGGTAGAACATGAATCGTATATGGGAACGCTCATAACGAATTTTACCCTTATAAGAGGAGGAGCTTTACATAAGGCAAATGGGGGCTATCTTATAATAACCTTGAAAGATTTATTAATGTCCTACTTTTCCTGGGATAGCCTAAAAAGAGCCCTAAAGAATAACGAGATTGAAATTGAAGATGCCCGGGAACAATTGGGGATTATTGGTGCTAAAAGTTTGAAACCTGAGCCAATTCCGCTCGATATTCAGGTGATATTAATTGGATCTCCCAGATTGTACTACCTATTATATGAGCTTGACGAGGATTTTAAAGAACTGTTCAAGGTGAAGGCCGAATTTGATACTTCTATGGATTATTCTACTCAAAATATTAAAGATTTTGCCGGGGTTACCTATAGGATCCAAAAAGAAAACGAATTATATCCTATCAATGACGGTGCCATGGGCAAGCTTGTGGAACACGCCTCCCGTATGGCAGAGGATCGCGAGAAAATTTCTATAAAGTTTCGGGAAATAAGGGATATTATCCATGAAGCAGATCATTATGCGAGAATTGCCAAAAAAGATGAAATTGGTGCTGAAGATATAAAAGAAGCCATTGAAGCCCGGTATTATCGTTCAAATCTGATACAAGACAAGATAAACGAATTGATAAAGCGGGGACGACTTATGATTGATCTGGAAGATTCTAAGGTGGGTCAGATCAATGGAATTTCTGTTCTAGATCTTGGGGATATCCGTTTTGGCAGGCCTAACAAAATAACGGCCAGTATAGCATCTGGTAAAGTGGGGATAATTGATATCGAAAGGGAAGCTAATTTGGCCGGGCCTATCCATACCAAAGGAATCCTGATATTACAAGGGTATTTACTGGAAAAATATGGACAGGACAAGGGTTTGAGTCTCTTTGCCAGTTTGGTTTTTGAACAGAGTTACTCTGAAATTGAAGGGGATAGTGCTTCGTGTGCAGAATTATTTGCCTTATTGTCCAGTCTGGCCCAATTACCTATTAAACAGGGGATAGCGGTTACGGGTTCTATTAATCAAAAAGGGGAACTACAACCTGTTGGCGCCATTAATCAAAAAATCGAAGGATTCTATGAAGTATGCGTTCAAAGTGGCTTACATGGCGATCAGGGAGTTATTATTCCTAAGCCTAATTTGGAAAACTTAATGTTAAAAGAAGAAGTTTTAACAGCTGTTAAACAGGGTCTGTTTAATATCTGGGCAATAGATACCGTTGATGATGGCCTTGAGATCTTAACGGGTCTAAAAGCGGGAAAAAGGTTGCAAGGGGGCTCTTTCTCAAAGAATTCTGTTCACTACAAAGTAGATGAAAGACTCAGGGAACTTAATAAAAATGTGCTACCAGTTACTCGCGCATCCAATGAAGAAAGCAGTAATGCTCTTTAAATTTTAAATAGGCCTGCATTTCTAACTATTGATATAGCTCCTGAATACAAAATTCTGTTATAATCTCGGTAAGTCGCCCTCACCTTTTAGAGGTAAATAGGATTTACCCATAAGATAGGTGTCTACATGGTAGGCGGCCTCTCTCCCCTCTGAAATAGCCCAAACAATCAAGGACTGTCCCCTTCGTTGATCTCCTGCAACAAATATTCCGGGGACATTCGTTTTATAGTCTTTTACGGATGCTTTAATATTTGTTCTTGGGTCAGCTTCCAGTCCAAGTTGTTCCGCAATAGTCATTTCAGAGCCCGTAAAACCCATGGCTAACAAGGCCAGTTCACATGGCCATTCTTTCTCTGTCCCAGGGACCTCTTTCAAAACAGGACGCTGGCCGGGTACTTTTTCCCAGACTACCTCCACGGTTGTCAAACTTTTCAGGTTTCCTTGCTTATCCGCTTTGAATTCTTTTGTTGAAATACTAAAAACTCGTTCTGCACCTTCCTTATGTGAAGAACTTGTTCTTAATCGCATTGGCCAGAAGGGCCAGGGCTGATCTTCCGGTCTGTCAGGGGTAGCTTTTGGCATAATTTCAAAGTTTACTACAGATTTCGCCCCTTGTCTAAAAGAAGTTCCAATACAGTCAGATCCTGTATCTCCACCCCCGATGACTATGACATTTTTATCGGTGGCTTTTAATTCTTCTCCTTCGTACGTCAAACCATCAACTCTGCGATTATTCTGGCCCAAAAAGTCCATCGCCTGCACAACCCCTTTTAAGTCTGCTCCTTTAATAGGTAAATTTCTGCGAACCGTAGCCCCTCCACATAATACTACAGCATCATAATCTTCCTGCAATTCTTCGGCTTTTATATCAATACCAATATGAACCCCGCATTGAAATTCGATACCCTCCTCTTTTAAAATTTGGAGTCTTCTGTCAATAACAGATTTCTCCATTTTAAAATCAGGGATACCATACCTTAGCAGGCCACCTGGTTTTTCGTCACGCTCAAATACCGTCACAGAATGACCTGATCTATTTAGTTGCTGCGCCGCTGCTAAACCTGCAGGTCCTGAGCCAACCACGGCAATTTTTTTATCCGTTCGAAAATCTGGCGGAATAGCCACTACCCAGCCCTTTTCAAAAGCTGTTTCAACAATATTCTTTTCAATATTTTCAATGGATACAGGATCTTCATTGATTCCAAGTACACAGGCTTCCTCACATGGAGCAGGACAAAGTCTTCCGGTAAACTCCGGAAAATTATTTGTCGCATGTAAAATTTCTGCGGCCTTTTCCCACTTGCCTCTATATACGGCATCATTAAAATCGGGAATTAAATTACCAAGGGGACATCCGCTATGGCAAAATGGAATACCACAATCCATACATCTGGCACCTTGATCTTTGAGTTCTTTTTCCTTCATGGGAATGGTAAACTCCTTATAATTCTGAATGCGCTCTTCTACAGGAGCGTATTTCTCCACCTTTCTATCGAATTCCAAAAATCCTGTTATCTTTCCCATTTTCGACTATGTTGTTTCTAATTTTTCTCTTTCCAGACGAATTAGCGCCTGCTTATATTCTTCCGGGAATATTTTAATAAATTTAGGTAGCCAAGCTTCCCAATTTTCAAGTATTCTCTGAGCGAGCGGACTTAAAGTGGCATTGTAATGATTTTCAATTAGTTCCTTAAGTTGCTTTATATCCTCATCTTCTTCGACAGCGAGTAAGTTTAATGCCTCCAGATTACATTTTTTCTCAAAAGTCTTCTTCTCATCAAAAATGTATGCTATTCCTCCACTCATACCAGCACCGAAGTTTCTTCCAACTTCACCAAGTATTACCGCCACACCTCCGGTCATATATTCGCAGCCGTGATCTCCAATTCCTTCTACGACAGCTTTCGCTCCCGAATTCCTTACACAAAAACGTTCACCGGCTTTACCATTTATATATGCCTCACCTGAAGTAGCACCATAAAGTGTTACATTGCCCGTAATGACATTACTTTCAGGTTGTAAGGTAGATTTATCGGGGACTTTTATAATTAATTTAGCGCCTGATAGTCCTTTTCCCAAATAGTCATTTGTATTTCCGTTGACCACCATAGTTAAGCCTTTAGTGGCAAAGGCTCCAAAACTTTGGCCGGCAGAACCGGTGAAATTCAGTTTTAAAGTATTTTCGGGAAGACCTTCAGCACCATATATTTTGGATATTTCGTTGCTGATAATGGCACCTACAGCCCTGTCAGTATTATGAATGGGAAAATCTAAAGATATTTTCTCTTTTCTAAATAGAGCTGGATGCGCCTTCTCTATGATCTCGAATTCAATACTATCATCAATATGATGGTTTTGTTTCTGGGTATTGTACATTTTCGTATTCTTAGGAACATTGATCTTATGAAGAATAGGTGACAGGTCAATTCCCGCAGCCTTATAATGATCAATTGCAGCCTTTCTATCCAATTTTTGTACCTGGCCAACCATTTCATTAAGCGTGCGAAAACCTAACTGAGCCATAATTTCTCTTAATTCTTCCGCTACGAAATACATATAGTTGACAACATGTTCCGGTTTACCTTTAAACTTCTTCCTCAACTCCGGGTTTTGAGTTGCAATTCCCACAGGACAGGTATTTAAATGGCAAACACGCATCATTATACACCCGGAGGCTACTAATGGTGCCGTTGCAAAACCAAATTCCTCAGCTCCCAATAGGCAGGCAATCGCGACATCTCTTCCGGTTTTTAACTGACCATCACATTCCAGTACTATTCTATTTCTAAGGTCATTCATTACGAGAGTCTGCTGGGCTTCGGCAATTCCAAGCTCCCATGGCAGGCCTGCATGTTTAAGTGAGGTCAACGGCGATGCACCAGTACCACCATCAAACCCGGAAATTAGTATTACATCGGCCTTAGCTTTGGACACCCCTGCAGCAACTGTCCCAACTCCTACTTCAGATACCAGTTTCACATTGATCCTGGCTTTGCGATTTGCCGATTTAAGATCATATATTAATTGTGATAAATCCTCAATGGAATAGATGTCATGATGCGGTGGAGGTGATATAAGGCCTACATATGGTGTGGAATTTCGTGTTTTGGCAATGGCAGGGTTTACCTTTGGACCCGGAAGTTGCCCACCTTCGCCTGGTTTGGCACCCTGGGCCATTTTTATCTGAATTTCTTGTGCATTGGTAAGATAGTTAGAGGTAACTCCAAATCTGCCTGATGCAACTTGTTTAATCGCGCTGTTGCGCCAATCACCGGTCTGGTTTTTATAAAATCTATCAGCGTCTTCACCACCTTCCCCTGAATTGCTCTTACCACCAATCCTATTCATGGCGATGGCCAGATTTTCATGTGCCTCTTTACTAATAGAACCGTAGGACATAGCCCCGGTCTTAAACCTTTTAACTATTTCGGTCCATGGTTCTACCTCATCTATAGGGATAGGGTCATAGTTTGAAAATTCAAATAAACCTCGAATTGTGAGCAAATTCCGGGATTGTTCATTTACCATTGCAGCAAATTCTTTATAGGTCTCCGGTTCGTTATTTCGAACCGATTTTTGAAGTTTGGCAATTGATAGTGGATTGAACATATGTTTTTCCCCATCACGCCTCCAACGGTATTCACCACCAATTTCAAGATCTAAGTTAGCAGCGACATGCTGATCCTGATAGGCCTTTTTATGTCTTTTAGATACCTCTTTTTCTATTTCATACAATCCAATACCCTGAATTCGGGTTGGTGTATTTGGAAAATATTTATCTACCACTTTTGTGTTTATCCCAATACATTCAAAAAGTTGGGAACCCCGGTATGAATTAAGCGTAGAGATACCAATTTTGTTCATAACCTTTAAAATCCCCTTTCCAATTGCTTTATTGTAATTTTTAATTGCTTCATCAAAGGTGTATTCAGTGATATCATGTTCTTCAATTTGTTCAGCAATGATCTCATTTACCAGATAGGGATTAATAGCACTTGCTCCAAATCCGAACAAGAGCGCAAAATGATGGACTTCCCGTGGTTCTGCAGATTCAACAATTATGCTTAATTTGGAACGTTTGCCCAATCTTTGAAGTCCGCTATTTATATATGAACAGGCAAGTAAAGCAGGAATCGGCGCTCTGTCTTTATCGGAGTTTCTATCCGATAGTATAATGATATTGGTTCCGTCATCTATGGCTTTTTCTGCTTGCTTTAAATTGTTTTCAAGGGCTTCTTCCAAACCATTATGACCTCTGGCTATGTTATAGAGTATAGGGATTGAAACCACTTTATAATCAGGGCTGGCATCGTAATTCTTGATTTTATCAAGATCTTCTTTGGAAATAACCGGATTTTGGATTTTTAACTTCCTACAGCTCAATTCAGTAATGTCAAATATATTATGATCACTCCCCAGGGTAAGGGAAATATCTGTTATTAATTCTTCGCGAATGCCATCTAATGGAGGATTAGTAACCTGCGCAAAAAGCTGTTTAAAATAATTATATAAAAGCTGCGGGCGCTCAGACAATACAGCGATAGGTGTATCTGAACCCATAGAACCAATAGGTTCTTTTGCATGTTGCCCCATCGGAAGAATTATGGTATTTATGTCTTCCAGGGTATAGCCAAATACAGCCTTTCTTTTTTCCAAAGAAGCTTCATTTAAGAAAAGCGGGCAATCGTTGTACGGGATTTTTTTCAGGTGAACCAAATTAGAGTCCAACCACTTTTTATAAGGGTATTTAGCAGCAATTTTTTCTTTAATCTCTTCATCGTTTACGATTCTACCGGCTTCCATGTCTACCAAAAACATTTTTCCCGGTTCAAGTCGACCATGATATTCGATATTCTCAGGTAATAATTCCACCACACCTGTTTCAGACGACATAATAACATAACCGTCTTTGGTCACTGAGTACCTGGATGGTCTAAGTCCATTTCTGTCCAAAACAGCACCAATGTAACTACCATCTGTAAATGGAATGGAAGCAGGACCATCCCAGGGCTCCATGACACAAGAATTGTATTCGTAGAAAGCGCGCTTCGCCACTGACATTTCTTCATTCTTTTCCCATGCTTCGGGAACAAGCATCATCATTACTTCCGGAAGAGAGCGTCCTGTCATCAGCAATAATTCTACCACCATATCCATAGATGCAGAATCCGATTTTCCAGGTAAAATTATAGGAAGAACATTTTTTATTTCTTCTCCAAAGAGATCACTTTCTAATAAAGCTTCCCTGGAGCGCATGCGCATTACATTTCCCCTAAGTGTATTGATTTCTCCATTGTGGCACATATATCTAAAAGGTTGAGCAAGATCCCATGTAGGAAATGTATTTGTGGAGAAGCGCTGATGAACCAGGGCTAATCTGGTAACTACCCTGGTATCCATTAAATCTTTAAAATACAGCTTAATATCATTAGGCATTAACAGCCCTTTAAAAATGATGATTTTTGTTGAAAGACTGGGAACATAGAAAAATTTGCTTTCAGATAATTTTGAGTTAATCAGGGTGTGTTCCGTTACTTTTCTGGCGATAAAGAGTTTAAGGTTAAAATCAAAATCCTCTTGATCTTCATTTGCTTTAGCTATAAAGATTTGTTTAACGAAAGGTTCTGTTTCGGCTGCAATTCTGCCCGGAATACCCTTGTTGACAGGAACATTACGCCATCCCAGAAGACGTAATCCCTGCTTTTTAATATTTTCCTCGAAAACCGATACACAGTAGTTACTTTGATTTTCTTTTTTGGGGAGGAAAACATTTCCAACGGCATAGTTACCGGCTTCAGGAATTGTGAAATCACATTCTTCCTGGAAGAATTTATGTGGTATATCTATAAGGATGCCGGCCCCGTCTCCGGTCTTGCCATCAGCGCTAACAGCCCCCCTGTGTTCCAATTTGTCCAGAATTTCAAGTGCCTTATGAATTATATCATTGGACTTTTTTCCTTTTAGGCTGCAAATAAATCCAGCACCACAGTTATCATGTTCAAATTCAGGAAGATACAAGCCTTGTCTTTTCATCATCTTTATTGCAGTATTTATTCAAAAATATCATTTTTAACGAAAAATAGACATCATTTAATAAGATAGTGTGCAAAATATTTAACGTTTACAATAAAATGTTAAAAAATATTCAATTTACAATATTTATAACCCTTAAACTGAGATTATGATAATTGCGCGAAGGAGTTTATAGTTGGATTTGTTGACTTTGGGGTAATTCGTATCAGACTTAAAGATAAATCAAATTCAACCCCGGTTTGGGAATAAAGATGAGGGAGTAATATTGAATTATTGAAAGTACACCCCTAAAAATTTTGGGGTAGAGCAATGAGAAAAGTTATCAGGGATCTAGTTTTTTGCAATATTTCTTGAAATCACCATTTTTTGGATCTCAGATGTACCTTCATAGATTTGAGTGATTTTAGCATCCCTCATCAATCTTTCAACATGGTAATCTTTAACGAATCCGTTTCCTCCAAAAATTTGTACTGCTTCCACGGTAGTTTCCATGGCAATTTGTGAGGCATACAGTTTGGCCATCGCACCAGAAATGTCGTAGTTATTGCCTTGATCCTTATCCCAGGCGGCCTTGTATACCAAATATCTGGCAGCCTGGATTTGAGTTTGCATATCGGCCAGTTTAAAACCAATTGCCTGATGGTTTATTATTTCTGTTCCAAAAGCACTGCGTTCCTTTGCATATTCTTTGGCTAGATCATATGCTCCCGCTGCAATTCCCAGGGCTTGAGCAGCAATACCAATTCTTCCGCCAGCAAGGGTTTTCATGGCAAATTTAAAACCAAAACCATCCTCGCCAATTCTATTTTCTTTGGGTATTTTAACGTCATTGAATATTAAAGAATGTGTATCACTACCCCGTATCCCTAATTTGTTTTCTTTTGGTCCCATTTCAAATCCGGGCATACCTTTTTCAACAATCAGGGCGTTTATCCCTTTATATCCCTTTTCAACATCGGTTTGGGCAATTACCAGATATACCGAAGCAGAATTTCCATTGGTAATCCAATTTTTAGTGCCATTCAGGATATAATGGTCCCCTTTATCAATTGCGGTGGTTTTTTGAGATGTTGCATCACTACCCGCTTCTGGTTCTGATAGGCAGAAAGCTCCAATAATTTCGCCCGATGCCAACTTTTTGAGGTATTTTTCCTTTTGTTCTTTGGAACCAAAAGTTTCTAAACCCCAGCATACTAACGAATTATTCACGGAAACAATAACAGAAGATGATGCATCTATTTTGGAAAGCTCCTCCATGGTCAGAACATAAGACAATGTATCCAAACCACTTCCACCGTATTCCGGATCTACCATCATGCCCATAAAACCAAGTTCTCCCAATTTTTTCACTTGTTCCGCAGGGAATGTCTGCGTCTCATCACGCTCAATTACACCAGGCAATAATTCGGTACGGGCAAAATCTCTGGCCGCCTGTTTAATCATTTCCTGTTCCTCGGTAAGTGCAAAATCCATCCTTAAAAAATTAGTTATAATACATTGCAAAGATACAAGACTGCAGGAAAAAAATGTAAATACCCGGGCTTATTTACAAAAGTTTAAGCCTTCAAGAATGAGATGAATATTAGTTATAACTATGACCTAAAAAACTTTTAAAGTAATACAATATTTTTATATTTGTGAGAGGTGTTCCTATTCCCTAAAATATCAAATATATTATGAGACAACATTAGCTTCAGCCATATTACTATTGGTTAAAATCAAAATTGATAAGTTAATTTTAATATAGGTCACATAATACATTGATAAAGAAATGAAGAAGCTTTTAAAAATATATGAAAATAAACCACCTGAGATTGTCTTTAATTGGAAAGATCCTTTGACAGAGGCTGAAGGCTGGACAGTTATCAATTCCCTGAGGGGCGGTGCAGCCGGAGGTGGAACAAGAATGCGCGAAGGTTTGGATATGAACGAAGTCCTCTCCTTGGCCAAAACTATGGAAGTTAAGTTCACCGTATCCGGACCACCAATTGGCGGAGCGAAATCCGGGATTAATTTTAATCCTCATGACCCTAGAAAAAGAGGTGTATTGGAAAGGTGGTATGCTGCCGTTTCGCCCTTGCTGAAAAGTTATTATGGTACAGGAGGAGATTTAAATGTTGATGAAATCCATGAGGTTATACCCATAACAGAAGATGTTGGGGTTTGGCATCCCCAGGAAGGCGTATTTAATGGTCATTTCAGACCTACTGAAGCTGATAAAATAAATAGGATAGGACAGCTAAGACTAGGTGTTATTAAAGTTTTAGAAAGCGATCACTATTCGCCTGATATCAGTAAGAAATACATGGTGGCCGATATGATAACCGGTTTTGGTGTGGCAGAAGCCATAAGGCACTATTATGATATTTTTGGAGGAACTGTAATCGGTAAACGAGCTATAGTACAGGGGTTTGGAAATGTAGGAGCAGCTGCGGCATTCTATTTGGCCCAGATGGGTGCCAAAATAGTTGGAATAATTGATCGTGTTGGTGGAGTTATTAATGAAGAGGGTTTTTCATACGAAGACATAAAGACCTTCTTTTTACATAAAAAGGGTAATACCTTAATAGCAGATGCGGATAAAATGATTCCTTTTGATGAAATGAACGAACGTATCTGGAGTTTGCCAACAGAGATTTTTGCGCCTTGTGCTGCTTCCAGGTTAATCACCCAGGAACAAATTGCTGAAATGATAGATACAGGACTCGAGGTTATTTCTTGTGGTGCAAATGTACCCTTTGCAGATTCTGAAATATTTTTCGGTCCTATTATGGAGTATACAGATGAAAGGGTAAGTCTTATTCCCGACTTTGTTTCAAACTGTGGAATGGCCAGATTATTTGCCTATTTTATGGAACGAAGAGTGGGAATGGATGATGAATTAATTTTTAATGATACTTCAGATACAATTCGGAAAGCAATTTTGAATATCTTTAAGGAAAATGTAACAAAAAAGAACATGAGTAAGTCGGCATTTGAAATTGCCCTAAAACAACTAATCTAAAACCAACCAATATGGAGACCATTATTATCATTGTATTCTTAGCGGGCTATTTGGCCATTACCCTTGAGCATAATCTGAAAATAGACAAACTAATTCCAGCTTTAGCCATGATGGCCATCTTATGGGCTATCATAGCATTGGCTCATATGCCGGTTTTTGAGGTTAATACCGAATTAAAGGAATTGGAACCTTCGCATATTGATGAAATGCTGTTGCACCATTTGGGTAAAACCGCTGAAATCCTTGTGTTCTTACTAGGGGCAATGACTATTGTGGAGATAATAGATTATTTCGATGGATTTGCCACAATTAAAGGTTATATACGTACCAGACAAAAATCGAAATTACTTTGGCTTTTTTCCATATTAGCCTTTATTCTTTCTGCAATTATAGATAACCTTACTGCGACCATAGTTTTGGTAACCATATTACAAAAAGTTATCAAAGAACGTGAGGTTAGGCTTTGGTTTGCGGGGATGATTATAATTGCTGCGAATGCGGGAGGAGCATGGTCACCTATTGGCGATGTAACGACCACAATGCTATGGATTGGCGATAAGGTATCCGCACTACAACTCATTAAATTTGTACTGATACCATCAATAGTTTGCATGGTCCTTCCTGTTCTTGTTGCCTTGAGATACAAAGCATTTAAGGGAACTATTAAGGCGGAATTAGAAGAAGAAAAAGCAAAATCCCCTTTTGGAGCAACCATGCTATATCTAGGGCTGGGCTCTATTGTATTTGTGCCATTTTTTAAGACCATTACTCATTTACCTCCTTATGTAGGGATGATGCTTTCCCTGGCCGTTGTAGCTGCATTTGCAGAAATTTATACAAGCGCTAAATTCAGTATTTCGAGCGTTGATTCGGCAGAGAGTCAGGAAGGATCGCACCACAGCGCTGTTCATTCTTCCTTATCCAAAATAGAGCTTCCAAGTATACTCTTTTTCCTTGGGATACTTTTAGCGGTTGCTGCTCTGGAGTCATTAGGGATGTTATTTGAATTTGCAGGCACATTAGATACGTCTATGCCATTTCTTGGCACTGAATCTGCGAACCAGACCGTATCAGATTTGGTAATACTAATATTGGGGGTAGCTTCTGCTGTAATAGACAACGTGCCTTTGGTGGCTGCCAGTATGGGGATGTTCTCCATACCTTTAGATGATTCTGTCTGGCATTTTATTGCCTATTCTGCCGGGACAGGGGGAAGTATGTTAATTATAGGATCTGCGGCGGGTGTTGTTGCCATGGGAATGGAAAAAATTGATTTTTTCTGGTATTTAAAGAAAATTGCATGGCTGGCATTCGTTGGTTTTATTAGTGGCGCAGCGGTTTTTATACTAATTCGAAATTTAGTATTAAACGGATAATTTAATTGATAAAATACCGTTATAAGGGCAACTTTTAATAGGGAAAAATATGATTATGATTCAGGATCTTGTGGACGAGGCACAGGTTGGAGAAGTTATTTCAGAAGAAAAAACACTTTCAGTAATAGATCTTATCTTTAGTGGGGGTATAGGTAGTATAGTTATTATATCAGTTCTTTTTGTAATGCTGGCGGTCGGATTATATATTTATTTTGAGCGTTTACTGGCCATAAAAGCCGCTTCACAAATAGATAAGAATTTTATGAATCAAATTCGCGATCACGTAATGAACGGCAAGCTGGAATCCGCCAAAATATTATGTGCCCAAACAGATTCACCGGTAGCGAGGTTAACAGAAAAAGGGATATCCAGAATTGGCAAGCCCCTCGATGATATTAATACAGCTATCGAGAATGCAGGTACCCTGGAGGTTTATAAATTAGAAAAAAATGTAAATGTCCTTGCTACAATTGCAGGTGCAGGACCCATGATTGGATTTTTAGGAACGGTTATTGGAATGATTATAGCATTCCATCAAATGGCAAGTAGCGGTGGACAGGCAGAAATGGGTGCATTGGCATCAGGTATTTATACTGCTATGACTACAACAGTTGCAGGCCTTATTGTGGGTATTGTAGCCTATATGGGTTACAACCATCTGGTGAATCGTACAGACAAGGTAGTTCATAAGATGGAGGCTAATGCCGTAGAATTTCTTGATTTACTAAACGAACCCGTTTAAGACTATCTTATGAAATTAAAAGGAAGAAATAAAATCAGTCCGGAATTTAGCATGTCCTCCATGACAGACATTGTTTTCCTATTGCTAATTTTCTTTATGTTAACAGCCAATTCACTGTTATTCTAAGGGCTGAAGAAAGCGTGGCCATAAAGGAAGCGGTCAACGTCATGGATATAGCCAATAGGAATAGTTATAAAGTGATCCTGGCTGTGCGACCTAATTAATGTCGTTTTTAGATACGAGACACAAGAAAAAATCATTTACGCTTACAACCATTTTGTTAAGCGTGCTCCTCCTTTTACTTTTTTATATAGGCCTTACGTATATGGATCCGCCCATTGAGAACGGGATTACCGTGAATTTTGGGGCGATGGAATTTGGTATGGGGGAGAAGCAGCCCGTTAAAAAAATAAAATCGCAACCTGCAGAACCTGTGGAAGAGGAAGAGACAGAGGTTGTTGAAGAAGAAACTGCTGTTCAGCCTGAAGAAGTAGCTGAAGAGGATGTTACTGAAAAAGCCACTGAGAAGGTTCTTACCCGGGAAGATGAAGAATCCATAAGAATCAAACAACAGGAGGCTGCCAAACGCGAAGCAGAAGAAGCGGCGAGGAAAAAAGCTCAGGCAGAAGCTGAACAACTTGCTAAAGAGAAAAAAGAAGCCGAGGAGAAAGCTCAGAGAGAGAAAGATGCCAAGAAGAAAAAGTTGGACGAACTTATGGGCGGCCTTAATAAATCTGATGGGGAAGTCCAGGGGGGTGAAGGAGACGATAACAGACCGGGTGACAAGGGACAACCAGATGGTGACCCTTATGCCACGAGCTATTATGGCAGTCCTGGATCCGGCAGCGGAACCGGTGGATATGGCCTAAGTGGCCGCTCTTTGGTGAGCAAGGGTAAAGTGCAACAAGATTGTAATGAAGAGGGAAGAGTAGTTGTTAAAATTACGGTTGATAGAAATGGTAAGGTAATCAATGCCACTCCGGGAGTGAAAGGGACTACCAATAATCATCAATGTTTGTTAGAACCGGCAAAGAAAACGGCGTTTTTACATAAATGGAATCTGGATTCCAAGGCGCCCAATCAACAGATAGGTTTCGTTGTTGTAAACTTTAAATTAGGTGAATAATACATGACCTACGAGGAGACCCTGGATTGGATGTTTGCGCAACTTCCAATGTTTCAGGAAAAGGGATCAAAAGCTTATCAGGGCAAACTAAAGAACAGCCTTTCTTTGGCAGCACATCTTAAAAACCCACATTTAAATTTTAAGAGTATTCATGTAGCCGGAACCAATGGTAAAGGCTCCAGCAGCCATATGTTAGCCTCTATACTGCAAGAGGCTGGTTATAAGGTTGGACTTTATACGTCTCCACATATGAAGGATTTCAGGGAACGGATTAAAATTAATGGGAGGGTAATCAGTCAAAAAAATGTCATAGCGTTTATTGAAAAACATAAATCCTTTCTGGAAGCAAATAAATTGTCTTTTTTTGAAATGTCCGTGGGAATGGCGTTTGATCATTTTTCCAGGAATAAGGTCTCCATTGCAATAATTGAAGTAGGACTGGGCGGACGTTTGGATGCCACGAACATAATTACACCCGAGGCTTCACTAATTACCAATATTGGGTTGGATCACACAGATTTGCTGGGTCATACCCTGGAATTGATATCAAGGGAAAAGGCCGGGATAATAAAAGAGAATGTTCCTTTGGTGATCAGTGAATACCAGGAAGAGATTGCCCCTGTTTTTGAAGAAATTGCAAAAGAAAAAAATTCAGACCTGGTATATGCAGACCGGGAAGATCTTAAAGACTACAAAACCTCACTTTTCGGGAGTTATCAGAATAAAAATATTAAAGGGGTGTTGGCAATTATTAATTTACTAAAAGGGTTTTCAATAAGTCAGGAACATATAAGCAGAGGTCTTATGAATGTGGTTGAGAATACCGGCTTATTGGGGAGGTGGCAGATTCTACAGGAAAAGCCAAAAGTTATGTGTGATACCGCCCATAACAGTGAAGGGCTGACTTTGGTTTTGGAGCAAATAAATCAGCAAAAATTTAAAACCTTACATATTGTCCTTGGGTTTGTTAAAGAGAAAAACCTTGATGTCATATTACCTTTATTTCCTAAGGATGCTAAATACTATTTCGTGAGACCAGATATTCCCAGGGGTATGGATGCTGTATTTTTAAAGGAAAAAGCATCAGAAGTTGGTTTGGAGGGTGAAATTTATGCTTCTATACCAAAGGCTTATGAAGCTGCCCTGAGCCTGGCAGCTAAGGATGATTTCATCTATATTGGAGGCAGCACATTTACGGTTGCAGAGGTGCTGTGATTTTTTCTTATTTTTTGTTTTAGGTAACAAAAAACTATTCTATATTTGCATCCCCTTAGGGGCTCTTAGCTCAGTTGGTTCAGAGCA
>NZ_CAMYKG010000005.1:16595-117614 GCF_947258925.1 uncultured Eudoraea sp. | reverse complement strand
TGCATCCCCTTAGGGGCTCTTAGCTCAGTTGGTTCAGAGCACCTGCCTTACAAGCAGGGGGTCACTGGTTCGAATCCAGTAGGGCCCACATCAAGCAGATAACCTGCGCCAAACGGCGCAGGTTTTTTTATTCCATTTAGAAAGCCAAACTCGTTTGAGCTTTTGTTAAGGAATAAAAAAAAGCAGGCTTTTAGCCTGCAAGTTTTCTATTTGCAGGAGCGGTTTCCCGATGGATATCTAATCCAGTAGCAGGGAAAGAAAGAGCTACGCAGCCCTATTTGCGGCTGCGTGTTTTCTATTTGCAGAAGCGGTCTCCCAATGGCTCACTGAATAGGATGAGGTAATCCAGTAAGGCCCACATCAAGCAAAAAACCCACGCCGACCGGCTTGGGTTTTTATATTCACGTAGAAAGTCAAATTTCTATTTGAGGAATGAAGTGAACATCCAATTTCTTTTTTCCAATGCTCTCAAAAAGTCTGTCAATATTTGTTCTGTGGCAATGTCACCGGTATCGAGAGATGAACCAATGGCGGACATCATATTGTCATGCAGAATTTCGAAATCCCTTAGAACTTCCCTTACCATTTCAATGGCGGAGAGATTTTGCTTTGTTTCCTTTATTTCAGAAAGTTCCAAAGTCTTCTTCATTGTAAAGTTTGGTTTAATTCCGAATACCCTTATTCGTTCGGCAACAATATCAATATTCTGTTGTACAGTATTGTATTCTTTTTCAAATTCTTCATGCAGCTCAAAAAATTCGGGGCCTTCTATATTCCAGTGAAAGTTTCTCAACTTATTGTAGAAGACATGATAATTAGCCAACAATGTATTAAGATTAATGACTATTTCTGCTGTCTCTAAATATGTAAAACCTAATTTTTTATATTCTTTACTTTTTGGTGTTTTAATGTTTTCCATTTTTTTTATTGTTTTTGAATTAATTCGTGATAAATTTTCTACTATGAGCTTTAACCCTCGAAGACGATATTGTAATCGTTTCTTAGATGTTTAAAGCATTTATAGTGTTTAAAATAAGGAGAGAAAAATCTCCGGAAGAGAAGAAGTTAAGCCAATTACTTGACTTAGAAAATTACCTGTTTTAGAAAGAGTTTCATATTATTCATGTAATTAATCTAATATATATAGTGCAGAAAGTCAAGTTTTTAACATCATTTAACCTTTGCTAATAATTCTATAGATGATAGCGGCAATGCCACCCGGCAATTTCAAATTTCAGAGTAAAACTTTTGATAGAGTAATTGTTTTAGGCATTGATTGAATTTGAAATATGCTGCATTTTCAGAACAAACAGACCCTGTTAAAAGACGTATTTTCATCGTAGTCATCTATGATATGAATTCAGGTTTTATATTGGTTGCACAGGTAGCATCCTGAAGGAGCCCGGGGAAAGCTAAATCATGGCAGTTAAAACTTCTCGAGACAAAACTCAGATCCAAACCATAACAGTCTGCACAACATCATGAGCTCTTAACCGTAAGGATTGAAATAAGGGCTTAAATCTTTAAGGGTTCTTTATTTGTAAGGTTAATATCCTCCAATAATTGGTCGGTAAACTTAAAATGTCCTTTGGTAGTAATAATTTTAAAAACGGCTTCGTTCAGACGACTATAGGTGTCCAATAATAACCATTTTGACTTTAAAATGCTGGGTTTGTCTAATTTAAGACTGATATCGAAGTAGTGTTTTTTCCCGTTCTTAAAGGCTGATATGTCTGGCACCATGTTAGATCCGGTACCTTTCTTTAAAAAGCTCTTGGGAGTTTCGTAACCAGGCATATCGGCTTTGATATTTTCAAAACCCTGAGCTTGAAGATGATTAACTGATTTTTCTAAAATTGCTCTGTTTTTTAATTTTTGCTTTCTTATCATTCTTATAATTTAACAGAATTTTTACAGTATCCAAATTATCTTAGGCTTTTCCGGGATAATTAAAAACCCGTTTCACACAGAAGGATACAGTCTATAAGGTTATTTTTTTAAATTTTCGGGACCTAAGCAGTTTCGGTTAATGGTATTAAAAAAGCAATACTTTTCCTGGCATAGCATTTTAATTTGATGAGGAAAGATAAATTGTTACCTTTTGTTTTGTTGTTCTTTAATGGTTTCCTTATCAATATCAAACTTATTGGTATCAATGTTGATATTCCCTGTAGGATTGGTAGGATTGGTTTGTTCTACTTTTCTTTTAAATTTTCTTTTATCTCTAATATTTCCCATAATATTTATTTTAATATTCCTTTATATGTTAAAGGATGAGTGGGAGAATATCAAATATTGAAGACTAAAATTTTGTTAATATGCTATAAAGAGATCTAAATGCATTGACAGTATAATCCACCAACTTTATCCTATTATATTGTATGGATTGTAAATTTGAATGTATAAATTTAAGAAGCAATTAAGCTATTACTTCTATCCTTTACCTATGTTATGTTGGCAAATGAGATAAATAGGATTCAAACGAATTGGTTCTATTGATCCATTTTCATGGTTACCTTTTTATATACAAAAAGCAATTTTCAGTTTTCCGGGATGATCAGACTTTCGTGTTTCAGGAACGATTGTAAGGTCAAATTTTAGTCGTTTTTTAAATTCTTCCAGAATAGGAAAAGGATAATCTGACCATTGAATTTCCCTTTTAACTCACAGCGCAAAAATCGAGCAAGAGAATAATAGTTAAAAACAAAATATGAAAACTAATTTAAAAATAGTTTTATTCATAATAGTTATAATTTACTTATTCCTGTGAAGCCGCATTTATGGTTGTATTCAATTCTTCCTCCGACAGCCATCCACCACCAAGTGCTTTATAAAGTTTTACATAAGCATTGAAAAGTTCCTGGGTAGTTTCAGATAGACTTAATTGTGCTTCAAATGCCTGCCTTTGACTTTCAATTAATTCAAGGAAACTGGTAACTCCCTTATCGTATCGTTCACCCGATAGATATTGCGCATTGTTCGCCGCGGCTACATGGTCTTTTCTGGCCTGTCTTTCTTCCTTAAGCGTACTTATTTCCACAAGGGCATCTTCTACTTCCTGAAAAGCTATGATTATGGTTCGCTGGTATTCATACAGAATTTGTTCAGTTATCTTTCGCTCAATTTCCACCCGACGTTTATTTTTACCAAATTCAAACAAAGGCCCCAGAAGACTACCGCTAATAGCCCAGGCTGCCGGATTGGAGGTGATAGTAGAAATATCACCACTGGCAACACCAAGTAAGCCCGTAAGACTTATGGATGGAAATCTTTGTGCAACTGCTACGCCAATTCTTGCATTTTGCCCGTGTAACAAAGCTTCAGCCCTAAGGATATCCGGTCTTCTTTCCATTAGCATTGAGGGCAATCCCACAGGAATATCAGGAGGTAACTGCTGTTCCTCCAGCTCAGTACCGGTGGTAATAGGTCCCGGACTTCTACCCAGTAAAATACCGAGTGCATTTTCTGTTTGGGCAACAGACCTTTGGAAAAGAGGCACGGCAGAAGCTGCTATAGCCCGTTGAATCTGAGCCTGGTTGAGGTCAATTTCAGGAACAATGCCTTCGTCATACCTTGCCTGTATGATATTTAAGGACTTTTGTCGTAACTCCAGGGTTTGCCGGGAGATGTATTCTCGCCACTTAAAATCCAATAATTGGTAATAGGTGCCTGCAATGGAAGCAATTAAGCCTATTTGTACGGTTCGTTGTCCATATTCAGAAGCCAGGAGTTCTGCCCTTGCGGCTTCATTGGCACGTCTGAATTTACCCCAGAAGTCCAGTTCCCAACTCAGCGTTCCAAAGCCGGTGAAAATATTTTGGGCTGAAAAATCAGGGCTGGGTGCCCCGGCAATGACATTCCCTCTTTGAGCACTAAGGTTATAACCGATCTTTGGCCACATGTCTGCCTTAGTGAAACCCAATTGTGCCATGGCTTGCTCTATCCTGGAAGAAGCAATAAGTACATCTTTATTCTCCTTTAAACCAATGGCAATTAAGTCTGCTAAAACAGGATCATCAAACAATTCCCACCAACTAATATTGAGTACAGAATCTGTCATGGCTAATTGAATACTGTCATAACGGTAAACTGCAGTGGAATCAATTTCAGTACGCTGTGTTTTAAAACCGGGACCTACTTTACATGCTTCAAACAAAAAGATGGTACTTAAAGCTATAAGTATAAAGGAAATTTTGGTTTTCATTTCTTTTATCTTTTTCATCTTAACTTGAAGTTTCATTTGCAGTCGCCAATTCCTTATCCCGTTTTTTCTCATACCCGGCAATCTTGCCAATCAGGATAAATAACATGGGATAGAAAAACACCCCCAGAATTGTTGCCAAAGACATTCCCCCCAATAAAGCCATACCCATTACTTTCCTGGATTCTGCTCCGGAACCCGAGGCAATAACCAATGGAAAAACACCCAGGATAAATGAGAAAGCAGTCATTAGAATGGGCCTGAATCTCGATTTGGCAGCTTTCATTGCTGCATCATAAAGGCTTGCACCATCCTTAAATTCTTCATTTGCAAATTCTACAATTAAAATCGCATTTTTTGCGGCCATACCAATAAGCATAACAAAAGAGACCTGTGCAAAGATGTTGTTTTCAAATGTTGGACTAAATAACCGGGCTATCCATAAAAATACGAGCGCTCCAAAAATGGCAAATGGTGTACCCAAAAGAATTGAAAAAGGTAAAGACCAACTCTCATATTGTGCTGAGAGTATCAGAAATACAAACAGCAGTGAAAAGGTAAGGATGATCATAAGCGATCCTGATGCTTTTTTCTCCTGGAACGACATGGCATTCCAGCTGTAGGTCATGTCCGCCGGAAGTACTTCGTCTCCAACTTCCTCTAAGGCAGCAATTGCATCTGCTGAGGTATATCCGGGTGCCGGAGAGCCCGTAACCTCAACAGCCCGGAATAAATTAAACCTGTTCGTATAATCGGGCCCTGTAATAGGTTTTACACTTGCTATAGTTGCAAGCGGTACCATATTCCCTTTGCTATTTTTAACGAAGAAATTATTTATCTGTTTCTCATCGACCCTGTATTCCGGTTCAGCCTGGATATAGGTTTTATATAGCCTTCCAAACCTGGTGAAGTTGTTCACGTACGCTCCTCCCATAAAAGCCCCGATGGTTGTATATAAATCATTTAGTGAAACCCCTAGTTTGAGGGCTTTTTCCTTGTCAATATCCAGGTATCTTTGCGGAACATTTGGTTGGAACGAAGTAAAGGCCGCTCCAATTTCGGGCCGTTCGTTGGCAGCTTTGATAAATCTCATGGTATTTTTGCCAAGGTATTCAGGAGTGTTGCCTGCGCGATCCTGAAGCATAATACTAAAGCCCGAACCACTCCCCAAGCCCGGAAGAGCAGGAGGGCCAAAAGCAAAAACCTGTGCCCCTTTCAATTTTTGGGCAAATTCTATGTTCAGATCCTTAATTACTTCCTTGGCAGTCTTATCCCTATTGCCCCATTCTGTAAGGGTAACAAAAAATAGCCCGCTATTTGGCACTGCAGAAGCGGAAAGTAGACTAAATCCGGAAACAGAAGTTAAATATTCAATATCAGGGTTATTTAAGACGATTTCTTCAATTTGTTTGTGTATTTCATCTGTACGCTGAATAGATGCAGCATTGGGCAGTTGTGTATTAATGTAAAAATAGCCCATATCTTCCTCAGGAATAAATCCACCGGGCACAAGGCTTCCAAATATTATGGCACCAATGGTAAATATGACAATATAAACGACCCCTCTTTTTAGTTTTCTGGAGACAATGCTGGTATAACTCATATAGGAATTTGTGGACTGATCCATCCCCTTATTGAACTTCTCAAAGAATTTGCCCAAAACCCCTTTGTAAGGTTTTGGTTCTTTTAAAAGTAATGAACAAAGTGCCGGACTAAGAGTCAACGCATTTACAGAAGATACAAGCACAGATACCACAATAGTAATAGCAAACTGCTGATAAAGTAACCCTGTTATTCCTGCCATCCCTGCAACCGGAATAAAAACCGCTACCAATACAAGGGTCGTTGCTATTACAGGTGCTGTTACCTTTTTCATTGCATCAAATGTAGCTGCCCTCGTATTCATACCTTTTGCTATGTTCACCTGCACAGCTTCCACCACAACAATAGCGTCATCAACCACTATTCCAATAGCCAGCACAAGCCCTAAGAGGGATAAAACATTTATAGTAAAACCCAACAGCGGAAAAAACATAAATGTTCCAATCAATGAAACAGGAATTGCAAGGGTAGGGATTAAAGTGGCCCGCCAATCCTGAATAAATATGAACACGACTAAAACTACAAGGAACAATGCTATAATAAGGGTTACTACAATATCCTTAATGCCGGCTGTTATGGGTAAGGTAGAGTCTAGAGCTACATCATACTGAATGCCTTCAGGAAAGTCTTTGGAAAGATTATCCATCTCTGCAATTAAATTCTCAGCCAATTCTACCGCGTTGGATCCCGGTGCCTGATAGACCGTTACAATTGCACAGGTTTCTTTGTTCACCCGGGGAATCATGGCATAGGTTTCAACGCCAAGATTTACAGTAGCTATATCCTTAATTTTAACCTGGGATCCATCTTCATTGGTTCTCACAACAATATCTTCAAAAGCCTCAACAGAATTAAATCTTTCCGGTAAACGTACTGTATAGGTGAACTCGGTACCCGGGGGTGCCGGTTCTGCTCCAAATTTACCACCCGGCACAATAACGTTTTGCTCGTTAATTGCATTAAGGATTTCAGGTACCGTAATCCCCATTTTAGAGAGCAGGTCTGGTTTTACCCAAATCCTCATGGAATAGTCAGACGTTCCAAGAACATCAACACGGCCAATACCTTTAATTCGCGATAATTGATCTTTTATGTTGATCAAGGCATAATTTCCAAGAAAATCCTGATCATATCTTCCATCAGAAGATAATGTCATTGCCAGCATAATGTTTGGCAACGATTTTTTAGTAGATACCCCAAATTTTGTCACTTCCTGCGGTAGTTTGGCGGAGGCCGCAGATACCCTGTTTTGAGCCAGTACGGTATTCATATCCGGATCTGTGCCCACATCAAATGAGATATCAATGGTCATGGTACCATCATTGGAATTGGTTGATTTCATATAAATCATATTGTCCACTCCATTGATTTCCTGTTCTAATGGAGTGGCAACAGATTCTTCAACACTGATGGCATTGGCCCCGGTATATCTCGCATTTACCTGAACAATAGGTGGCGTAAGGTTTGGATATTGTTCTATAGGTAAACCTAGAAGGGATACGAAACCTACAATTACAATAACAATGGCAATTACAATTGCCACTATGGGTCTTCTAACAAAAAAATTACCTGAGTCTTCGGCCATAATAGGATTAATTTTCAGAAATTTTGCTTTCGTACTTAGTAACCACGGGTTTTACTTCCATACCTGTTGCTACCTTTTGCAAACCATCAATTAGTACCTGTTCATTTTCCGTTAAGCCCGATCTAATAAGCCATAGATCACCTATTCTGTCTGAAACTTCTACTTGCTTAGATTTTACAATATTACCTTCATCTATGACAAAGACGGAATACCGACCCTGCAATTCCGTAACACATTTCTGCGGCACCAGAAGCGCATTTTCCGCAATTTCAAATTCGACACGAACTTTGGCATACATACCTGGCCTAAGGAGTCCGCGGGTGTTGTTAAAAGTCGCCTGGACCAATATTGAACCGGTTTCCGAATCAATGGCCCTTCCCAGGAACTGCACACTGCCTTTCTCTTCATAAGTTGTTCCATCTGCCAGGATTAACGTTAGATTTTCCCGGTTTTTGGGATTCTTACGATCTACAGTCCCATCTTCAGATACATTTTGTTTAAAATCCCGGGCAATTATTAAATACTCTGCCTCTGTAAGGAAAAACTCAACCCGCATTTTACTTATATCCGATACCACATTTAGAATCACCGGGTTAGGTTCTCTCCCAACAAATTCCCCGGTTCGCGCCTCAGTTTTACCTATCAGGCCATCTATCGGAGAGCTTATTCGGGTATAACCCAGTTGTATTTGAGACATTCTTAAATTGGCTTCGGCCGCATCCAGGGAAGAAAGGGCAGCATCTCTGCTCGCCTGGGCAGCATCCAGGTCACTTTTACTAACGGCATTAATTTCGGCCAGGGGTTTATACCTCGCCAATTCATTTTCGGCATTTACAAGATAAGTTCTGGCTTCGGCCACCTTGCTATCCATTGAAGCTACCTGTGTTTCAAAAGGTTGTGCATCTATGGTATATAGCAATTGACCTTTTTTAACGGGATAACCTTCTTCAAAATGAACACCAAGAAGGTATCCCTCTACCCTGGCCCTGATAGGTATATCCTGAAACCCATATACCTGACCTACAAATTCTCTTGATAAGGGGACATCCTTTTTAATGACTTTAATAACCTGTATCTCCGGAGGCGGTAATTCCGTTTTTTTGTCCTTACAGGATGTAAAAATCGTAAGCCCTCCCAGTATTAAAACGTATAAATTAAAATAGTATTTGTGCTGCATAGAATGGATGATATAAATTTTACTACAAGTAAAACAACTTTAAGCGACTTAATATTCGCATCTTCGTTTTAGCTTCAAAAGCTATAAATATAACTAATTTACTTTCCTAATTGACCGGGCTATACAAATGTTTTAGTTATATTTAATTAGTAGTTAAGTTTAGTTAACAACTGATCTATATCATATATTATATCATTGAATTTAGTGAACTTTGGAACTTTCTTATTAACAATAGATAATCAACTTCAAAACATATGAAAAGTGTACTCAGCATTCTCACAATTTTAATCACCTTTGGTTCTGTTTTTTCACAGAGTGAAGATGATAAACATCCATTGCTCACAGATAGATTTTTAATAGGAGCCGGGGTTTATTTTCCTGCCAGAGATGTGAAGCTAGGTGTTGAAGGTAATATAAGTATTGATGAAATTGAAGATCTAGAAGACATAGATTTTGATGAAACCCTCGGTCTTAAGGAGGGTGAGAATACTTTTAATTTAAATTTTTTATGGAGATTTTCCAGGAATAAATTCTGGTCTGTACGCGGGGAGTATTTCAAAGTTGGGACTACAAGAAATGTAACATTGGATGAAGATATAGAATGGGAAGGTATAACATATCCAGTGGGTGGTTCAGCCGAAGTGTCTTTTGGGGTTGGCTTATACCGGGTATTCTTCGGAAGGGTAATAAGTACCGGTCAAAAACATGAGTTGGGCGGTGGGCTTGGTATTCATGGCCTTAATGTTAAAGCTTCCGTTGCAGGTGAAGGATTTATTGGGGATGTATCAGATGGATTTAGTAAAAGTGAAGTATCTGCCTTTCTTCCCTTGCCCAACATTGGCTTATGGTATATTTGGGCCCCTACCCACCGATGGGCATTTTCCGCCAACCTGGACTGGTTTGGGATAAAAATTGACAATCTATCCGGTGGTTTATGGAATGTTAGCCCTGGGGTCACTTTCCAGATTATCAGAAATCTTGCCGTGAATGCCAACTATCAGTTTTATAACTTTAATGCCCAAATTGACAACGATGATTTTAAAGGCAGTTTTGACCTAACCTTTAATGGTCCAACTATACGCGTTGTAGGTAATTTTTAATCTGAAGCAGATATAAGCTCCCTTATTAATTTGCTGATGCCTTATTATTATAAGTTTCTTTTGTGCCTACTGACGTAAGGTTCGTAGCTTTCTCCTGTTAATGCTTTACACCTTATTTTTTAATTGAAAAGGTAATATTGAACCTTGCATTTTAGATGATAAAAAGAATAAAAAAGCTTCTTTTTTTTGTAAATTCACGGCTTAATTTGTACAAAACACAATAAAATGAAAAGAAAAACAATTTTACTGGTTTTAGTTATGGTGATGATGATGAGTCCTGCATTTTCACAATCTTTTGATGATTACCTGGAGGTCGTAAGAGAGGTATTGAATACTGAAAAAAAAGCTGCCGTAGCAGAAACCATGGCATTAAGTGATTCAGAGAGTGGCGCATTTTGGTCACTTTACAATGAATACAATTCAAAATTGTACCAGGTTCATACAGATCGGGTGAATATCATTAAAGATTTCGCGGCTAGCTATGAGTCAATGACAGACGAAAAAGCCGATGCCTTGGTGAATCGCTCATTGGCCTATCAGACAAAGCTATTGAAACTTAACAAGTCGTATTATAAGAAGTTCAAAAAAATTCTACCTGCCTCAAAAGCTGCACTTTATTTTCAACTCGAAAGCAAGATAGATGATTTGGTAAATGCTTCATTGGCACTAGAGATACCTCTTGTGAATACTAATTAAGCCCAAACATTTAATAGTTCTTTTTGCTATAAGCGTTATCTTCTGATATACCGGTTATATTGTGATGTAGCTTATAGCAAACAGGACATTCAAGGTAAACTCTTTGATGGCCATAATCATTTTTTATAGCCATAGATATCTTTGAGCTTAATTATATCCCCCTCAATATTTTTAATTTCCAAATCGTAACGAATTGTTATAGCTGTTCCAAGCGGTGCATAATAGTAAATGACCCAGGCATCAGATTCCCTGGTGCCAATACATCCGTTGGAGCTGGCCTTCCCCAGTGTTTTGGGATTGGTAGTGGGGTGTATCATCTGGCCGTTTCTTAACCCGTTAATTTCGGTCTCAATCCAGGGTATTTGGGGCATTAAAGTGGTTTTCTTATCGTCTCTTTTGGTGCGATAGAAGCGCTTTAAGTCTACAGGGTCATAGAATCTTGGATTTCTTTCCAGTCGGATAATTTTTCCACTTCCTGATAATGTCCTTAAATCGGTGATTTTGTCGGCCATAGCCAGATATTTTTTTGTGTTTTTTCCTACCCTTATCGGAAAAGTAAATAGTAAAGCCGTATCGCGGTAAATACGGAGTTTAAATTCGGGGATATTGACATCAAGATGTGTTTTTTTGAAGGAATCCAATAGATGACCTGCGGATACGGAATCGGGGATCATAATAGAATCGGTAGATTTAAGAACTATCATTTTCCGCTGATCATAAACGAACGAATCACGTGCCATCATCAGATAGTAATCTGTGTGGGCAAGAGTGTCCAGTATCCATGGATTAGCATGGACGAATAGGTGTTCAGATAAGGGATATGGGACCAAAGAGTCATGGGCGATTACTAAAGAATCCATATAATCAAAATAACGGCCTATCGTTATATCCTTCCTAATTTGGATCCAATTCCAGGGCCTAATCTTATTCCCGGAATCTTCCTCAAGTCCAATCGGGTTCATTTTAATTTCACTTGTAGGCTTCATTACGACCATGAGCGTAAGTATGCCGGCAAATACACTGCCAATAAACATCATAAGAAAGGATATGGGCTTCAGGGTCATAGCTTATTTTACTTTTTTAATTAAATGGGCCAGGAAATTAGCTGAAACAAGATAAAATTAGTGGTCAAAAGGCAATTTGGCAATGAGCACGATCAGGTGAAGCACATGACTTATATCATTTAAATTAATGTGTAATGGGGCTAACTTTGAGATAGCAGGTCCACAAGATAAAAAACCTATGGGTTCCGTAAAACCAATATCAGTTGGTATAAAAAGTTTCTTTATAGAGATAGGGGAGCTGGCCTATTTTGCCGGTCGTTTTTTTAAAGAATCGCTCAGGCCTCCTTTTGAATTTAAGGAGTTGCTTAGACAATGCTATCATATGGGTAACCGTTCCCTTGTCCTGGTTTTGGTAACCGGGTTCATAATTGGGTTGGTGCTTACATTACAATCCAGGCCTACACTTATTGAGTTTGGTGCAGAATCCTGGATGCCCAATATGGTTGGTATTTCCATTGTGCGTGAACTAGGGCCGGTTATTACGGCATTGGTTTGTGCAGGTAGAATTGCCTCGGGGATCGGGGCTGAATTGGGATCTATGCGGGTTACAGAACAAATAGATGCTATGGAGGTGTCTGGGACAAATCCGTTTAAATATTTGGTCGTGACAAGAATTTTGGCAACTACCCTCATGCTGCCATTGTTGGTGATCATGGGTGATGCCATAGCATTATACGGTTCTGCGCTGGTTGAAAATTTTAAAGGCAACGTTTCTTTCCAGCTTTATTTTAATCGTGTTTTTGATGCTTTGGATTATCGGGATTTGGTTCCGGCAACTATAAAGTCTTTCTTTTTTGGATTCGCAATTGGCCTGGTGGGTTGTTTTAAGGGCTATTACAGCAAAAAGGGAACCGCTGGGGTAGGATTAGCAGCCAATACCGCGGTGGTATTTACGTCCATGCTATTGTTCGTTATTGACTTTATAGCGGTTTTGATATCTGATATATTTTACGACTTGTGATGTTAGAAAAAAAAGAAATATCGAATACTATGGTTACTGACGAAAGTGAGGTGATCATTCATATCAAAGATCTTTATAAGCGTTTTGGTAATAATAATGTTCTCAATGGCTTTAATATGAAGTTGTACAAAGGGGAAAATTTAGTGGTTATGGGTAAATCCGGTTCAGGAAAATCTGTAATGATCAAATGCCTTGTGGGATTGATGAAGCCGGACAGTGGTTACATATCCGTAATGGGAAATGAGATTAAATTATTGGACAGGCCTACCCTCGATATTCTGCGTTCGGAAATTGGATTTTTGTTTCAGGGAAGCGCTCTTTATGACTCAATGACCGTAAGGGAAAATTTGGAATTCCCGATGCGAAGACACAAAGAGAAACTTGGTGATATCTCAGATACAACTCCGCTGGTACTTGAAGCTTTGGAAAGCGTTGGTCTTGCAGACGCCATAGATCTGATGCCGGAAGAACTATCAGGGGGTATGAAAAGACGTGTGGCTTTAGCCCGCACACTGATACTTAGACCTAAAATTATTTTGTATGATGAGCCAACCAGTGGATTGGACCCAATTACAGCGAAGGAAATTATTGAATTAATGCGTAGTATTCAGGAAAAGTATGGTACATCTTCCTTAATTATTACCCATGATGTGGATTGTGCTCGTGTAATTTCAGAACGTATGATTCTACTTGTAGATGGTATTAACTATGCAGAAGGTTCTTATGATGACCTTGTTAAATCTAAAGATCCAAAGGTAGAAGCCTTTTTTAAAAAATAAAGATATGGACAAAACAAGCTTGGAAAAACTGAGATTGGGCATTTTTGTGATCGTTGGCACAACATTACTGGTAGTTGCGGCCTATTTAATAGGAAACAGGCAAAATATGTTTGGTAATACTTTTACGATCCACGCCGTTTTTAAAAATGTAAATGGACTGGAGAAAGGGAATAATGTTCGTTATTCAGGGATTGGTGTTGGCACGGTAAAAGATATAGTAATGGAAAATGATTCTACGATAAATGTGGTAATGAGCATTCAGGAAAATATGATAAAACATATTAAAAATAACGCTATAGCTACAATAGGCTCCGATGGTTTAGTTGGCAGTATGATTGTAAATATTGTTCCGGGTGGCGGATCGGGATCAGGGATAAAGTCCGGAGATCAAATTGTTTCTTATAGCCGTATTGGGGCTGAAGATATGATGAGTACCTTGAATGTAACTTCTGAAAATGCAGCACTTCTAACTGCCGATTTACTGAAGGTTACGGCAGCACTTACTAAAGGAGAGGGTACTTTGGGTCGCCTGCTTAACGATACCGCAATGGCAAAAAATCTTGAACAAACCATCTTGAATCTGAAACTCACAAGCGCCAAAGCAAATAATACGATAGAAGAGGTGAACAGATTTGTAAATGCGGCTAATAGTGAGAATTCAGTAGTCGGGGTGTTATTGCGCGATTCCCTGGCCGGGCTTGAAATAAAACAAATTATTCATAATCTTGAATCCGCCAGTTATAGGATGGAGAATTTGACTGTTAATTTGGATAGTGTAGTAAGCGGTATTTCTGAGGGGGAAGGAGCCTTAAATTATTTAGCCAAAGACACCATTTTAGTACAACGACTGGAAGCGACCATGAAAAGTATAGAAGAAGGTACGGCGAGGTTTAATGAGAATATGGAAGCCTTTAAGCATAACTTTTTAACCCGGGGTTATTACAAAAAAATGGCCAAAGAGGAACAAAAAAAAGCAAAAAAGGAGCAGAAAAAGGATTGAACTTAATTAATGCTCATTCTCATACATAAGGTTGTCGTATTATAGTTTTCCATTTTTCAGGTGCAGCCCTTCTAATATCTGAAAGGTAAATTTCGTGATGCTTTCCAGAAAGCTTGTACCCATTATCAATGATGAAGTCATGAACTCTTTTGATGGTAGGGCCTTCTTCCGAAAATGGCCCTATGTGTAAAGTTTGTGCAACATTTCCCTCAGAAAAAGAGTCAAAACGAATTTTAGATAATGCTATGGGATTCTTCTTTTTTCTAACCGCTTCTGTAGCCATAGTAACCAATTTATTGGTAACCACTTCTGGTTGCATGATCATAGCGGTCCATTTCCAATATTCCTTTTTATTTATATCAAATTTAGACATATCGTCAACCCACCAAAGCCCTTCCAGTGGCATAACCCCATAATCAATCTGTTGATCTCCTTTTTTGATCATAAATTTCAGGGTATAGGACAGCGCATAAAGTGCTTCTATAGCTTCTTTATAGGCCACAGAGGTATTTGGATCACCAATGCCATCTATCATCAAAAAATTCATTTCAGGAACATCTCTTAATTCAATTTTCAGACGTGATGGTTTGTAAAGGTGTTTTAATTCTTTTTTGTAATCAATCTTATCCATTTTAAGGCACTTTCGTTACTTTTTCTAATGGTTTTAATACGACGAATCAGGCGAGTAAATTTCAAAATTTGGTCAACTCAGGCTTGAGGACCATTTTCTTCTATATTTAGGCGCCTTTTGTCTTTTAAGGCCCAGTAAATACCTTTTACGCCGGCAACCCATTGGTCATATAAATGAATGAGTGTTATTTCTTCTATGGTTTCTAAAACACCGATAATGATCATGGTGTAGAATAACCAGTAAACAGGACCAAAAAATAATAACCAGAGTATAAATACCGCTTGAATAACCGCGGATATTTTGGCCAGATACGTGTGAAAAGCTGTGGCTTTGCCGTATTTTCTATATGCAATTATCATTTGCACAATGTAGGGTATAAAGGCAATTAAAATCAGAATGTAATTCTCCTTCATAAAAGCAGGTTCAAATCTTATCAAACCCAATAAACCAACTACCAGGGTAACCTGGTCGCCGTAAGAGTCCAATTGAGAACCACGCGCACTGGTAATCTTAAGCTTTCTTGCCAAAAACCCGTCTATTGCGTCTGTAGAATAGCTAACAACCAGGAACCAGCTAAATAATTCTCGTTCATTAAGCCATATTAAAGTAAGTAAAAGGGGTACAGCAGCAATGCGATAGAATGAAAACCAATCTGCTATATTAAATTCTTTAAATTTCGGCATTACCTGGTATTTAAATTTTCTAATGAGAACTTATTGTGCATATCTAAAAATTTAAATTAAGCACATATTAATCATATCCGAATGATATCCGTTGGAGTTTCAACTAAGATGGTAATATTTCCCCGGAGCGCAATCGGTTGTTTCATAATTTCGGGATTGTGTCGTATCATTTTGATCCAATCATCCGAAGAGAATTCATGCGGTTCAAATTTAGAAGTATAAGCCGGATGATTTTGGTTAACCAAATCTTTTACTTCCAGATCTAATCTTGCTGCCAATTCCGCTATTTGTGTCCCGGTAAGAGGAGTTTTTAATATATCTATTTCTTGAACGGGCCAACCTTCAGATTTCGCATAGGCCAAAGTTTGCTTGGCCCTTTTTGATTTAGAACTGAAAAACAGGGTGATTTGTCTATCTGATGTTGCTATTTCACCCATAATATTGGTTTTTTTTTATTGCGTATAAGATAAAATTAGCCCATTTCACCCTTTGTTAAAATGACAATTGTCATATACCGGTTTTCTTAAGTGATATGACTTAGGTCATTTTTAGTTGTTTTTCTTTTTGATAGTTTCATCCTTAGGTTTCAACTTACTTAAAATATATCCTATGAAAACCATACTATATGCCACGGATTATTCAACGAATTCAATTTCAGCAATAAAATTAGCCGATGTATTTAGAAATAAACTTGATGCCCAACTTCATATTATTCATGTATTTGATATTTCAGCTACTTTCATCAGCACGGTAAGTTTGGCTTATGCCAAACTTGAAGAAGCAGCATTCAAGGATAATCGGGAGAAACTGGAGTTGTTTTGCAGGGAGCATTTGGAAAAATTCGATGATGATGATACGAAACCAATGCTTCATGTGGTTGAGAATAGTATTGAGTCTGTTGGGATTATAGAAAAAGCGGAAGAAATAAATGCTGACCTTATCGTTGTTGGGATGAGAGGCAGGAATATTGTAAGGGACCTATTTATTGGTAGTACTGCAACCGCCTTGATAGAAAAATCGCCTGTACCGGTTTTGACTGTTCCGCAAAAACCAATTCCTTCCGGCATAAAAAATATTATCTACGCAACTGCGTTTGAAGAAGTTGATGTTCTTGCCATTGATAAAATTTCAGAGTTTGCAGCTACATTTGATGCTGAAATAAAATTAATTCATGTATCAACAAAAAATGAATATGCTGCGGAAGATCAAATGCTTTGGTTTAAAGAAATGCTCAAGGAAAAGGTTTCCAATAAAAACATCAGTTTTGAATTTCGATCATCCGAAGATGTTTTTAATACCCTGAAAGAGTTTCTATTGGAAGTAGATGTTGATATATTAGTTATGCTGGAAAGAGAAGGTAATAGCTTAATTCCTAATCTGTGGCATTTTGATTTGGTTAAACGAATGAAATTAGAGCACCTCGTTCCCTTGTTAAGTTTCCAAAAGAACAGTTTGCAATTATCAAAAAAAGTGAGTTCATCTATTGAATGATATGCTTACATCTGCATTTATGAGATTAATTGAGTCTTTAGCATAAGAAATTCGCTGACATTTGTTACATCGATAGCTCCAAGTATATTATTGTTATAATCCGTGACCGGAAAGAAGCGCTGTCGGGTTGCATTCACCTTAACAAAGAATTCATTTAATTCTTCCATTTCACTGATAGTACTAAAGTTGGTATTCATAACCGCTCCAACTTCAAGGGACCCATTTTTGGCATTATTTATAATCTCCTTGTGTTGCAGTATTCCCACTATTGTGCCATTTTCTGCAACCACAAAATCCTTTTCGGTACCGGCTAAAATGATTTTAAAAACATCTGCCAGGCTATTTTTAGGATTTAGGAGGGTAATATTGGTGAGTAAGGCTTCCTTTACCAGATGACCTTCAACCAGGGACTTTTGTTTTACCATTTGGTTTTCGCTGTAAGCACCAAGAAAAATGAAGAGTGCTATTAGAATTAAAAATGGATTAAAAAACAATCCCAGTATAAAAAAAACTACAGCCAATGCCTGCCCCAATCTCGCAGCTATTTCCGTGGCCTTGGCTCTATCCATTGTGAATGATAACAAAGCGCGAAATACCCTTCCTCCGTCCATTGGAAAGGCTGGAATTAAATTAAATACGACCAACATTATATTGGCAATAAAAAGATAAAATAAAAGTGTCTCTAAAGTTGGGGCGGATAATAACTGTACCAGGCTATCCGCATCCAGTCCAAAATAACTTTGCATAGGTACTATCAGATATAGCAGCATTGCAATGACCACATTTACCGCAGGCCCGGCCAAGGCAACGATTAATTCCTGGGCTGGTTTTTCAGGCATTTTTTCTAAAGATGCCACGCCACCAATAGGCAAAAGTGTAATTTTTCTGGTATTTATGTTAAATCTCCTTGCGGCCAGGGCATGTCCTAATTCATGAAGAATTACGCAAAAGAATAGCAACAAGATTAATACAATGTTCATAAAGGCTGTATTCGCAGTTCCGCCCCGTTGTATATCAAGAAATACTACCCATATTAAAATAAGTGTGAAGGTCCAATGGACCTCAATTCTTATTCCGGAGATTTTTCCGAGTTTCAATACGCCCTTCATCCTATTGTTTTTTATGAAAGTATCCAGATGTTGCAATCTTAACAATGACCAAGGTCATTACATTCTTAAAAATTGCATTGTAATTTAGAGGTAATACCCTTCAAATCATCTCTTATGAAGATTTTACAGCAAGATAAATATTTACTTTTGAATAACACAATTTCCATCTGGGATCAGGTTTTTACAATAGCTCCTTTGGTTTTAATAGGGACAAAGGAAAAGGATGGTTATGATCTGGCACCTAAACATATGGCAATGCCCCTGGGCTTTGGAAATTATTTTGGATTTGTTTGTACACCAAGGCATAATACATTTAGTAATGTTTTGGCCTCGGGGGGATTTACAGTAAGCTTTCCAATACCGGATCAAATAATCACCACTTCCTTAAGCGCCAGTCCCCGAATGGAATGTATTTCCAAATCAAATGGGATTGTTAAAGCCTTACCCATATCAAAAGCCCCCACAATGGATGCGCCAATATTAAGCGATGCTTATTTTTATTTGGAATGTGGGTTACATAAAATTATTGATGGCTTTGATGAATATAGTATTATTACGGGCAAAATTAGTGCTGCCTATGCACATAGAGATTATGTCAAAGTTTCTGAAATGGACGAACAGGGACAAATTCTAAAAAATCCCCTGCTGGCGTATATTTCCCCCGGCAGGTTTGCTAAGATTACGGAAACTTTCGACTTCCCTTTTCCAAAAAATTTTAAGCGATGAAAAACCCGGAAAAAATAGCTGCCCATACCCAAGAGTATTTAATGACCCATGAAGAGCAAATGATACTCTTTTTAAAAGAATTGGTGGGCATGGAAACCCCTTCAGATATGATTACTTCTCAACATCATATCCTTAAATATTTAAAGAACAGATTTGAAGCTATGGGGTACCTGGCCATCCATGTTTCCGGTAAAAAAACAGGGGGGTACCTGTATGCAAGGCCTAAAAACAGAAATAAGAAATTACCCTTACAACTTCTTATAGGTCATTGCGATACGGTTTGGCCCCTCGGGACAATAGATAATATGCCGCTTATCTATAGCAACGGAACCATAAAAGGTCCTGGTATATATGATATGAAAGCCGGCCTTACTCAGATAGTTTTTGCATTAATGGCAATCAAAGATCTGAATATAACTCAAAAAGTGGAACCGATAGTGTTTATTAATTCTGATGAAGAGATTGGTAGCAGAGAATCTACCCATGCACTAAAGAGATTAGCTAAATTGGCAGATCGTGCTTATGTTTTGGAACCCCCCCTGGGATTGAATGGAAAATTAAAAACGGCAAGAAAAGGCTTAGGAAGATTTACAATAACGGTCCGAGGGAGAGCAGCGCATGCCGGATTGGATCCGGGAAAAGGGGTAAATGCTATTGTTGAACTCTCCCAACAAGTCCAGCAGCTATACGCTATGAATGATCTTGAAAAAGGTATTACGGTAAATATAGGCACTATTGAAGGGGGCATCTCGCCCAATGTGATCGCACCATTGAGTAAAGCCGTAATCGATGTTAGAGTAACTAAAGAAGCGGACGGAGAATTAATAACAAAAAAAATAAAAGCCTTAAAGCCCTTCCACCAGGATGTTGAATTAGAAATTGAAGGAGGTATTGGCAGACCACCTATGGAAAAAACACCACGCAATAGGCTTTTATGGAAAATGGCAAAAGAACAAGGACATGAATTAGGGCTGGAACTGGAAGAAGCATCTGCTGGTGGAGGTTCAGATGCAAATACGACCAGTCTATATACTGCAACACTAGACGGTCTTGGAACTCCGGGAGATGGCGCACATGCAACTCATGAGTATATATTACAAAATAAGTTGATTGAAAGAACAGCCCTACTAACGCTCTTATTATTAGTAGAACCTTTAAATAAAAAAACATGAACCATCAATTCATTTATACATCCCTGACTAGAATTTCAAATTTGGCTGAAATCGAATTCGATGTGGTTAAACTAGATAGGGATCAATGGGAAACAGGGGATTATATTGTAACCAGGATTCTGGACCCGGGAAGTAACACCTTAAATTTAGAACTTCCCACCGGTAGAATGAGGGGTGTAATAGGAGGAGAATCCATTGTCGGTGCTCTCGGGGAACGATTTGCAACTCTCGAGGCAACAGGAACATGGCGTGAAGTAAAAGCAGACCTGAGGATGCATGTTTTAACCGGAGGAGGGCTGATGGGAAAATTAACCTCAAAATCTATTTTTTTACCTAATATGATGGAAGTAGCCTATACCGGACATGCCTCCAGAAATGGTAGAAAACTTACGATGGATGATTTTGTGGAAACGGTTGAACCTGTCCCCTTTAATACGCCCGTTATACTCTTTGTAGGGACTTCTATGTCTGCAGGAAAAACAACATCTGCCAGAATAGTTGCCAATCATTTTAAAGTTGCCGGATATAAAGTAGTTGGTGCTAAGCTGACCGGTGCCGGACGTTATAAAGACATTCTGGCCATAAAAGATGTAGGAGCTAATGAGGTTATGGATTTTGTGGATGTTGGATTGCCTTCTTCAATTTGTCCTCCGGAAATTTATAAAACCAAGTTAGATCAGCTTTTAAGCAGGATAGAGCATCAAAAAGCTGATGTAGCCATTGTTGAGATTGGGGCATCTCCATTGGAACCCTATAATGGAGATCTGGCAATTAACGCGCTGAGGGATAATATTAAATGTACAATTCTTAGTGCTTCAGATCCGTATGCCGTTTACGGTTTAATGGCAGCATTCGAAATTGCTCCGGACATCGTAACAGGGATTGCATCCAATACCCTTGCCGGTGTTCAGATGGTTAAAAGACTATGCAATGCCAAAGCGCTGAATTTAATTGATTCTTCCACTACTGAGGAGTTAAAAGAATTATTATCTGTAAAAACCGGTTTTGATTTATCCCAAAATACTCCGGCACTTAGAAATTAAGTTATTTACTGACAAATATCATTCTGTATTAATCTCATGGGTTCTATCTTGGGAAAAGTTATTATAAATATGCTGCGCAATGAAAACTTTAAAAAAGAATATTTGTGAAAGTTGTGGAATGCTCATGAAGAGTATGACTGATTTTGGAACAGATAGCGATGGAAGTATAAATACGGATTTTTGTCATTTTTGTCTTGATGAAGGGGAGTTCACAGATAAGGGAATAAGCTTTGAAGAAAAAATTGCAAGGAATATTGACATGGCCGTAAAGTTTGGGATGTCTAAAGTTAAAGCGTCTAATTTAGTGAAGAACACACTTCCAAAGCTTAGACGTATGAGGAAATCAACCAAAAGCAAAAAGGTAAAAAATAACGCTGAGTAGTAATCAATGGGAACAGTTTCATTAAAAGAGCAGCAAAGAAATCGCTTCACATTTCTCCAAATTATGGAAGGGATAGAGGGTATACTCATTATCGTTATATCGTATTTAACCTTATTTTTAAAACCATTACGAGACCGATGGGGTTTGAGCCGGAAGGAAGCCGGTTTATCTTTTCCCGGAGATCATTTTGTACCACATCCTCGCTCAGAATTCGTCCATGCGATAGAGATTAATGCACCTGCACGATATGTCTGGCCATGGATTGCCCAAATAGGGCAGGGCAGAGGTGGCTTCTATAGTTACGAAGCATTAGAAAATATAACGGGTTTGCAAATCTATAATTCCGATAAAGTTTTGCCGGAATTTCAACAACCCGAATTAGGGGATTTAATTCCTTTTGGTCCCAAAGATGCCTGTCCTATCGTACTTCTTGAGAATGGCAAGGCAATGGCTATTGAAAATTGGTACGATTTAAATAAGAATTCAGTTTACAATCAGGCCTTGGAATCCCCAATCAATTATTTGCACCTTAGTTGGTTGTGGATGGTTGAACCTTTAGGCGAGCATCGATCGCGATTTGTCTCAAGAAATCGATTAGATTTCAGACCTTCTATTAAAAATCGTATGATATTTGGACTCCTGGGAGAACCTGTTGTATTCGCAATGGACAGGAAAATGTGCTATGGGATAAAAAGAAGAGCGGAAAATTTATTTAGGACAGCGCTACAATAAGTATTCCTTCCAGTTAGCTGTTTATGACTTCGGAATATGATAGGTAAATGAAAATAGATATACTTCCCGTAGTTCCCAAACCCTATGTCTTGTTCATACCACTTGTTGGAATGGTTTTGTTTGTTGTATTGTATATTCTGGCGGCTTTGAATTACCCCGGGGGTTCATGGATAGTATTGGATCAGGAGGGATTCAACTTTTGGAATAATTACCTCTGTGATTTATTGGATCGAAATGCAATAAATGGTGAATTAAATCCGGCTCGTTTTTTTGCCAGAACTTCATTGGGAGTGCTTTGTATAAGCCTTGTTTTATTATGGTATTATTTACCTGCATTGTTTGCCAATAAAAGCGTTAATCTCTTTATTATGTGGTTGGCGGGTTTAATGGCTTTAATCATTACTATGTCTCTGACATCAGGCACTCATGATATTACCGTTCGTGTCGCCGGATTTTTGGGAGCCATTGGCTTTATAAGTTGTTTTATTGAACTGTTTAAAGCAAAGTATTACAAGCTGTTGTTTTTTGGAGTTTTATGTTTGTTGATCTTTTTAACGAATTACTATATTTATGAAACCGGAACTTTTTTGAGGAGCCTCCCTGTTATCCAGAAAATCACCTTTGTCTGCTTTATTACCTGGTTTGTTTTTATGGACCTTACCCTTTATAAAAAATTAAAAAACGAAGGAAGTAGTATTGATGTTGATCCTTGAATGGGCTATCTATATATGGTTTTCTAATGATTTTGAAACTTCAATTTTACTTTACTTTTTTGAAACCTAAATGTTTTGATTCAGCATAGATATTTCGTAACTTTAAGAGGATGGTGATTTAACCTGAACATTGGTTTAAGCTACTTTTCATTTTAAAACAACAGTCAATATTAGATTAAGAAAATATAGCAGAACGTAAATCTTCAGATTTATGTTGAAAGAATAATACTAACTTAAAATTTCCGATATGAACCCACTATCTGTCTTTGCCATTGTAATTATACTTTTTTTGTTTGCCGGAATAAGAATTGTATTTGAGTATAAAAGAGCGTTAAAATTCCGTTTCGGAAAGTATATAAAAACTCTTAATCCGGGATTCAGATGGATAATACCTATAGTAGACACCATCCAAATTGTTGATATCAGGGTAATCACCATTAATATCGTTTCTCAGGAGGTAATGACAGAAGATAATGTACCCTGCAGTATTGACGGAGTGGTGTTTTTTAAGATCTACGATCCTGAAAAAGCAGTTTTGGAAGTTGAGGAATTTTCATTCGCTATTACACAGCTTTCCCAGGCTGCTTTAAGAGATGTTTGTGGAAAAGTGGAATTAGACACTATACTATCTAAACGTGAGGAAATGGGTAAGAATATTAAGAGCATTGTTGAACAGGAAACTCACGAATGGGGCATTGAGATTATAGATGTAAAAATTAAGGATATTCAGTTACCTGAAAATATGAGGCGAATGATGGCCAACCAGGCAGAGGCTGAAAGATCAAGAAGAGCGAGAATTATATTGGCACAGGCAGAGGAACAGGCTGCCGGAAAACTGCTGGAAGCAGGGTTGCAAATAGATAAATCGCCCTCTGCAATTAAGTTGAGGCTATATCAAACATTGTCTAATATTGCAGCTGAGAAAAATTCTACAATCATCTTCCCATTTCCTGAAGAGGTATTGCCGAAAAAGTCTAAAGGAAAATAAACCGGGTATAACTATCTGATAAAGAGAAATATACGGATTATGAATTTACATAATCACTTTTTGTTTTGGGAAACTGGCCAAGGGCTATTATTAGTACACCCGGGATAGTATAAGAGAAATGGAGATTATTAAAGGCAGTGCTAAAGTAAAGCTGCATCTTAATCCATAGTATTAGCAAGATCCCTATGTAAAAGGAAAAAGTGCAGGACCAATGAACTTGCTTATTTTTCCAATTCCATGTCTGTTCATCCCACTTTTTCAGGATGAAATTTTGGACAACATTCTGCTTTTGCTGCTTCCATTTCCAATAATTCTAAACATGGGTTGGACTTTGCAGATAAACAATCCAACTATTTAGTTTTCTTGCAATAATTCTTTCTTTAATATATTCCTGAATCTGGTTGCGCTTAAATAATGATCTTCAATTAGCCTCCCATCGTGTAATAAACTGAAAACCCCATATCCGGAAGGTGCCTGTTTAGCCTCTTTTGAATTGATTAATTTGGTTACTTGAAGGTCAATTCCATAGTCCAAGGCCGTATTTAATAAGTCGAATACCGATTTTTCATGCCATGGGCACTGGTCTGCATAGATCAGGTGCCAGCCCTGGTATTTTCCTTGATTTGCTGTCCAGTCTATTAGCTTTGGGTCTTTAGCTTTTGGCTCCCATTTTTTGGACATTAATTCAAACCTTCCCCTTTGATCTACTTGTTTAAAACCGTTATTTTCAAATATCCTTTTGTCCGATATCCAGGCGCCTTTGCTGGCCATTACACACATACCGTCCATTTTTTTCTTTTTGGCTTCGTTTTCAACTTGCCTGATAAGCAATGAACCATAACCTTTGTTTTTATTTTTATTGAGGGATATATACATACAATGAATAAACATGAAGTCTTTTCCCTCAACCGGACGCCAAGCATCGGATACCGGGATATACTCAATAAATCCAATCATTTTATGAGTATCGTCTTTTAAAATTTTCATCCGTAACCCAAGCTGGTATTGTTTTTTGAACCATTCCCGCTTAGCATGAAATCCTGGTTTTTTTATGTCCTTAATGCAAAAAAGTGTCTCTTCTTGTACATTTTCAGGGGTAACATCTATAATTATGGTAGAATTCATATCTCCCATGTTTCAATTGGCGTTGGTTATCGCCCAAAAATCTTCGGCCTCCTTTTCCATTTTTTCCAGTCTTGTGTAATAATCAGGAAATTCCTTTAAATGAGCCCATGCAATTTTTCCGGTAAGGTACTTGTCATCATTTGTGACATTGGTTTCCGGAAATCGTGTTCCATGTTCAAATTCAACATTAATTCCATCAGTAAATTCATCCAAACTTACTTCCTCCCAATTGATACCAAGAAATTCCCCAATCTCTCTGGCTTCTTGTTTTTTAATTTTTTTCATTTTCTTATAGTTTTCAAAATTCCTATTGTGAGTGAAGTGGGCATCTGGTTTTTTTAACCTGCCATTATTCCACCATCAATCACATAGGTATTTCCGTTTATGTATTTACTTTCATCTGAAGCAAGAAAGAGAGCCAGATTAGAAATTTCTGAGGCTTCGGCATACCTGCCATAGGGAACGATGGCTTCAAAACCTTTTTGAGCTTCTGTCGAATCATCCGGTGAAATTTCAGTTTCTATTCTTCGCATCATTTCTGTATTTACAGGACCGGGATGTATGGTGTTTACACGTATTTTTCGACTGGCAAATTCTAAGGCGGCCACTCTCATTATTCCAATAACACCATGTTTACTGGCCACATAGGCTCCCAGGTTGGGAAAACCTTTAAGTCCGGCAACCGAGGATGTAATCATTACAGAACCACCTTCGGTCATCTTTGGAATGACATATTTACATCCGTACCAAACTCCTTTAAGATTTACGGCTATTACCCTATCAAATATCTCGTCGGGATAGTCCTCTATGGAACTGGAAGTTCCTTCTATCCCCGCATTGTTGAAGAAGATATCTATTTTGCCAAAATGGGCTATAGTTTCCCCAGTATAGCGTTTTACATCATCCGGATTTGAAACATCGGCAACGCAATAGGCTAAATTTGAAGAATCTAATTCATTGACGGTGGCTTGCAATTCTTCTTTGTTAACGTCTACAAGCATTACGTTTGCTCCTTCCTTAAGAAACAATTCAGCAGTACTTTTGCCTATTCCTGCTGCTCCACCAGTAATGATTGCGACCTTTTCTTTTAATTTTGTCATGATAAGTATTTATAAATTAAGTTTCCGGATTTCCCATTTATTCGCTTCGGTTTTTACAGCCAATGCGTTAATCGATAAAAATTTAGCACGTAGTTCAGGTAATTCGTAGCGCCTTTTAGACATTGATATTCCATCTCTTTTATTAACTAGGAGCATTATATCACCATGAGTGTCTAAAAGAACTTCACTAAATTTATAATCATAGATATTCAACTGAAAATTGTTCTTACCGCGAAAGGTTTTTGTCACCAGGATACCAAGTGCATATCCTTCACTGAATTCGGTTAAATTCAAATATTCCGGTTCTATAATGACTTTACCTTCCTTATCTATAAAACCATAGGTAACAATCTCCTCTTCTTCCATAAGATTCTTTATCATACATCTGCCATTTTTGAATTGAGGATATCGTATACTGCTTACGTCATTTTCTGAGATATTTGCCATTTTATTCCATACAAGATCATCTCTAAAATCAATGACCAACTGACCATTTTTATCAATAAACCCCCATTGATCTCCTTTTCTTACTGAAGCTAACCCTTCACTATAAGGAGCTACTTCGTCGAGTCCTACAAGTTCTTGCGGGTAGATTAAAAAGGGGAGTAGGGTTAAGACTAAAAACGTGAATATTTTTTTCATAAGACTGTATATTAATTATGTTCATAAGGTTACATTATATCTACAATGTGATGGACAAAATGGTCTGCATTATCCCATGCACATAAAATATTGGTACGCATTACCAAAGAAGTTAATGGTTTTATAGTGCCTAAGTGCAATTATCTCAGAACATGATGTTCGAGTAAATCATATTTTTCAGGTCCTTTGGAAGGCCGTCTCTGATATCTTCCAGCTCACCCAGGGAAATATATTTTCTCAGATAGATAAAAGTTGTATCAATATATTGCTCTGCCACCTCATCGCTGTACTCAAAATCATTTATGGCTGCAGGACCGTCATGTTTTCTGACGAGATCTATGAAATCAGCCATATGTTTTATTTTCAACTTCTTCTTTTTTCTAAGTGTCCATCCGTTTACATATACCCCTTTTAGGAACATAGGAAGTTGTGCAAGAAACTGCAGGGATTCTTCGGTTGAAATAATATCCCTGAGGGCATGAAGTATTGAAGCTAATATTCTGCCAGCTTTTTCTCTATTGTCTCCAAGGTTCATTTCCTTGGCATATTCTTTAAGGAACGTATTCCCTTCTGTTGCATATTGATTAAAATTTAGTGCCATGATTATGAATTTATTAGTGAACACTAAAGATGAGAAGTAGTCTTGTCTTTACAAATGATCTTAGTCATCTCAGATTTATTTTAAGTCAAATTTAATATGGAATTCAAGGATATTTAGAGAATACATTTTCTACTGATTAATATCATAGTTAACATCTCTTTTTGTTAATAAATTTGAGATATAAAGATCATATTATGAACATACTTCTACCAACTGATTTTTCTAAAAATTCCTGGAATGCCATTACCTATGCCATGGAATTGTTTAAAAATGAAAAGTGTAAATTTTATTTTCTGCACACTTACACACCTTCATTTTATCGAATGGATTATATGCTAGGGGGCCCTATGTTTAGTGCTATTCCGGATGTAGATGTGGATATATCACTGGCGGGTTTAGAAAAAACACTTGGGGATGTTAAGAAAAAGTATCAGAACCCGAATCATAGCTATAGTCCCATTTCAGCCTTTAATACACTTACAGATGAGGTTAATGAGGTAACCCGGGAGAAGGATATCGATCTGATAGTTATGGGAACCCAGGGAGCAACCGGGGCTAAAGAGATTTTTCTTGGAACCAATACCGTTTATGTGCTTCGAAAAGCGATAGCCCCCGTTTTGGTAATTCCGGAAAATTATAGCTTTAAAAAAATTCAGAAGATTTTACTTCCATCCGATTATTTGACAGACTATAAAAAGGAAGAGTTGAATTCTGCTATTCAAATGGTTAAGATGAATAAAGCTAAACTTGTTGTTTTACACGTGAAGGAGGAGTATGAACTGACCGATAGTCAGCAGGAAAATAAGATGTCTCTAAATCGTCAATTAGAGGGTTTGCCTGTTACATTTACGGAATTAAAGGGAGGTTTAATGCCAAGTGCGGTGTTGGATTATGCCAATGAAAATGCTATCGATCTCCTGATGATGATGAATAGAAAACATTCCTTTGTGGAACGACTTCTATGGAAACAAAATGTGGATCAAATAGGGTTTCATATAAAACTACCATTTCTAGTTATAAGAGACACGGCTAAGATTACTAAATAGGATACATATGAAAAAAATATTGCTGCTTACAGATTTTTCCAATAATGCCTGGAATGCCATTTTTACAGCACTAAAAATGCATGAACATATACATTGTCACTTTTTCCTATTGAATACTTATGAACCAAGTTTTGCAAATATCCTCGGAGATAAGACCAAAAAAAGATTAGGGGTAATCTATGAGTCCCTTGAAAAAAATTCTGGCATTGAACTTGATAAAATAATGCAGTATTTGGCAAAGAATCATGCAAACAAAAACCATACTTTCGAAAAACGCTCCTTCTCCAGTGATTTCATAAATGCCGTAAAGGAAATCCGTATTGAAGAGGATATAGATTTAATTGTAATGGGTACCAAAGGCGCTACCGGAGCCAAAGAAATTTTTATGGGCAGCAATACGGTAAAACTTATTAAAACCATAAATACTTGCCCCATCCTGGCAGTTCCAAGCCAACACGACTTTAAAGATTTAAGCACAATTTTATTTCCGACAGCGTTTACAAAACCCTATTCAAAATATGAACTGAATCCGTTAACAGAATTGGCAAGTGTGTGGAAATCCAAAATACTCATATGCCATATAGCACAAGAATTTGTATTGAATGATGAACAAATTTCCAACAAGGAGATTTTGATTAAGAGAATGGGTAAAATAGCACACTCATTTCACAATGTAGAAATGCAAGCTAATATTGCTGATTCTATAGGCATGTTCGCAAAAGAATCAGATTCAGATGTCATTGTTTTAATTAATTATAAGCATACTTTTATAGAGAACCTGACCCACGAAGCCGTTATAAAAAAAGTGGGCTTTCATTCCAAAATTCCATTGCTGGTGTTACCCGAATAAGCCTTCAAATGGGGATTTGACTAACAGATGAATATCAAATATGATTTTATTATGATGCGAATAGTTTTACCTACCGATTTTTCTAAAAATGCATGGCATGCCATCAAATATGCAACATTCCTTTTTGAACAATCGCCATGTACTTTTATTATAATTCATTCGCACCAGGTTAGTCCATCTGGTTTAATTAGCACAATAAATAAAGAACGCGATACCAGGCTCCATGAGATTACAATCCAGGAAGCTAAACGTAAAGTGAATAAGATAGTTAACCACTTAAATAGAATAAATAAAGTACGGGATCATCAGTTTGAAGGAGAGGTTGTTGATGATTCATTGTTAAATGCAATAGGCCGCATAGTAATTGATAAGGATGCAGATTTTATTATTATGGGAACACAGGGCGCATCCGGGCTGAGTGAAATTTTTATGGGTAGCAATACGGTTAGTGTTATAAAGCACATTAACTTTTGTCCGATTATAGCTGTTCCCAACTCTTATGATTTTAATACTTTCAATGAAATTTTGTTTGCTTCAAATTTTAAACATTTATATCAAAGAGTTGAGCTACAACCATTGCTGGATCTTGCCCAACTTCGTAAAGCCACAATTAATGTTGTTCATATCAGCGAGGAAGAGGAATTGGGCGAGGATCAACTCCAATTAAAGAAATTGCTTCAGAATTTGCTGGGAGAGAAAAACTGCGTTTTTGAAGAATTTGACTATCATCCTAACATTGCCCTGAAGATTAACGATTTAACTGAAAAGAAAAAAGCAGGTTTAATAGCTATGATAAATTCTCAATATGGTTTTTTTCAAAGACTTACACACGAACCTGTTGTAAAGAAAGTAGCTTTTAGAACCAAGATTCCATTTTTGGTCCTGCCTGAGGTGATATGATCTCTATCAGATACTTCTAAAACTTAATAACTTCATATAAATTTCAGAAAATATTGGAATTGGATTTTCCTTAATTTATTTAAGGGAATAGAAAATCGTTTTAATAATGGGAATACCATAAATTTGCACTTGGAAAATTCTTTCAGCAATGAGTAAAGCTATTTATGTTGCAACTACAGAGCCCAATAGCGGTAAATCTATTGTATCATTAGGTCTCATGCACCTGGCATTGGGAAAAACTGCGAAAGTAGGATACTTCAGACCGATAATCAATGATTATGGACCCGGGGAAAAGGATAATCATATTAATACTGTGATTTCCTATTTTGGAATACAAATGGAATATAACGAGGCATATGCATGTACCAGGAGTGAAGTAATTCATAATCACAATCAAAATAAGAGTTATGAGACCACAGACAAAATAATTGAAAAATATAAAGCCATTGAATCCCGCTTTGATTTCATTTTGGTTGAGGGTACCGACTTTTCCGGAGAAGGTTCTATTATAGAATGGGACAACAATGTTGAGATAGCAAAAAACCTGGGTATCCCCGTAATCCTTTTGGCAAGCGGTGTAGGTAAAACACTGGAAGAACTGGTTGATAACCTGTATCTTGCCTATGATTCCTTTAACAACAAAGGAGTTGAAGTTTTAATGGTCATTGGCAATAAAGTAGAGCCCAAAAATGTAAACCTGGTTACCAATGGTCTATTAAAAGCACTTCCGGATGATATATTAGTTGGCACCATTCCCTTGAATCCAACCCTTGGTAATCCGACTATGAAAGAGATTGTTAATGAATTAAAAGGCGAAGTACTTTTTGGTCATGAGTATTTAAATAACCAGGTGAGTAATTTTAGTGTTGGAGCCATGCAGTTGCGAAATTATCTCACTCACTTTAAAGATCATGGTTTGGTTATAACTCCCGGGGATAGATCGGATATTATCTTAGGAGCCTTGCAGGCAAATTTGTCTTCCAATTATCCAACTGCCTCAGGAATGGTTCTTACCGGTGGACTTATACCGGAAGATCCTGTGATTCAATTAATAGAAGGTCTCTCGGAAATCGTTCCTATCATTTCGGTTCAGGGTGGGACCTTTAAAATTGCCAATAAAGTAGGTGCAATTCGACCCAAAATATACGCGGAGAATAAACAGAAAATAGAGGCATCTATTCTGGACTTTACAAGATTTGTGCCCGTAAATGCTTTGGCAGAGCGTCTCATTACATTTGAAGCGAACGGGATAACTCCACGGATGTTTCAGTATAACCTTTTAAAAAGGGCGAAAGGTGCGAAGAAACATATTGTTTTGCCCGAAGGCACAGATGAACGCATTTTAAGGGCTACCAAGGAATTAATAGATGCCGATGCTGTGAAAATAACCCTTTTAGGTGATTCTGAAGAAATAAAAGCAAAGGCAAGACAGCTGGATTTGTCGATTAATTTTGAAAAAATTGATATCATAGATCCGGTGCATTCAAAATATTTTGAAGATTATGTGAATACCCTGTATGAACTGCGGAAACATAAAAATGTAGACAAAGCCATGGCTAGTGACCTTATGGCCGATATCTCCTATTTTGGTACCATGATGGTTTATAAGGGAGATGCAGACGGAATGGTCTCAGGGGCGGTTCATACAACTCAGCATACCATCCGACCGGCACTTCAGTTGATTAAAACCAAGGCCAATGTTTCTATAGTTTCCTCTGTATTCTTTATGTGTTTGGAAGACAGAGTTTCCGTATATGGAGACTGTGCAATAAACCCTAACCCGGATGCTGAGCAATTGGCGGAAATAGCTATTACGTCTGCTGCTACTAGTTTAGCGTTTGGAATAGAACCTAAAATTGCAATGCTTTCCTATTCTTCCGGCACTTCCGGATCCGGGGAAGATGTTGAAAGGGTTCGCCAGGCTACTAAATATGTCAAAGAAAGAGCTCCCTATTTAAAGGTTGAAGGCCCAATCCAATACGATGCCGCGGTGGATAAAAGTGTGGGTAAAACTAAAATGCCCGATTCCGAAGTAGCCGGACAGGCCAGTGTTTTTATTTTTCCGGATTTAAACACAGGGAATAATACCTATAAGGCCGTTCAGCGGGAGACCAAAGCACTTGCAATTGGACCTATAATTCAAGGCTTAAATAAACCTGTCAATGATTTGAGCAGGGGAAGTACGGTTAATGATATATTCAATACCGTTATAATCACCGCAATACAAGCCCAAGTAGGATAACTGATATTAATTGAATGAACATATTAATAATAAATACCGGAAGTTCGTCCATCAAGTTTAAGTTAATGGATATGCCTTCTGAGAATATTCTTTGCTCGGGATTGGTTGATAGAATTGGATTGGAAAACGGTAATTTAAAGTTTTCAAAGGCAGAAATTGAAATCAATGAAAAACTAAAGTTTTCTTCACATAGAAGTGCATTGGAAAAGATAATTGAAATTATTTTAGATCCATTAAAAGGAGCTATTAAGAATGTCCGGGAAATACATGCGGTGGGACACAGGGTTGTTCATGGAGGAACATCTTTTTCTGAAACTACTTTGATTTCTAATGAAGTAAAAGATAAAATTAGAGCTTTAAGTAAGTTGGCTCCCTTGCATAATCCACATAACCTGGAAGGGATAATGATAGCAGAAGAATTATTCCCAAATGCCAGCCAGGTTGCAGTATTTGATACCGCCTTTCATCAGACTATTCCGCTAAAGGCCCGCAAATATGCAATATCTGATAAGTTTTATACAGATCATGGAATCCAGCTTTATGGTTTTCACGGTACAAGTCATAAATATGTGACAGAAAAGGCGAAAAGCTTTCTGGCAAAAAAAACCACAAAGATTATCAGTATTCATTTAGGCAATGGGTGCAGTATTACAGCGGTTGAAAATGGTAAAAGTATGGACCATAGTTTAGGCTTTGCGCCTTCTAATGGCCTTATAATGGGTACAAGAAGTGGGGATATTGATCATTCCATGATTTTTTACCTGGTAGAATCCCTTGGCTATAGTTTGCAGGAAGTAAATGATTTACTCAATAAGGAAAGTGGCATGCTGGGGCTTACCGGTTACAGTGATTTACGTGAAATTCAGTCAAAAGCAATCGCTGGTGATACCAAATGCAAGCTCGCCCTGGAAATGAATGCCTATAGGATCAGAAAATATATTGGAGCCTACAGCTCAGTTATGAACGGACTGGATGCTGTAATATTTACAGCCGGGATAGGTGAAAATTCGGCATATTTGAGGGAACTGGTTTGTTCTGAGATGGACTTTCTGGGGATTGAACTGGACGCTGATAAGAACAGCCAAAGATCTACTGAATTTAGGGAAATACACAAAAGCTCTTCAAGGGTAAAAATCTTTGTTATCCCTACAAATGAGGAGTTAGAAATTGCAAAACAAACCTTTCATCTTCTGCAGTCCTCCTGAAAAGAAAAAATTCTCAGAAATTTCAGATTGAAATGACTAAGATCATTTCGTAAAGAAAGTCTTTATCCTACCTTGGTAAATTATTAGTATTAACCTAAAAAAAATTTATCATGTCAGACAACGGTAGTAATGTATTATTAGCTCTCTTAACAGGAGCAGCAATAGGGGCAGGTATTGGAATCTTATACGCTCCTGACGAAGGGATCAAAACCCGAAAAAAAATTAAAGATAAGGCTCTTGAAACCAAGCAAGATTTAACAGAGCGACTTTCTCATGCCCATGATGAACTCACAAAAGTGGCAGATGAGAAGAAAGAAGTTTTTGAACAAAAATTAGAGGATACCATCTCTACAATGAGTTACAAAGCAGACGAAATTATTGTTCAACTAGAACGTAAGCTTGAAGAGATCAGAAAGAAAAATGCACAATTGCAGAAATAGGCTATTATGGCTTTTGAAGGATTAAGACAAAATATTTCTGAATTAGACAAGAATGTCAACGCCTATTTTGAGCATAGTATAGAATACGCCAAGCTTAAAAGTTTTAAGATATCCATGGTTTTGGTTACTTATTTAGCAAAGGTTCTGATGGTTGGTAGCATAGCTGTTTTGGCCTTGATATTTTTAAGCTTGGCGGCTTCTTTTGCCCTGGGTTATGCAATGGATAATACCGTTTATGGATTCGCAACAATCGGGATACTATATCTCTTGTTTGCAATTATCGGTTATTTATTTCGCGATAGGCTGAATAAACCATTGCTCCAATTATTTTCTAAATACTTTTTTGAAGAACCATGATAGGAAAATACAACTCGTTTAAGGAAATTGATCAGGATTTGAAAATCCTTGCACTGGAAAGAGAGATCAACAAGGAGTATACAAAGTACAGTATACAAGAGCTCAAAACTTATTTCTATCCTTTCAACTTAATAAGAAGTTTTGATGGATTCGTTGTCAAGGTAGTTATTCCCTTAATCTTAACTAAGGTTTTTAAGAAGAAGAGACTATCACAATAGGCATTTCTGAATATTTCTAAAAATACCATAGGTGTTTAAATAAATACGTATGGTATTTTTTTTTGGGTATTTATGTACTATTAATATCGTTTCCATTATTTGTTTTATAAGTTTCTTATGGTTAAAAGGTATCTTTACCTGTGTAAGGTTTAATTTATGAATACAGGTTTGGCTTTGTCTGGAGGAGGTTTTAGGTGTATTGCGCATATTGGGGTAATCAAGGCTTTAGATGAATATGGTATCCGGATTACCCATGTAGCGGGAACAAGTGCCGGTGCTATAATTGGGGCACTATATTCCAGGGGTTTAGATTGGAAACAAATCTTCGATTTTGTAAAAAGAGTCAATATTTTTAGTCTGAATAATTATGCAGTTGGTAAACCCGGCTTTGTTGATACTGAAAAATTTTACTCAAAGTTTTCTGAGTTTTTTCCGACGGATAGTTTCGAGAGTCTAAAAATTCCCTTGTTCATAACAGCTACGAACATTCTTGATGGAAGTCTAAAGGTTTTTTCCACGGGAGAACTAATCCGACCAATATTGGCCTCTGCTGCGTTTCCAGGAGTTTTTACACCAATTAAAATAGCGGATTCGTATTATGTAGATGGTGGCGCGTTGAATAATTTTCCTGTAGACCTGATTAAACCCCATACGGATCAAATTATTGGAGTCTATGTCAATCCTTTTCTAAAAATAGGGATTAAGGAACTAAGACATTCTTTTAACGTATTGGAGCGAGCATATAAGATACGATCTGCTAAAGACTCACTTTCTAAATTTAAGGATTGTAATCTGTTAATTTCGCCCAAGGATTTAATTAAACACGGTACTTTTTCGTTAAGTGATATGGATACCGTTTTTAATTTAGGGTATAAGGCCGGTATCAAAGCTTTGGAGAAGCCTGATAATCTTCAAATCCCCGGCATACTTTAATCCTCATTACAACCAAGTCATTCCTGAGACTTTTAAAAAAGTAGTGCCCTCCAAAAAGACCTTTTACTACATGGACAAATTTAAGGTCTAAGTTGGAGGGCACGTTAGCAAAAAATGAGTTTTCAGCTAATCTCAATTTTTTTTGGTTTTGTCTTTAGAGTAACTTCTTTTTTTGCTAGTCTAAAACTAAGAATTCCATCAATGTATTTGGCTTTAATTTCCTCTTCTTTTACATTTTCTGGTAAAAGCAAAGATCTTTCAAATGCATTATAAGAGAATTCTTTTCTTGTGAATTCTTCATCCTTTTCTTCCTTACTGACCTCTTTTTTTGCGGAAATATTAAGGTATCCCTCATCAATTGTAATTTCAAAGTCTTTTTTGGTGAATCCAGGTGCTGCTAATTCAATTTCAAAATGGTCTTCTTTTTCCATTATATTCAAAGCAGGTTCGCCGGCCCTTGCGTTCCAGAAACGATCGTTTACCAATCCACGGTTCCAAAACTTGTCATCAAAGAAATTCTCCATATCAAAAAAATCGGAAGTAATCAGGTTTCCAAAGGGTCTTGCCCTTTTTTTAAATTTAACTAGTGACATAATATAATATTTTTAGGTTAAACATCATTTGAGGTACGAATTTAACTACGCAATCTTGTATTCGGAATGATCTTGATCAGTTGGCCCCGATTTAATAGGTGGCAATCAGATTTTAAGTTCTCTTATGGTTCCTAAAAGATACTTGCCAGAGATTTTATTTAAATACAATGGAGTAGATCTTATAAAAAAAGCATAATTCAAATTTACATCATGATAGAATATTTGTTGCGAAATTGAATATATTCGTAGCTATGGATTATTTTGTCATTGCGAGCGTATTGGTGTTTATATCTGCCTTCTTTGGTTACCTCAATGTAAGATTTATTAAGCTTCCTAATACAATTGGTTTAACGGTTATTACGATCTTATTTACCATGGGAATCTTTGCCCTAAGCTACTACGATGACACTTTATTAAACGCTGAGCGATACATCATAACCCATATTGACTTTAGGTCTGTGCTGCTTGATGTTATGTTGAGCTTTTTGCTTTTTGCGGGGGCCCTTCACACCGATTTACAAAAACTAAAGGAACAAAAATGGCCTATTCTGTTTTTTGCAACCTTTGGCGTTATCGTATCTACTTTTCTCATAGGAACAGCCGTATTTTTTATGCTGCCAGGAATTGGTCTGGAAGTGAAATTTATTTATTGCCTTCTTTTTGGGGCGCTCATATCTCCTACAGATCCTATTGCGGTATTGGGGATTCTAAAAAAGGCCAATGTGCCCAAAAAGTTGGAGATTAAGATTGTGGGGGAATCACTTTTTAACGACGGTGTTGGTGTGGTAATTTTTCTGACGATTTTCGGATTGGCCAATGGGAGTGCGGGAGAATTTTCTTTTACCGATGTTCTTGTTCTTTTTGTTCACGAGGTTGGTGGGGGATTACTACTGGGAGCTTTATTAGGCTGGATTACATACAAGCTTATGAAATCTATAGATGATTATGATATAGAAGTCATAATTACTCTGGCAACAGTAATGACAGGTACTATTATTGCACAATACCTGCATGTTTCTGCGCCCTTGGCCATGGTGGTTTCCGGCTTGATTGTAGGGGGTAATATAACCAGGAAAAATGCCATGTCTGAGGTTACAGAAAATTACGTAGACAAGTTTTGGGAACTAATAGATATTCTATTAAACACAATACTCTTTGTCCTAATTGGAATGGAAATTTTGGTTCTGGACCTCGAAATTGAATTTATACTGGCAGGACTCTTTGCAATTCCTATTGCCCTCGTTTGCAGGTATCTCTCTTTGATTATCCCTGTAAATGTTTTTTCAAAGCGCTTGGATTTTGTTCCGAATACCAGTCTTATAATGACTTGGGGAGGGTTACGCGGAGCTATATCAATTGCCCTGGCACTGGGTTTAACCCAGGAAATGCACAGGGAATTGTTTTTGGTTATGACCTATGTCGTGGTAATTTTTTCTATAATAGTCCAGGGGCTTACTGTGGGGAAATTAGTAAAAAAACTAAGGAAAAAAAATGGAGGAATTTAAGGATTTATATATCTATTTCCAGCAATATAGGGCAGTGGTCAGAACCAAAGTATTCTGGAAGTATCTTTGAAGATTTTACTTTGGAGACAATGGCATTACTTATCAGAAAATAATCAATGCGCCAGCCAGTGTTTCTTTCACGTGCCTTAAAACGATAGCTCCAATAAGTGTAAGCTACCTCATCCGGGTTTAGATGTCTGAATGAATCTACAAAACCTGAATTAATAAAATTGTCCATCCCATCGATTTCTATTTGCGTATATCCCGCCGTTTTGTTGTAGTTTGATTTGTCGTTTTTAAGGTCGATAGGACGATGAGCGACATTAAAATCCCCGCAAACAATTACCGGTTTTTTTTTCTCTTTCTCATTAAGATAAGTAAGGAAGTCGGCATCCCATTGACGACGATAGGGCAATCGCACAAGCTGTTGTCCTGAATTGGGAACATAAACGTTTATTAAAAAGAATTTGGCATATTCGGCGCAGATTACCCTTCCTTCTGAATCGTGCTCAGCTATTCCCATATCATAACTAATAGTGATAGGTCGGGGTTTGCTTAAGATAGCAGTGCCGGAATAGCCCTTTTTTTCAGCAGAATTAATATAAAGTTGTTGCTCTTTTAGGGGTAATAAGGCTTTTTCTACTTCAATATCCTGCGCTTTTGTTTCCTGAATACATAGTATATCAGGATCTAAAACAGAAATCGATTTAATAAAATCTTTCTTAACAATTGCCCTGATGCCGTTAACATTCCAAGAAATGATCTTCATAATGAATCGTTTAATTGATATAAAAATAAGACAGAATAGTTAAATAAAGGCTTAAATCGCTTACTTGATAGCTCCAATAATTTTACGATCTTTGCAATCTGTTTTGTTCTATTGTGAGGTTACAATAGGTGATAAACAGAATTTGGAGTGTTAGCTCAGTTGGTTTAGAGCACCGCCTTGACAGGGCGGGGGTCGTTGGTTCGAATCCAATACACTCCACATCAAGCAGAAAATCCGCGCAAGTTTGCGTGGATTTTTTATATGCTAAACAGGGAACTTGTTCCTGAGTTTGGCATGTATAAAATATCAATACCGGTAAAAACCGGTTTTGATTTTCTATTTGCAGCAGCGTACTGTATTTGGATCAACGAACTTATCGAGATAATTCAATACACTCCACACGCAAAAAGCCACACCATAGGTGTGGTTATGTTTTTAGGGAAGTTAATCAAAACTTCCCTTAGACTAAAGATAATCCAGAATTCGTTCCAGGGCCATACCCCTTGACCCCTTAATCAGGATGTTTCCTTTATTTATTTTATGTTCTTTCAGGTATCTGGAGAAGTCTTCAAAGGATTGAAATTTTAAAAACTTGGAATTGGTTTTGTAAAAATTCCCTCCTACCAGGATGACCGAAGTAAATTTCATGCCTGTAGCCAGATCTACGATTTTTTGATGCTCTTCATGGGCTTGTTCCCCGAGTTCGAACATATCACCTAAAATGGCAGTTTTGTTATTACCCGGGATGCTATTAAAATGTTCAAGGGCAGCTTCCATACTGTTGGGATTTGCATTATAGGCATCAAGGACAATATGGTAGTTGTTTTTATCAATAATTTGTGAACGATTGTTTCGAGGAAGGTAGTTCTCAATGGCCTTTTTAATATCTTCCAGCGGGACATTGAAATATTTGCCAATTAAAACGGAGATACAGCAATTTGTAAAATTATAACTTCCAACTAACTGTGTTCTGATTTCTGTATCGTCTACTTTGAGAACTACAAAAGGTTGGGCACCCAAAAATTTTATGTTAAGGCATTGAGGGTTATTTATGGCGTATCCAATTTTGTTGCGATACTTTTTTAGTTTATTGACTTGCACAGGATCATCCCCATTGAAGAAAATGTTTTTATTACCCGAGATCAGATACTCATACAATTCACTTTTACCTTTTATAACACCTTCTATACCTCCAAAACCCTCCAAATGCGCTTTGCCAAAATTCGTTATATAGCCATAATCAGGCTGTGCAATGGTACATAGAAATTCAATCTCTTTCTTGTGATTTGCTCCCATTTCAACAATGGCAAATTCTGTGTTTTCTTGTATGGTGAGCAGGGTAAGTGGAACTCCTAGATGATTATTCAAGTTTCCTTTTGTGGCAATAGTTTTAAATTTTCTTGACAGAACGGTAAATATTAATTCTTTCGTAGTGGTTTTACCATTGCTACCTGTTAGCCCAATAATTTTGGCGTCACAATAATTTCTATGAAAAGCAGCTAACTCCTGTAAGGCTTTCAATGCATCTTCAACCAGGATGATTTGATCTCCTGTTGCATATTCTATTTCGTCTGCAATAGCGTATGCAGCACCATTTCGCAATGCTTCCGAAGCAAATTTATTACCATTGAAATTTGGTCCTTTAAGAGCGAAGAAAATGCTATTAGACTGTATGTTGCGTGTATCCGTTGAGACCTGAGGATGCTTTAAAAAAAGCTGGTGTAATTGCTCAATTGTCATATAAACAAAGATATAAAAAAGCCCCAACGAAAACATTGGGGCTTAATTTATATATAAGAGATACTTTTATTTCGCTTTGGCTTTTTTACCTCGTACGGTTTTATTTTTTGTTTTTGACTTAGATCCTACCCTAGACATGGCACAACGGAAACCTATATAATCTGTTGCCATATATTGTGGTAAAAATCTACGTTGGGCAGGGTCTAACCAGTAGGCTCGGTCTTTCCAGGAACCTCCTTTGTATATCCTTACTTCATCGTTGATCAGGGTAGTTCTATAATTACTTTTGTCATATTCACGCAGTATTTTACCGGCTGAATCACGTTCCACTTTGTGATTTGGAGAATCATACATCTTTCTTTCAGGATCGCCTTCGTCATCCGAAGCAAAACGGTCAAAGAATCTTGATGATCCCGGATCGCCATCTCTATATCCTCTGTTGTCACTATCAGAGAAATTGGTCCTTAAGTATGTTTCCTCTTCATCAACTGGTACCATTTTAATCTCTCCAGGTAGATTCACGGCAACAACTTTTCCATTGGGCAGGGTATCAAAAATAACACTATCTCTTAGAATGTTAACTTTACCATCCTCACCAATTGCCGTTTTCATATAGATATTTCCTCTGTAATAGTTGAAATCACTTATTTCATCATCTACTATTGGACGGTAAACATCTGCCACCCATTCTGCCACATTACCGGCCATATCATATAGACCCAGGTCATTTGGTTTGTATGATTTAACCTGTGCAGTAATATCTGCACCGTCATCAGACCACCCGGCAATTCCGCCGTAATCACCTTTTCCCTGTTTAAAGTTTGCCAGCTGATCGCCTCTTCCAACACGTTGGCCATTTCTCGTATAATCACCTTCCCAAGGATACTTTTTTCTACCCCTGTAGTTGTTGTATTCTCTGGTTCCCTGCAAAGCCGCTGCAGAATACTCCCACTCAGTTTCTGTCGGAAGTCTGTAAGCAGGCATAATAATACCACTACTTCTTTTTGCGAATGTGGAAATAGAATCTTTTTTCATTTTTCCCTGTAAGGAATCTATTTGTCCGTTATATACAGATTCCGGACGATTGAGATAGGCTTCTGTACTGAAAGTTCCTTCTACTTCTCCGGTCATTGATTGATATTTCGCATCCTGAGCCAAATAACCTTCTCTTTCGAGCATAGCTTCATTTACTCGATCCGTTCTCCATTCGGAAAACTGGACAGCTTGTATCCAATTGACACCAACCACAGGATATTCAGCATATGCCGGGTGACGCAGGTAATTATTCGTCATGGTTTCATTATATCCCAGTCGGTTTCTCCAAACTAAGGTATCCGGAAGGGCACCTTTATAGATATTAGTATATTTTGGGTTCTCCGGTGGATATACCGCTTTCAAATAGTCTAAATATTCCAAATACATTACATTGGTGACTTCTGTTTCATCCATGTAAAAGGATTGAACATGTTGAGAGGTAGGAGTGTTATTCCAATCGTGCATAACATCATCCTGCACCTTTCCTTTGGTAAAAGTACCTCCTTCAATAAAAACAAGTCCGGGACCCGTTGCTTGTTCTTTAAAGTCAGAATTGTACTGAAAACCACCTTCTTTAGCGTTTATTTTCCAGCCTGTTGCTCTTGAAACATTTTTGGATGATGCCGAGGAAGACTTATTACAACTATTAAGAGTAAAACTTCCTGTTATCACTGCACAAGATAGTACAACTTTGATCAACTGTTTTTTCATCTGTATTTAGGACTTAAGTTCAATATCAAACCCCATTTCATTGGTTTTGATAAGATATTTAAATAAAAATTGTGTCACTTTCGGCTTATAAAACGATGATTATCACATAATATTTTATAGTCACGAAAAAAATTTCGCCAGTTTGCACGGGCATGATTTACTAGGACAATGTCCATTTTCATAACGAGACATTTTAGATTATAGTATGGATAGAAACATTTCTTTTCAATTATTAAGGACAACCTTTATCAGATATCATTGTTTTTAAGGATGCATAAATAATAAGCAATTAATATAAAGAGCTTATATTCAACTATTTGTAGCATATTTTTAAAATAATATACCTGTAAATGCAAGATATTTTTGAATTGCTCGTTACTTAACAAGTAATAAGACAAAATATAGTAGGTAATCATATCAAAAATTATCTGCAGTTTTGGACTAATTCTACCATATATGACAAAAATGAGAAAATTAGTTATTCTTGCTTTATTTGCCATTGTTTTTAAGGTATCTGCTCAGGAGCAGAACAGGGTGATAACCACAGCTGTTCCGTTTTTAACTATTGCAGCTGACGCCAGGGCCGGTGGTTTAGGAGATATGGGTGCATCCACATCTATAGATGCATTCTCCCAACAATGGAACCCAGCCAAATTTGCCTTTGCCGAACGAAAAATGGGAATAGGTCTGGGGTATACCCCTTATCTGGAAAGCATTATAACAGATGTATCCTTGTTAAGTGGTAGCTATTTTAACAAAATCAACGATAGGAGCGCATTTGCGTTTAGTTTGCGTTATTTTACCCTGGGCGAAATTGAACTAAGACAGTTTGCCGGAGATCCCGGAACTATAGCCAAACCTAACGAGTTGGCAATAGATGGTTCTTACTCCTTAAAGCTTAGCGACGTATTTTCTATGGCCATCGCAGGAAGGTTTATTAATTCTAATCTCAGATTACCAGAAAATGGAGATGTAGATTCTAGAGCGGCAAGTTCATTTGCCGTAGATATCGCAGGATATTTTCGCTCCAGAGAAGTAGCCTATAATAGTTTTGATGGTAGATGGAAATTCGGATTCAATATCTCGAATCTCGGTGGGAAAATGGAATATGATCAAGGTCAAACCAATTTTTTACCCACTAATCTGCGTTTAGGAGGAGGTTTTGATTTTATTTTTGATCAGGATAATGTATTGGGTTTAAATCTGGAATTCAATAAGCTACTGGTACCAACACCACAGGATTTTAATGATGATGGTGTAATTGATTCGGCGGATAACGACATATATCAGCAAATAGGCTGGTTTGAAGGGGTATTTAAATCTTTTGGAGATGCTCCTGATGGACTCTCGGAAGAATTTAAGGAAATAACCTGGGCCATCAGTGCGGAATATGCCTATCAAAATGCTTTTATGTTTAGAACGGGTTTCTTCCACGAAAGCGAATTTAAGGGAGCAAGACAGTTCTTTACAGTTGGAGCCGGGTTTAGGTTTAAATCGGTTCAGATAGATCTATCTTACTTGTTCTCTACCTCAAAAGTGAAAAACCCTCTTGAAAATACTTTAAGATTCTCGCTTACCTTTAATTTAGGTGAAGAATTCTACAATGATTAAACACAATCAAAAAATAAAAAAACCTGTCCATGGACAGGTTTTTTTATTTTAGGAAGTTTCAGTCTTGGACAACGCTCTAAAATAAAGTACATTTAATTTTATTAACACAGACCTATCTTTACACTCCTATTATTCTATGGAAAGACGTAAAATTTCATTTGATTTATTGGTTTATGATACTTTGGATGAACTTTCTCCAAGCGAAAAAACACTTATGCAAATTGCAGAAGGGGCAAGGGAAAATGCCTATGCTCCTTATTCTAAATTTATGGTCGGTGCAGCCGTGCTTTTGGCTAATGAGGAAGTTGTTATAGGCAATAATCAGGAAAATGCTTCATACCCCTCTGGTTTATGCGCGGAGCGTGTAGCCATTTTTCAGGCAGGTGCTAAATATCCTAAAGTTGCTATAAAGAGTATTGCAATTAGTGTGTCCTCCAAAACCCATATTGTACAAAGACCAGCAGCTCCCTGTGGAAATTGCAGGCAAGCAATAGCCGAGTATGAGCAAAATCAAGACTCCCCTATATCCATTATAATGAAAGCTGCTTCCGGTAAAATTTTTAAATGTGAATCCCTGGAAGATATTCTTCCTTTGGCTTTTGGAAGTTCTTATTTATAATAAGTGAATTTTTTACTCTGAAGATATTTGATTATACCCAATAATTACTTTTTAGCGTACTGCATATACCTTTTTTATCATTTTTTTTTCACTATTGATTTAATGTGTATTTTTGTTTTTCCTTGATATTCTTGAACTATTCTTAACTGAATGTTTCAGCGTAAGACAAGTACACATAAAAGACAAATATTTGATGAAAAAAGTTACCAAAGAGGTATACCTAAAATGGTACGAAGACATGTTGTTTTGGAGAAAGTTTGAAGACAAGCTGGCTGCGGTATATATTCAACAAAAAGTGCGCGGATTTCTACACCTGTACAATGGTCAGGAAGCGGTATTAGCAGGTGCTTTACATGCAATGGATCTCACAAAAGACAGAATGATTACTGCCTACAGGAACCACGTTCAGCCTATTGGGATGGGGGTAGACCCCAGGAATGTAATGGCCGAATTATATGGCAAAGTAACAGGTACTTCAAAAGGAATGGGTGGTTCAATGCATATATTTTCGAAGGAGCACAGGTTTTATGGAGGTCACGGTATTGTTGGAGGACAAATACCCTTAGGTGCCGGGTTAGCATTTGCGGATAAGTATTTCAAAAGGGATTCAGTAACTCTTTGCTATATGGGTGATGGTGCGGTAAGACAAGGCTCTTTACACGAAACTTTTAATTTGGCCATGCTTTGGCAATTACCGGTCGTTTTCGTCTGTGAAAATAATGGTTATGCCATGGGTACTTCGGTAGCAAGAACGGCGCATACTACGGATATCTGGAAACTAGGTTTGGGATATGAAATGCCATGTGCCCCTGTAGATGGAATGGATCCTGTTACAGTGGCTACTGCTATGAGTAAGGCCATAGAAAGAGCGAGGAGCGGCGGTGGTCCAACCTTTTTGGAAATGAAAACCTATCGATATAGGGGGCATTCTATGTCCGATGCTCAGCACTACAGGACTAAGGATGAAGTTGAAGAATACAAAAAGATAGATCCTATAACTCAGGTTCTTGATGTTATTAAGGAGAAGAAATATGCGTCGGAAGAAGAAATTAAAGCTATAAATGATAAGGTGAAAGTCCTTGTCAAAGAGTGCGAGAAATTTGCTGAAGAATCTGAATATCCTCCGGTAAAACAACTTTACGATATGGTTTACGAGCAGGAAGACTATCCATTTGTACAACACAAATTATAAGTAAATGGCAGAAGTAATAAATATGCCCAGATTAAGCGATACCATGGAAGAAGGTACCGTTGCTAAATGGCTAAAAAATGTAGGTGACAAGATTGAAGAAGGTGATATCCTTGCGGAGATAGAAACGGATAAGGCTACCATGGAATTTGAATCTTTTCATGAAGGCACCTTACTACATATCGGTATTGCCGAAGGAGATGGAGCACCGGTAGATACTTTATTGGCTATAATTGGTGAAGAAGGCGAGGATATTTCTTCACTATTAAATGGTGCCAATGAAGGGTCAAAAGAGCCTGAAAATAAGGTTGAAGCCCCTGAAAACAAATCAACTTCTGATGTTTCCGAAGAATCATCAAAGAAAGCGGATAGCAATACCGCATTTGAAATACCTGAGGGCGTGGAAATTATTAAAATGCCTCGCTTGAGTGATACCATGGAAGAAGGTACTGTTGCCACCTGGTTGAAAAAAGTTGGGGATGAAGTAGAAGAGGGTGATATTCTGGCGGAAATAGAGACAGATAAGGCCACCATGGAATTTGAATCTTTTTATGCAGGTCAATTGCTTTATATAGGTATCAAGGAAGGTGAATCAGCACCTGTGGATGAGGTATTAGCTGTAATTGGTCCGGCAGGGACTGATGTAGAATCCGTTTTGCAGTCCAAGTCAACTTCCAAAACCGAAACAGAAGAAAAAGCGGAAGAAATAGCCACTAAAGAGGCAGCCCCTGCTGAAGTAAAGGAAGAAAAAACGTTAGAATCAGGACAGCGCGTATTTGTTTCTCCATTGGCAAGAAAAATTGCTGATGAAAAAGGGATCGATCTCAATGCCATAAAGGGGACTGGAGATCACGGTAGAATTGTTAAGCGAGATGTTGAAAATTATGTTCCATCAGCTGATATCAGTGCTCCTGCAAAAGATGTTGCAACCAAGACAATAACGGACAGCCGGGTGACGATTCCACAAATTCTTCCAACTGGGGAGGAATACTCGGAGGAGGTGAAAAACTCTCAAATGCGTAAAGTGATAGCTAAGCGATTGAGTGAATCCAAGTTTACGGCCCCACATTATTACCTGATGATTGAAGTGGATATGGACAATGCCAAAGCTTCAAGGGAAAAAATAAATAATCTTCCAGACACCAAGGTTTCATTTAATGACATGGTAGTTAAGGCCTGTGCCATGGCGCTTAAAAAACATCCGCAGGTTAACACTTCCTGGAACGGGGACACCACCAGATATAATCAGCATATTCATGTGGGAGTAGCCGTTGCAGTAGATGAAGGACTCGTGGTACCAGTATTAAAATTTACAGATCAGTTGAGCTTAACTCAGATTGGAACCTCAGTCAAAGATTTGGCAGGTAGAGCAAGGGAGAAAAAATTAACTCCTGCCGAAATGGAAGGAAGCACTTTTACTGTTTCTAACCTCGGTATGTTCGGGATCCTCGAATTTACCTCAATTATTAATCAACCGAATTCAGCCATTCTCTCTGTAGGAGCTATTATTGAAAAACCCGTAGTTAAAAATGGACAAATCGTGGTAGGAAATACAATGAAGATAAGTCTGGCCTGCGATCACCGAACGGTAGACGGTGCCACAGGGGCCCAGTTTTTACAAACCCTTAGAGCTTATCTTGAGAATCCCGTAACAATGTTGGCATGATAAGATGATATCAGCTACTTGAAATTCAAAATAAACATATAAAGGTATCCGGGGTATTAAGGATACCTTTTATTATTTGAGCTTACAAATGAGACAAATAACGATACTTTTTTTACTGATGTTGCTTTTTGGTTGTGGTTCATTACGACAAACTCAGTCCAATGCTTCAAACCCTCCTGCAGGTCCTGATGGACTTAAAAGCAAAACTACCAAAGTCAAAAAGGGAAGTCACGCCTATTTTTCCGATAGCATAAGAGTGAAGGGTATCATGAATTATTTAGCATCAGATGTTTTAGAAGGCAGGGATGCAGGAAGCGAAGGGATAGAGAAGGCTGCGGAATTTATAGAAAACACCTTTGTCCAAAATGGCATAAAGCCTTATTTTGATGATTTTAAGGATACATTGGTCAATTTTCAAAAGCCTGCATATAACATAGTCGGGGTTCTGAAAGGAAGCGATAAGAAACTTCGAAATGAATATATTATAGTGGGAGCGCACTACGATCACATTGGCATCATAAAGTCTGAAAATGAAGATTCGATTGCGAACGGCGCAAATGATAATGCTTCGGGAACAACTACCGTTATGGAGTTGGCCAGATATTTTGGTGCTTCTAAAAGTAATAAAAGAAGCCTCATTTTTGTATTATTTAGTGCGGAAGAAAAAGGTTTACTCGGATCAAATCACCTTGCTAAAAAATTCAAAGAAGAAGGTCTGAACTTATATTTGATGCTAAATTTCGAGATGACTGGGGTTCCTATGGTCGATAAAGATTACTTGATGTATGTGACCGGCTATGATATGTCCAATCTGGCTGAGGTTAGTAATAAGTATGCGAATAAGAATTTAGTTGGCTTTTTACCCACGGCCAAAGAATTTGGACTTTTTCAGCGATCCGATAACTTTCCTTTTCATAATGAGTTTAATATTCCTTCGCAAACCTTTTGTACTTTTGATTTCACTAATTTTAATTATTACCATAAGGTAGGTGATGAGGTGGGCCTTATGGATTTTGGCCATATGGCCGGGGTAATTAATAACATGATACCCGTAATAGAAGGTTTTTCAAATTCACGCGAACAAGAAATTAAATATTATTAAATGGCCAAAGTTATAATTACTGGTTGTAGCAGGGGAATAGGATATGAACTGGCCCGTCTTTTTGCCCAAAACGGCCATCAAGTCCTAGCCCTTTCCAGAAATGATAAACCCATTAGGAAATTAAATGAAAGTAATATTACTACATTTCCTTTTGACATTTGTCAGGATAAAGATTTGGAGAAAGTAGATCAATTCCTAGGAGATAACTGGGAGACCGTAGATGTTTTAATTAACAACGCCGGACAATTATTGAACAAACCGTTTCTCAAGACTACAAGGACTGAATTTGAAGAATTATATAAAGTCAATGTATTTGGAGTCGCTGAACTTACCAAACGAGTAATTCCCAGGATGTCCCCGGGAGGACATGTAGTTACTATAAGTTCCATGGGCGGGGTTCAGGGCAGCGTTAAATTTCCTGGTCTTTCGGCCTATAGCTCCAGTAAAGGTGCGGTCATAACATTAACCGAACTATGGGCAGAAGAATTCAAAGAAACTGGTCCTTCTTTTAACGTGTTAGCTATTGGAGCAGTCCAAACCGAAATGTTGGAAGAGGCCTTTCCGGGGTATAAAGCACCGATAAGTGCCGTTGATATGGCAGACTACATCATGGATTTTGCGTTACAGGGGAATCGTTATTACAATGGGAAACTACTACAGGTGAGCAGCAGCACACCCTGATTCAAAGACATTTTCACTATGGTAATTGAAGTTTGTATTTTTTCCATACAAAAATGGATTTTCATACAAGCTGAAAAACAATAAAAGCTATTTTTACAATAATGAACGAAGTATTATTAAAATATCTTCCGGAACAGGCCGCAGACCCTTGTCATGAACTTATCAAAGTAAATGGCGTGAACCTGAAAATAGTTAATCAGAGGGTGACCAGACATGGAGATTACAGACTAATGCCTAACGGAACACATCAAATTACAGTTAATGCCACGCCAAATAAATATCGTTTTTTAATTACACTTATCCATGAAATTGCACATTTGGTAGCCTTTGAAAAATATGGCAGAAGAATAAAACCTCATGGTAAGGAGTGGAAACATACCTTCCAGTACCTTATGCTTCCTTTTATCCGTCCGGAAATTTTTCCTTCGTCTCTATTGCCCCTCCTGGCAAGGCATTTCAAGAATCCCAAAGCCAGCAGTACAACTGATTCTGATTTGGCTATGGCTTTGAAGTCCTTTGATATTAAAACAAATAAAACACACGTTTTTGAATTACCTTTTGGGAGTACGTTTAGATTGTACAATGGAAAACAATTTAAAAAAGGGACGAAAAAAGTAAAACGATACGAATGTATTGAAGTTTCCACAGGAAGGATATACCTGTTTCAGCCTCATGCCGAAGTAGAACTGATAAAAAATTCAATAGGATATGAATAAAAACAGCAATTATTATGCGGTCTTGATGGCTGGAGGGGTGGGTTCCCGTTTTTGGCCGGTTAGTACATCGGCATACCCGAAGCAATTCCATGATATGTTGGGAACCGGCGCTACACTTTTACAAAAAACCTTTAGTCGGCTCAACAATTTCATACCTACCGAAAACATATTGATCCTTACGAATGAAAGGTATAATGACCTGGTTTTGGAACAACTTCCTATGATAAGCGCAAATCAGGTGATTTTGGAACCTGTAATGCGTAATACTGCGCCTTGTATTTTATATGCGGCGCTGAAAATTAAGAAAATGAATCCTGATGGATTGATGATAGTGGCTCCCAGCGATCACTGGATAGAAGATGAAAAGGCGTTTGAACTCAATGTGAAGATTTGTTTTGATAAATGTGAAAAGGAGGAGGTAATATGCACTCTTGGAATAAAGCCTACTTTTCCCAATACTGGTTTTGGTTATGTTGAATTTGAAAAAGCAGATGCTCAGAAAACAACTTCCGACTTATTTACGGTTAAGCAATTTAGAGAGAAGCCTGATTATGAAACGGCTAAGTCATTTTTGAAACAAGGAAATTTTCTTTGGAATGCCGGAATTTTTATTTGGAGTATCAAGGTTATTTTGGATGCATTCAAAGAATTTCAACCTGTGCAATATGAATTGTTCAATACGGGATTTGATATGTTCAATACCGAGGGTGAAAAAGATTTTATAGCTAAAAACTATTCAAGAGCAGATAATATTTCAATAGATTATGCCATTCTTGAAAAGGCAAGATCAATATTTGTTCTTCCTGCAACTTTTGATTGGAATGATTTGGGCACCTGGGGTTCGTTGTATCATAAACTGGAAAAAGATGAAGATGATAATGCTACTGTTAATGGTAAAGTTTTAGTTGATGGCGCCTCAGGAAACATGATTCGATTACCTAAAGATAAACTTGCTGTCATAGATGGTTTAAAAGACTATATCATTGTTGATAAAAAGGAAGTATTGATGATTTATCCTAAATCCAAAGAACAAGCTATTAAAAGTGTTTTGGCAGAAGTTGAAAAACGATTTGGAGATCAATACATATAATTATGAATGAGAATTATGACAAGAGAAACCCTTTATCGGATTCTGATGAGAAACTTAGCGGGGAAAAAGCTAAAGAGGATTTTCAGGGATTTATAGGAAGCACCAGGAAATTTCTTTCCGGCCTGCTAAACATACGCAGGGATACCGATCAGGTAGCTACCAGGGAAGCTATTATTGCAGACATTCCTTTTAAAGGACATACCATTTGGATATTAATATGTTCAATATTTATAGCTTCAGTTGGGTTAAATGCTAATTCTACGGCGGTTGTAATTGGAGCAATGCTTATTTCCCCTTTAATGGGCCCAATTTTGGGTGTAGGGATGTCACTTGCCACAAACGACATTGATACGCTAAGGCGTTCTTTGAAAAATTTTGCTGTAATGGTGGTTATTAGTATACTCACGGCATATCTATTTTTCGAATTCTTTCCGTTACGCGATGAATCTTCTGAATTATTGGCCAGAACTGAACCGGATATCAGAGATGTGTTAATCGCTTTCTTTGGTGGGTTCGCCTTGGTCATAGCGAGAGCAAAAAGAGGAACGGTGGCTACGGTTATTTTTGGTGTGGCTATTGCAACAGCGTTAATGCCACCGCTATGTACCGCAGGTTTTGGATTGGCTATCAGTAATTGGGAGTATGCAACCGGGGCAATGTACCTTTTTATAATCAATACAATTTTCATCGCCCTTGCAACAGTAATTGTACTCAAAATTCTTCGTTTTCCAATGGTGCGCTACATGCATTCGAAAAAAAGACAATTTTACGCTCGGATTGCAACTTTAATTTCTATCCTGGTCATGATCCCTGCCATAATTACCTTTTTTAATGTTTGGCAGAAATCCCAATATATGAGTCAGGCACAGGATTTAATTCAACAGACCATAGCAGTATATAAGTTCAGGGATCGGGGAAGATATTTAGATAATCTGACTAAGATTAACTATGATAAGAAGGGCGGTTCTTCCATTGAATTAGTTTGTATGGGAGATGAACTTATACCTGATAATGTTATAGCCAGCTGGATGGAACAAAAAAATTCATTTTCCCGACTAAAAGACACAGAACTAAGAATAGTTCAGGGAGGAAGGGACGATACTGAAATAAAATTTAATTATATAAATGAATTATATGAATCAAAGAAGGCGGAATTATTAACCAAGGATCAGCGCATAAATTTTTTGGAAACCGAATTGGCCAAAATGAGTAAACTTAGCACCAAGCAAATTCCATTTCAACAGATTAGCGCAGAGGCTAAAGCCAATTTTGACAACCTGGATAGTCTTGGGTTTGCCTATACAATAAGAACTGACTTTTCAAAGATTGACACAATTCCGGTTTTTAATGTAGTTTGGAAGAAAGGCACCAGGAAGCAAGATATAAAGCAAAATAGCCAAAAACTAAGTAATTGGTTGAAGTTGCGTTTGAATGATAATAAAGTAATGGTAAAGTAAAAGCCGGTCTAATCTCGCTCTTCAATATACATTTGTCTTACTTTCTTAAATAATTCTGAAGAATAGACAAAATTAGTAACCGCTTCATTATCAGTTTTAAAAATTTCGTCTTTTGTACCTTCCCATTCTTTGATGCCATGTTGGAGAAAGACTATTTTTTCACCTATTTCCATTACAGAATTCATATCGTGGCTATTAATCACTGTAATAATATCATACTCCTTTGTGATCTCCTGAATTAAGTTGTCTATTAAAATCGCCGTTTTGGGATCCAAACCCGAGTTAGGTTCATCACAAAATAAATACTTTGGATTCATAACAATTGCCCTTGCAATTGCAACTCTTTTTTGCATACCTCCGGAAAGTTCGGCTGGGTATTTTTTATGCGCATTGACCAGGTTTACTCGTTTCAGTACAGTATTCACCCTGTCTTCCATTTCTGAATGGGACTGCTGGGTAAACATATCCATTGGGAACATTATATTTTCTTCAACCGTCATCGAATCAAATAATGCACTGCCCTGGAATACCATCCCCATATCCTGTCTTAAATCTCGTTTTTCTCTATCAGACAGCTTAGAGAAGATTCGACCGTCATAACTAATTGTTCCGGAGTCGGGGACAACTAAACCCAAAAGACACTTCATAAAAACTGTCTTACCCGAGCCACTTTGACCAATAATAAGGTTGGTTTTTCCTTTTTCAAAGGAAGTAGTTATACCTTTTAATACATGGGCATCTCCAAACGATTTATTTAAATTTTTTACTTCTATCATCAGCCTAATAAAAGTTGTGTGAGAACAAAGTTTGATATAATGATAACCACACTTGTCCATACAAAAGCGGTTGTACTTGCCTTACCAACATCCAGAGCACCACCTTTCATATAATACCCATGAAAAGATGGAACTGTTGCTATTATAAAAGCAAAAACAACAGATTTAATAAAGGAATAAGTCACATGGAAAGGAATAAAATCTAATTGTATACCTTGAATAAATTCAGTAGATGTGCTGTAATTCCCCAAAGTATTCGCAACTAATCCCCCAAAAATTCCTACGTACATAGATATAGCAATTACGAAAGGATAGAATAACATTGCGATTATTTTAGGGAAAACCAGATAATTGAGGGAGTTAACCCCCATAACTTCCAAGGCATCAATTTGCTCTGTTACGCGCATTGTACCAATGCTGGAGGTAATGTAAGAACCCACTTTACCTGCCATTATGATCGATGTAAATGTAGGTGCAAACTCAAGGATAACGGATTGTCTGGTAGCAAATCCAATCAGGTCTTTTGGGATCAATGGATTTGTAAGGTTTAATGCCGTCTGAATGGCCACAACACCCCCAATGAATACAGAAATAAATATTACGATTCCCATGGAGCCATAAATCAACTCATCAATTTCCTTTAAAATCAGCGACTTCATAATTGACCACTTTGTAGGTTTCTTAAAAACCTCTCGAACCATAATGGAATAGCTGCCAATTGATGAGATATATTTCATGAAACTATGCGATAATTTTGGTTGTAAAAATAGTAATATTAGCCTTCATTTAGCCTCCATTTAAAATTTTAAAACTTAATTTCGATATTTTTAAACTTTTAACTTAAGCAATATGTTTCCGAAAAGCTATTTCTTGTCTGTTTTGTCAATTGGTTTATTCTTAATATCCCCGGGCGTGCATAGCCAACGAAGGGCTAAAAAATCGGACAAGGTTGAAGTTTCTCCTCGTTTAAATACCATGCCGAAATTGGTTGTTGGTATTGTTGTGGATCAAATGCGATATGACTACCTCACACGTTTTTGGGATCATTATGGTGATAATGGCTTTAAACGATTTGTTAATAAAGGCTTCAATTGTAAAAATAATCACTTTAATTATGCTCCGACTAGTACCGGTCCCGGACATGCATCTGTTTACACAGGTGCCACACCAGCAATACATGGAATAATTGGAAATGATTGGTATGATAAGGAAAAAGACACAATGGTCTATTGTGCTTCAGATGATTCGCAAACCTCTGTTGGGATAGTTTCAGATGCCGGAAAAATGTCTCCACATAGGATGACTGTTACTACAATTACAGATCAGTTGCGGTTGCATACTCAAATGAAGAGCAAAGTCATTGCCATTGCACTCAAGGATAGGGGTGCTGTACTCCCCGGTGGTCATACTGCTAATGCTGCATATTGGTTTACGGGAGGTGACCAGGGCAAATGGATTTCCAGCACTTTTTATATGCAGAATTTGCCGGAATGGGTAGTAAATTTTAATGCTTCTGATAGGGTTGAGAAGTATATTAAACCTTGGAATACCTTGAAGGATATTTACTCTTACAAAGAAAGTGGCCCTGATAGCAATAGTTATGAGGGACTTTTCACAGGAGAAAATACACCTGTTTTTCCGCACGACCTTCCAAAATTGTGGGATCAAAACAGTAAATATGATTTGCTAAAGGTAACGCCCTTTGGGAATAGTATTACTGCAGATTTCGCCCTGGAAGCATTGAAAGGGGAGCAGTTAGGAACAGATGATATAACAGACTTTTTAACGATTAGCTTTTCCAGTACAGATTATGTAGGCCATTGGTTTGGTGTAAATTCGAAGGAAATACAGGATACTTATATTAGGTTAGACCTTGATTTAGAGCGCATATTTGAATTTTTGGACACTAAAATAGGAGAGGGAGAATACACAGTTTTTCTTACCTCCGATCACGGAGCAATTAATGTTCCTGCTTATTTAAATGATAAAAAAATACCTGCGGGGTATATTAACAGGGCAGATATCGAATCTCAATTGGGAGATTTTATTAAGTATAAATATGGTTCTATGGATTTGGTGAAAAATTTTTCCGGCAGCCAGATTTTCCTTGATCATAAAGTGATACAAAATTTGGATTTAAGCGTTAAGGAAGTCCAGGAGACTTTGGCCAATGAATTACTTACGTATAACGCTTTTTCCAAGGTATATACAGCTTATCAATTGCGTAATAATGAGTACGGCACCGGAATTCCATATATTATCCAAAATGGGTACAATATGAAGCGATCCGGCGATATTTTTATGGTGTACAAACCAGGAAGTATAAATTATAGTAAAACAGGTTCCACCCATGGATCTCCACAAATATATGATACACATACCCCTTTGCTCTTTTATGGAAAGGGCATCAATCCGGGCGCTACTGCTAATAGAACAGAGATTCCCGATATTGCGCCAACATTAGCTGTTTTACTGGGCATAGCTTTCCCTAACGGCACAACCGGAAAGCCAATTAGTGAAGTATTAGAATAATTTGGCAAAGATATTTTTCCATCGGAGCCTGCGGATAAATTTACCTTCTTCTTTAGAAACCAAATAGGGTAGTTTCTTTTTTTTGGCCATCTGATAGCCTCTTATTGTGTCTGAAAACAATCCTGGATCCTTTCTTTTTACGCCCATCTTCAATGATGCAATAAGACTAATCCAATAGCCATAGCGCATGCGATACATGGCTTCTCCCTGCAGGTAGCGAGCCTTCTTGTTATAGGCAAGACCAAGAGGTCGCAAGTGTTTAACTTTTAACGAATCATCAGTTAATATGCTAAATCCATTATATTGAGCCAATAGTTCATCAACAGTATCCCAGCCCATGGAATTCTTTAAACCGCCTATAGCTTTATAACAGGCATTTGTATAGCTTTTAAAAGCACCCCGAACGTGCTCCTTATTCATGGGGTGATTTAATTTCCACAAACCTTCCGAGTCTTGCTCATAGGCAAAACCTCCTAAAATACCTGCTTTGGAATCTGAAGCAATGAGTGTTGCAATTTTTTCAAAATAATTTTTCGGGAGCACAATGTCAGCATCGAGTTTGACAATGAAATCGTAGTTCTCGTCTAAATGTTTATAACCTGCATCAAAGGCATCTACAACTTTGGCACCGGGCATATGTAGTTTAGAAGAAGATTTGTTAACCTTTTGAATACGTTTATCCTTTTTGGTGAATCTATCTATTATAGCCTCCGTGTTATCAGTTGAATTATCATTCACAACCAAAATTTTGTCGGGTAACATGGTTTGTGAAAGAACAGCATTGAGCGTTTCTGCTAAGTAGGATTCTTCATTATGTGCGCAGATGACGATATAATAATTCACAATAGAGGGTATTATTTTTCCGCGGTTTAGGATTTAGTATATTCCGGGAGGTGTTTTCTTTCCGCATAAACAATGTAATAACGCGGAGTAAATAGTCTTAATAAAGGCCGTAGACCTAATTTCTTAACGGGATTAGTCCAGCTGAAAGAATCTTTAATTTCCCAGCCGGCTTTTTCGAGCACCCAATTAAACTGCCAGGCCTCAAATTCATGGTAATGTCTGTCCCAGGGATCAGTATTACTTTTGTAGGCCTTTGAAAACCAGAGCCTTAAGGGGACGCTTGCTACGATTTTGCTCGCTTTAATTTCCCTCAATACATTGTAAGGAGCCACAAGGTGTTCGAAGATTTCAAAAGCTGTGACGACAGTTGCATCTGAATTCTTGATAAATTCAAAATCCAAATCCAGGTCTTCCCCCTTGGTATTTTCCACAGAATAACCTTGTTCTGTCATGATTTGAGAAAATGGGTTTGCAACCCCTAAATCTAAAATGGATTCCTTAGTACTGATATGTTTTTGAAGAAAGGCCAAGGTGTTTTTATACCTTTTGCCGGGAAAAGTTTTTTCGTACATATTTTCAGCATCTATACACTATGGCGTTGATATTCATACCTGCGCCAACACTGGCAAAGATAACAACATCCCCTTTCTCTATATGCTGATTTTCTATTTTTCCGGTTTTAACCATATGAAACAATGTAGGAACCGTTGCTACAGAACTGTTGCCCAATTCACGGATGTTCATAGGCATAACCCCTGAAGGCATTTCCAAGTCATAGGATTTGTAAAATCGTTCTACAATAGCTTCATCCATTTTTTCATTTGCCTGATGTATAAATATTTTCTTTACATCTTCAATTGCAATTTCGCTTTTATCCAAACATTGCCGCATCGCATTGGGTACATGATTCAGGGCAAATTCATAAATTTTGCGACCATACATTTTTATGTATTGCGTATTATTGGAGCACGCTTTATTGTGCGACTGGCCTAAAAATAAATAATAAGCTTCTTCATTAGAGAATGTGGCGGAACTATGCGCAAGTATCTCTCCGGAATCTGCAGAATCTTCAATAATACAAGCTCCTGCACCATCTGAATAAATCATTGAATCCCTGTCGTGTTGATCAATCACCCTGGAAAGTGTTTCTGCTCCAATTACCAGGCATTTTTTTGCTATCCCGCTTTTGATAAATGCGTTTGCCTGAATAACGCTTTCAATCCAACCAGGACAGCCAAACAACATGTCATATGCCACACAAGCCGGGTTTTTAATTCCCAGTTTATGCTTTACCCTGGTGGCTAAGCTGGGAACAGTATCTCCCTGAGAATTACCGTAGCTTACATTCCCAAAATTATGGGCGAAAATTATATAATCAAGTTCCTCAGGATCAATCCCTGCATCTTCAATTGCATCACGCGCTGCGAAAAATCCCAGATCTGATGTGTTCTGTTCTTTTTTTGCATAGCGTCTTTCGGCAATCCCCGTTATTGCCTTGAATTTTTCTATGATTACCTCATTGCTATAATCAAATGGTGCTCCTTCACTGGTAAGGAAATTATGCTGCTCAAAATCTTTATTCTGTGTGGCGACTGATGGGATAAAACAACCCGTACCTGTAATGCCAATACTCATATTTAATGGAATGATTTTATTTATTTTTCAAACTAATAAAAAAAAAGTCCCAGAAAAAGTAAACCTCTTTTTTAAATACGATGTCCAAAAGAAACAATCCACGGTCAAATAATTTCTTTAACTCTTGTGCAACCTTTGAAATTACTATTTATGGCTAAAAGCTATGCCTCAATATACGCTTCAATTGGGGCACAGGTACATATTAAATTACGATCTCCATAGGCATCATCGACCCGTCTGACGCTGGGCCAAAATTTATTTTCATTTACATAGTTTAATGGGAAAGCGGCCTCTTGTCTGGAATAAGGGAAATTCCAAAAATCACTGGTTACCATATGCAAGGTATGCGGTGCATTTTTCAGAAGATTATTGGAATCATTAGATGAAGACCGATCAATTTCTTCCCGTATGGATATCATCGCATCACAAAATCGATCTAATTCATCAAGGTTTTCACTTTCCGTTGGTTCTATCATAAGGGTACCTGCTACCGGAAAGGATACGGTAGGGGCGTGAAAACCATAGTCCATTAAACGTTTCGCGATATCCGTTACCTCTATTCCGTTTTTCTTAAAGGGCCTGCAGTCTATGATCATTTCATGGGCGGCACGTCCACTTTCTCCCGAGTAAAGAACATCAAATTTTCCACTCAGTCTGTTCTTTATATAGTTTGCATTGAGAATAGCAATTTTGGTGGATTCAGTTAACCCCTGTTCTCCAAGCATTTTAATATAACCATAAGAGATTAAACAAACCAATGAACTACCCCATGGCGCTCCTGAAATTGCGGTAATTGCTTTGTCACCACCAGTCTTAACAACCGGATTTCCGGGGAGGAAGGGTACTAACTGTTTGGCAACGCAAATAGGTCCAACTCCCGGTCCGCCACCTCCGTGAGGTATAGCGAAGGTTTTGTGGAGGTTAAGATGGCACACGTCGGCCCCAATGGTAGCCGGATTGGTTAAACCAACCTGGGCATTCATATTAGCGCCATCCATATACACTTGCCCACCATGATCATGTATAAGTTGAGTTATCTTTTTGATCGAGGATTCAAATACTCCGTGTGTTGACGGATATGTCACCATTAACGCCGCCAAATTTTCTGAATGCATTTCTACTTTTTCCTGTAAATCCCCTATATCTATATTGCCGCGCTCATCTGTCTTTGTCACGACAACCTTCATCCCTGCCATTACAGCAGAAGCCGGATTTGTACCATGTGCAGATGCCGGAATAATGCATATATGCCTATTGTGTTCACCCCTGGATTCATGATATGCCCTTATGGTCATCAATCCGGCAAACTCACCCTGCGCACCTGAGTTGGGTTGTAAAGAAGTACCGGCAAAACCAGTGATTTCTGTTAAATCTCTTTCGAGCTCCCGGAGTATTATTTGATAACCTTCTGCCTGATCAACAGGAACAAATGGATGAATATTACCCCATTCAGGCATGCTTAACGGCAACATTTGGCTGGCAGCATTTAATTTCATTGTGCATGACCCAAGCGAGATCATAGAGTGGTTCAAAGCCAGGTCTTTGCGCTCTAATTTCTTGAGATAACGCATCAATTCTGTTTCTGAGTGGTACGAATTAAAGACCTCATTTTTAAGGAAGGGGGTGTCTCGTTTTAGCGTAAATGGAATAACCTGATTTAAGTCACCTTCAAAAAGTCTAATTTCTTTAACCGCTGCTAATTCACCAAAGCAGTTTAATATAAGTTCTATATTCTCAGTATTTGTTGTCTCATTGACAGATATGGAAACCGTATTCTTATCAATATAGTTGAAGTTAACACAATTTTTTTCTGCTATTTCTTTTAGCGATTCAGCATCTTCCACTCTTATCTTAATAGTATCGAAATAAGAAGTGTTTAATTGTTCAAATCCTTGTTTTTCAAGGGATTGACTTATTATACGGGTATTGTGATGAACTTTTTCAGCTATTCGTTTTAACCCTTTTGGTCCATGATATACGGCATAAGCTCCGGCCATAACCGCCAGCAATACTTGCGCTGTGCAAATATTAGAGGTGGCTTTATCTCTTTTTATATGTTGTTCCCTGGTTTGTAGAGCCATGCGTAGTGCCTGATTCCCGTCGGTATCTTTGGTAACTCCTATAATTCTTCCGGGAATATTTCTTTTATAGGCTTCCTTAGTGGCAAAAAAAGCGGCATGAGGGCCACCATAGCCCAAAGGAATTCCGAAACGCTGCGTAGTACCAACAACTACGTCCACGCCAATTTCCCCCGGAGGGGTTAATAAAACCAAACTGAGGATATCAGCAGCTACAGCAACTTTAATGTCTTTTTCATTAGCCTTCTGGACAAAATTTTTATAATCATTTACCTGGCCAAATTTCCCCGGATATTGTAACAGGGCCCCATAAAATTCTTCACCGAACTGGAAAGATTCGTGGTCTCCGATTTCTAATTCAATTCCCAGTGGTTTTGATCTTGTTTGTAGTAGTGACAGTGTTTGAGGCATTACCTCATCAGACACAAAAAATTTAGTGATCTTATTTTTCTTTTGATTCCTGGTCCGGACATCAAAAAGCATGGTCATCGCTTCAGCAGCAGCTGTACTTTCGTCTAAAAGAGAAGCATTAGACAATTCCATGCCGGTAAGATCGCAAATCATGGTCTGGAAGTTTAATAAGGCTTCTAATCTGCCTTGTGCAATTTCTGCCTGATAAGGGGTGTAAGCAGTATACCATCCCGGGTTTTCAAGAATATTCCTTTTAATAACAGCCGGTGTTATACATTCATGATAACCAAGACCAATAAAAGTTTTAAATATTTTGTTTTTTGATGCAAGGGAGTTAATATGAGTGAGGAACTCATGTTCGCTCATTTCATTGCTAAGTTCCAAAGGATTTTGGAGTCTTATGTCATTGGGAATTGTTTCATGAATTAGTTGATCTATACTTTCCACACCGATGGTCTTAAGCATTTTTGGCAGATCTTCTTTTCGTATACCTATATGTCGGGAAGCAAACAGGTCTGTGGTCATAATTCCAGATTTTTTTTAGCTAAAATAACAGTTAGCAAAATTAGGAATTAATTCCGGTAAAACAGGCTATTTCAGAGCGCAGGAGACTAAAGTTTTTAACGAAAATCATGCGTTATGAACAGTTTGGCTATTTTTGTTTAATGGGATGGTTGACCCGAGTTTTTAGATTTTATCTTGATGCCAGCATTCACGTGGCATTTGCTGTGATTAGCCTGTTATTGGCAACCACTCTTTTCTTAAACATTTCACCTGGACAACATTTAATTCAATTCGTCTTTTTTGGCACTATTCCCACTTATAATTTTATAAAATATGGTGTAGAAGCAAAAAAGTATATCCTTTTAAAAAATCACTATCACAGGCAGATACAAATCTTCAGTCTGATTATGCTGATAATTGCCGGGTATCATTTCTTTTTTTTGAGTTACGAACTGTGGTTTATCTGTTTTGCGCTGGCATTATTAATTGGTTTGTACGCGTTGCCGGTTTTTCCGATGTATAAAAATTTGCGGAGTTTGGGCGTCTTAAAAGTGCTATTAGTGGCACTCGTATGGACAGGAACCACGGTCATTATTCCGGTAATAGCAGCAGGTATTTTAGTTTCGTGGGACATTTATATTTTAATAATCCAACAACTTATCCTGATTTTAATATTACTAATTCCATTTGAGATAAGGGATTTAGACTATGATCAACTCAACCTTAAAACTATTCCCCAGCGCTTAGGAGTTACAAAAACTATTCAACTGGGGATACTCTTGACAGTTATTTTTTTTTTGATGACTTTTCTTAAGGATAGTGTAACGCAATTGGATATTATCGGAAGAGCTATTTTATTCTTAATTCTGCTTGGGATGCTCTTTCTTACACGCAGGCATCAATCAGAATATTTTGCCTCTTTTTATGTAGAAAGTATACCTATTGGCTGGTTGGGGATTCTTAAAGTTCTGGAGAATTATTTTTAGATAAAATTTTGCATTTTTTCTCTCATTGCGTTCTTTTCTGCTATTGAAAGACTATGCAAATTTCCCTTTTCACAAAGAATGGTCAATTTTTTGTTCCTTTTAGAAAATGTGGCACAGGTTTTACAATACAAAAGGTGAATACCAAGTTTAATTTGTTCTAGAAACGAGGCTTCCCTGTATTGCTTTTTATTGCAAATTTCACTTGCTTTTTCGCAGTTAATCATGATTTAAACCAATTTTCATTAAGGCAACCCATTAGGTTTGTCCTGGCTCTGTGTACCATTACCCAAAGGTTAGACGGATTAATGCCTAGTTCATTACATATATCTTCTGTACTTAATCCGCGTATTGTTTTCATAACAAAGACGGCAGATTGTTTTTTGGGAAGCAAAGAAATACATTCCTGAATGGCTAGTCCCAATTCTTCATTTTCTATTGCATCATTCTCAAGTGTACTAATAGGATCAGCAACTCGTTCCTCCAGCCAGTCGCCTTCAGCATCACTTTGACCACTGTAATTCATACGTACTTCAGCTTTACCTTTTTTTGAATTTATTTTGCGGTAGTGGTCAATAACCTTCCGTTTTAAAATTGCAATAAGCCAGGTCCGTTCAGAGGCCGTACCTTTAAAGTTTTTTGCAGATTTTAAACCAGACAGAAATGTTTCTTGTACCAAATCTTTCGCGATCTCAGCATCGCTAACTCTCGCAACAGTATAGTTGAAAAGATAGTCTGCGTAAAGGTCAACCCAGGAATCAGGGTTTAATTGATTTGCTGTCATTTGGATGCTTCTATAAACCAAAAATATATTAATTTTAATGAATATATTAAAATTAACCACAATACCCTTCATTATGAAAAATATAGGATATCTCCTGCTTCTTTTAATTGTCCAGGTTAGCTGTACCCAATCGAAATCAATGTCTATAAACGAGTTTACGGCTCAAGATCTTGAAAATGCAGTTCTGATTGATGTTAGAACCCCTGAAGAATATGCTGATGGGCATCTGGAAAATGCGATTAATATTAATTGGTATGATGAGGATTTTATAGATCAATTCAAGGATATAGAAAAAGGGAAAACTGTTTATGTCTATTGTAAAAAGGGCGGACGCAGTTCGAGCGCAGCTGAATTGCTAAACTCTTCGGGCTATAAAGATGTAGTTGACCTCCTGGGAGGCTATGATGCATATTTGGCAAAGAATTGACCTAAGCCGTTTTTTTTGTGAGTCCGGCTCGCTCTAACAGGGCTTCAATTTTTGGCTCCCTTCCTCTAAAGCGTTTATAGAGAACCATAGGTTTTTCGGTTCCACCTTTGGACAGGATATTATCTCTGAATTTTGTAGCAATTCCTTTATTGAAAATACCTTTTTCTTTAAAATAATCAAAGGCATCTGCATCCAGTACTTCTGCCCATTTGTAACTGTAATACCCCGCGGAGTAGCCACCTTGAAAGATATGGGCAAAAGAAGTAGTCATGCAGGTCTCTTGGTTGGTTGGGTATAATGATGTTTCTTCAAAAACTTTTACTTCCTGTTGCTTCACATCCATTATTTCTGATAGATCCGATCCATGCCAGGCCATGTCCAGGAATCCGAAACTTAATTGTCTCAATGTGGCCATTCCTTCCTGAAAAGTTGCAGATTCCTTTATGCTTTCGATTAATGACATTGGAATCTGTTGTTCGGTTTCATAATGCTTCGCAAATAGTTCCAGGGCTTCTTTTTCGTAACACCAGTTTTCCATAATCTGGCTGGGTAATTCAACAAAGTCCCAATATACCGAAGTGCCGGATAAACTAGGATAGGTAGTATTTGCCAAAATCCCGTGAAGCGCATGACCGAACTCGTGAAATAAGGTTGTAACCTCATTAAAGGTTAATAATGATGGTTTGGTATCAGTTGGTTTGGTAAAATTGCACACAATGGAAACCTGGGGTCTTTCACTCCGGTTATTTAAAATATACTGGGGTTTAAATGAAGTCATCCAGGCACCTGCACGTTTCCCGGCTCGGGGGTGGAAATCGGCATAGAAAATGGAAACAAAATTATGATCCTGATCATAAATTCTATACGTCTTAACATCCGGGTGATATTTATCTATATCGGTTACTTCTTCAAACTGTAATCCGAATAATCTTTTTGTGATTATAAATACGCCCTCAATAACGTTTTCGAGTTTAAAATAAGGCTTTAGCATTTCATCGTCCAGGCTAAAAAGCTTTTGCTTTAATTTTTCAGAATAGAATGGACCGTCCCAGGATTGCAATAGTTCTATTCCATCTAATTCTTTTGCGAAATCGGAAAGTTCCTTAAATTCAACTTGCGCTGCAGGCTTTGCTTTTTGAAGTAATTCTTCCAGGAACTCGTTTACTTTTTTAGGCTTTTCAGCCATTCTCTCTTCCAAAACGTAGTGGGCATGAGTTTTATACCCCAGCAAATTTGCTCTTTCGTGCCTCAATTTCGCAATTTGTCTAACATTATCCTGATTGTCCAGTTCGTCATTGTGAAAACCTTTGCTTCCAAATGCCATTGCAAGCTCTTTTCTAAGCGCCCTGTTTTTGGCATATTTCATAAAAGGAATATAACTCGGGTAATCAAGGGTTATAATCCATCCCTTTTTACCTTTTGTTTTTGCCAATTGTGCTGCGGTATCTTTTGCGCTTTCCGGAAGTCCATCTAGGTCAGCTTCATTTGCAATATGCATTTCATATTTATTCGTCTCTTTTAGAACGTTTTCACCGAATTTTAATTTTAGTGTTGCAAGGGCAGCATCAATTTCCCTAAGGCGTTTTTTATGATCTTTATTGAGATTCGCGCCATTTCTGCTAAAACTTTTATACTTTTTATCAAGTAAGGTTTCTTGTTCTGCTGTAAGTTGATAGTTGTCTTTATTCTCAAAGACCGATTTCACCCTTTTAAATAATTGTTCATTAAGAGTAATGTCGTTACTAAACTCCGAAAGTAAAGGCGATACTTCCTGTGCAATCTCCTGAAGTTTATCATTAGTCTCAGCCGAGTTAAGGTTAAAAAACAGGCTGGTAACCCGGTCCAGGTGCTGTCCGGAAAATTCTAAAGCCTCTATAGTATTCTCAAAAGTAGGTGCTTCCTGAGAACTGGCTATGTCATCAATTTCCTTACGTGCCTTTTCCATGGCCTCAATAAAGGCCGGCATAAAATGTTCATTCTTAATACGAGAAAATGGAGCAGTATCAAATGGGGTTAATAAGGGGTTCATATACGGAATGCTATGTTTTTAAAATGCTTTTAGACAGGGGTTTAACATTGTAAGGCAAAGCCGCGTCTATTATTTATTCTTATTTATTTCGCGGGTGCTTTTAATCACTTTGTCTTTTAGTCCTTCTTTATATAAAAGAACTTTGTCCATTACGCACTTGTCGCTGCTTCCAATGATCTGTGCTGCAAGTATGCCTGCATTTTTACTGCCATTGAGGGCTACAGTTGCAACAGGTACGCCTCCGGGCATTTGTAAAATTGAAAGAACAGAATCCCAGCCATCTATAGAATTACTGCTTTTAACAGGGACCCCAATAACTGGAAGTGGAGAGAGTGAGGCTACCATTCCCGGTAAGTGAGCTGCACCACCTGCACCTGCAATAATAACGGAATAACCATTTTTATGTGCTTCTTTGCTAAATTCAAATAGTTTATCCGGTGTTCGGTGAGCAGATACAATATCGACATCTACTTCAATATCAAATCCCTTCAAAATATCAACGGCTTCCTGCATTACAGGTAGATCACTTAGGCTACCCATGATTACGGCTACTTTGCTCATTTTTTGTTATTTACTTATTACTTTAATCGTTTTTTTGACTTTTTCCGCTATTTCCCTTGCCTTATTTAAGTCTTTATTTATAATGGTTACATGACCCATTTTCCGAAATGGACGAGTTTCCTTTTTACCATAAATATGAGGTGTAACTCCTGTGAGTTCAAAAATTTCTTCAATATTTTGATAAATTACATTTCCGGTATATGCCTCTTCTCCAACCAAATTTACCATTACACCTGCCAGTTTACTCTCTGCACTTCCCAGTGGAAAACCCAGGATGGCCCTCAGGTGTTGTTCAAATTGATTAGTGTAACTTGCTTCAATACTATAATGACCGCTATTGTGAGGTCTTGGGGCTACTTCATTTACTAATATTTCATCTTCAGCAGTTTGAAACATTTCCACGGCCAGCAGGCCAACATGATTTAATTTTTCTGATAATCTTAATGCAATTTTCCTTGCCTTTAAGGCAACTTTATTATCAATTCTGGCAGGGCATAAGACGTATTCCACCTGGTTAGCCTCAGGATGAAACTCCATTTCCACAACAGGGTAAGTAGTTACTTCTCCTTTTACATTTCGCGATACTATAACAGCAAGTTCGTTTTTAAATGGGATGAGTCTTTCCGTTATACATTCTACATTTGGCAGATTTTCAAGGTCTTTTGGAGAACGAACAATTTTCACTCCCTGACCGTCATATCCAAATTGTGCACTTTTCCATACAAAAGGTAATTCTAAACCTCCATGGGCAATGCTATCCTTAATTTCACTTGTATATGCAAATCTCGAAAAAGGTGCAGTCGGAATTTTATTGTCAATATAGAACAACTTCTGTTTGGCTTTATTTTGAATAGTTCGCAGTACTCTGGAAGAAGGGTAAACCTTTTTACCAATACCTTCTAATTTTTCAAGTGCGTCTATATTTACATTCTCAATTTCGATAGTAAGTAAATCTACCTCCTTCCCAAAATTGTAGACGGTTTCAAAATCCATCAATTGCCCTTGAACGAATTCATTACAGGCAATCTTGCAAGGGGCATCAGGAGATGCATCCAGTACCTTGGTATAAATATCAAATTTTCGTGTTTCGTATAAAAGCATTTTACCTAATTGACCACCTCCAAGTATGCCCAACTTAAAATCGGAAGAAATGAAATTCATGGACTTATGCTTTTTTTAAGTGCTAAAGACTGATTTTGCTGGCTACAAAAATACATCTAAATGTTAGAATCTGTTGTCCTAAGCCCAAAAAAGAGAAAGCAAAATACTATCTTTGCCATCCTATAAAAACAATTACCAGTGATAAAGCTGCATGACAAAATGTTTAAGCCATTTCTTAAAGAGGAAGAAATTCAGCTTGCCGTTAAGAGAATTGCAGATGATATCGCTAAGGACTACAAGGATGAAGTACCAATTTTTGTGGGAGTTCTGAATGGGGCCTTTATGTTTATCTCCGATCTATTGAAACAATATCCCTATCCATGTGAGGTTTCATTTGTAAAATTAGCTTCATACCGGGGACTGATATCCACGGGAATTGTAGAAACACTGCTGGATCTTCCAGAAAACCTGGAAGGGAGACGAGTTATTATTGTAGAGGACATTATAGACACAGGGAGGACTTTACAGGAATTGGTTCATTTGTTTTCTAAAACCAATGTTAAGGAGTTTAAAATTGCCAGTCTCTTTTATAAACATGAAATATATAATGGAGAATATCCCATAGACTATATTGGTATAGAAATACCAAATAAGTTCATAGTGGGTTATGGATTGGATTATAAAGAGCTGGGAAGGAATTTGAGAGATATACACCAATTACACCAATACCATATGATTAATCTTGTACTTTTTGGAAAACCTGGCGCTGGTAAAGGAACACAAGCAGCATTTTTAAAGGATCAATACAATTTAAAGCATATCTCTACCGGAGATGTTTTTAGATATAATATTAAAAACAAAACCGAACTTGGCAGATTGGCGCAAACCTATATGGATAAAGGAGATCTTGTTCCTGATGAAGTGACGATTAAGATGTTGAGAGATGAAGTTGAGAAGCACCCGGAAGCCAATGGATTTATTTTTGATGGCTTTCCCAGAACCGTTGCGCAGGCCCAGGCCTTGGATAACCTAATGGATTCTAAGGATATGCAAATTGATGCCACTATCGCGCTTGAAGCCAATGATGAAGAACTTGTTCAGCGCTTATTGGAGCGCGGTAAAATAAGCGGAAGGACAGATGATCAGGATGAGGACAAAATCAGGAATCGTTTTGAAGAGTACAATCAAAAAACAGCTCCTCTGAAAGATTATTATCACTCTCAGGGTAAATTCCATAGCGTAAATGGGATAGGTGCAATAGACGAGATTACAGAACGCCTTGGGAGCGTAATAAACACGCTGCAGGTAGAAGGTTGATTGAGCTTTACAATCTAAACCAAAACATACTTTTACTTTTTTAAAGGGAACTTTGAACTATGACCGAAGGGAATTTTGTGGACTATGTTAAGATGCAGGTTTCTTCTGGTAATGGAGGAAAAGGTTCCATGCATTTACATAGAGAGAAATATGTACCAAAAGGGGGCCCCGATGGAGGAGATGGTGGTAGAGGTGGCCATATCATTGTACGTGGTAATCAAAATCTATGGACACTCCTGGGATATAAATACAAGCGTCACTTTAAAGCCGGACATGGGGAACACGGCAGTAAAAATAGAAGTACCGGTGCTGACGGACAAGATATATTTTTGGAAGTACCATTGGGCACGGTTGTAAGGGATTCTTCAACGAATAAGGTTCTTTTTGAAATTACGGAACATGGAGAAGAAGTAATTGCTGCAGAAGGAGGGAAAGGGGGACGAGGTAATTGGCACTTTAAATCTCCCACAAACCAAACACCCAGATATGCACAACCCGGAATTCCAGGTGAGGAGAAGCAATTGACATTAGAATTGAAGGTTTTGGCAGATGTTGGGTTAGTAGGCTTTCCCAATGCCGGAAAATCTACATTATTATCGGTAATAACATCTGCGAAACCGAAGATTGCTGACTACGAATTTACCACCCTTAAGCCAAATTTAGGGATTGTAAAATATCGTGATTATAAGAGTTTCGTTATGGCAGATATCCCCGGGATAATTGAAGGAGCTGCCGAAGGCAAAGGATTGGGACATTATTTTTTGCGACATATAGAGCGAAATTCTATTCTGTTATTTTTAATACCGGCAGATAGCAATGATATTAGCCAGGAGTATCAAATTTTGTTAAATGAACTAAAAAGGTATAATCCTGAACTGCTTGATAAAAACAGATTGGTGGCCATTTCTAAATCGGATATGCTTGATGATGAGCTAATCAGGGAAATGAAAGTAGAATTGGATAAGGACTTATTAGACACACCTTATTTGTTTATTTCGTCTGTTTCGGAGTTAGGGCTTAATGAGCTAAAAGATCAGCTTTGGTTGCTTTTGAACGATTAAAACCTGAATATCTCAACTTCTTTCTTAATTTTATATAAAATTGTCTATGAAATATATAATGATCTTTTTGGTTGTTATATGCGCCTTTTCCTGCAGTTCGGTGCGTGTGAACTATGACTATGACAAATCTGTGAATTTTGCTGATTACAGCACCTATAATTACTATCCTGAAATACAAACCGGGTTGACTGATTTGGATTCAAAAAGGCTCTATAATGCAATTGATTCAACGATGCAATTGCGTGGGATATTATTAGCTGAAGAACCGGATTTTTATATCAATATTCAAAGTAGTTCATATGTAAAACCAAATAACAGTACAGTAGGTGTTGGCATAGGGGGTACAGGAGGTAATGTGGGTGGAGGTGTTTCAATTGGGGTTCCCATAGGGGGCGCAAACCTCGAACGTGAATTAATATTTGATCTGGTGGATAGCCAAAAGGATGCCTTGATCTGGCAGGCTGTAAGTCTTAGTAATTTTAGTGAGAATAATTCGCCAAATACCAGAGAAAGGAAGCTTTATGAAATTGTTGCCAAAGTATTTTCAAAATATCCACCGGTACCAAAGAACACCAAAAAAAAGTAGGCTGAAATAATGGATTGATACATGAATTTTATCCTCGTTTTACCATTATAACTCTAGCATAAAGACCCTTGTACTTCTGAAATCTTACCATAGAACACTAATTGGATTTCCAATTTTCAACACTATTATATTTTTAATCGACAATTTAGCATCTTTTAGTGTAACAAAAACGACTTATCTAATACTTATTGAAAGTGTGAAGTTGCACATTGATGTCATGTACTAACTTAAAATTTTAATTACAATGAAATTAATACTCAAAAATTTGAATCCCATCATTTCAATATCCCTGTTTTTTTTATCATTGGGCATTTATGCCCAGGATGCCGTTGGCTCCTGGAAAGGGAATCTTTCCATCCAGGGGACAGAAATGCCATTGATATTCAATGTAACTGAAACAGATGGTAACTATACATCCACAATGGACAGTCCATCGCAAGGGGCAACAGACATCCAAATGGATGAGACTTCTGTCTCAGAAAATGAGTTAACCATTGTTTTCAAACAAGCCGGAATTAAGTATGTAGGAATGATTGAAGGAGAAAAGATGAATGGTGTTTTCTATCAAGGTGAAATGGAACTTCCTTTACTCCTGGAAAAAACGGTTAAAACTATTCCCGGGAACCCTTCGCTCGTAAGTTCCGATGAAGAGTTAGATAAGTTGGCAGCAATGGATATTGGTGATTACAGATATACCGTTGAAGATTATTTTGCAAAACCCAAGGCTTCTACCTTTAGATTTTCGCCAGATGGAAAGTATATGTCTTACCGCGAGAAGGATGACAATGGTAAAAGACACATATATGTAAAAGAAACTGCAACAGGTAAAATAACAAGGGCAATCGAAGAAAAAGAAGAGTTGGTCAGAGGCTATGGCTGGGTTAACAATGAGCGAATGGTCTATTTAATGGATAAGGGAGGTGATGAAAATTATCACGTATATGCTGTCAATCTTGATGGATCCAACCTTAAAGATTTAACACCTTATGATGGGGTAAGAGCACAATTCTCTGATTTATTGAAAGATGATAAGGACCACATTATTGTTCAAATGAATAAAAATAATCCACAGGTATTCGAGCCCTACAAGGTCAATGTGGTTAACGGGGAATTAAAACAACTTTATACCAATGAAGACCCTGCTAATCCCATAGCCGGTTATAATTTTGATAAAGATGGCAATTTAAAGGCATTTACCAAGATTAGGGATGGCGTTGAACAGGATATCTATTATGCATCAGAGGATGGTAAATTCGAGCTTTTCAGAAGCTTAAACTGGAAAGATGCTTTTGGTATTTTACAATTTAATTATGCCACGGATAATCCACATGATGCATATATGATTAGTAATTTGGATAGTGATAAGTCAGAAATTATACTTTATGATCTTCAAGAAGATAAATTAATCAAAAAACTATACAGCAATGATAAATATGATGTTGCTGATATGGCTACTTCCAGAAAGAGAAATTGGGAAATAGACTATTTTCAGTATGAGGGGGAGAAGCAAGTTATTGTTCCTGTAAGTGACTATTACAAAAAATTACATGCCAAAATTGAAAAACAATTCACAGGGAAACAGTACAGCATTGCAGATTTTACAGATGATGAATCCAGTTATTTGATTTTTGTATCCAGTGACAAATTGTACGGAGTGTATTATTCGTATGATGTAAACAAAAATGAATTTAGAGAGCTGTATAATTTAATGCCACAACTTAAAGAAAAGGATATGGCAGAAATGCGACCAATCACGTTCCAAAGCAGGGATGGTATTAGGTTGCATGGTTATATCACACTACCACAAGCAGCATTAAATGGTCAGAAAGTACCTCTGATTGTCAATCCGCATGGAGGCCCTCAAGGCATTCGTGATTCATGGGGTTTCAATCCGGAAGCACAATTATTTGCAAGCAGGGGTTATGCAACGCTTCAGGTAAATTTTAGGATATCTGGTGGATACGGAAAGGAGTTCCTGGAATCTGGATTTAAGCAAATTGGAAGAAAAGCAATGGATGACGTAGAAGATGGTTTGCAGTATGTAATTGATGAGGGATGGGTAGATAAGGATAGAGTTGCTATTTACGGTGGCAGTCATGGTGGTTATGCCGTATTAAGAGGTTTGACCAAAACACCGGATTTATACGCTTGTGGTGTGGATTATGTGGGTGTATCCAACTTATTTACATTTATGAAAACAATTCCTCCATATTGGAAACCTTATCTGAAAATTATTAAAGAAATTTGGTATGATGAGGATGACCCGGAAGAAAAAATCATAATGGAAGAAGTGTCACCCGTTTATCAAATTGACCGTATTAAAAAACCGCTATTTGTAGTTCAGGGAGCCAATGATCCAAGGGTTAATATAGATGAATCAGATCAGATAGTCAGTGCTCTTAGGTCTAAAGGATATGATGTGCCATATATGGTAAAATACGATGAAGGTCATGGTTATGCCAAAGAAGAAAATTCAATACACCTTTATAAAGCTATGATGGGCTTTTATGCAACGCATCTTGGCCAGAAAGAAATTGAACAGCCTCTTAAGGACTAATCAATATTTAACAGATATAATTTAACTTTGATGGAAAAGGAACCAAATGGTTCCTTTTCTTTTTTCCGGCCCCTATCCATTCTGCCTTTTTTCGTTTTTTTGAATTTTTGATGCCTTTCTCTGTGTAAATAATTTAAGGGCCACTGAATTATAAAGAAATTTCAATCTCCAATAATTTTTAAGGAATCAATTTCGTTTACGACATATTAGGATAAGAAAAGTATCTGGCTTGAGACATATTATTTTTATTTTACTCACCTCTGTTTGTGTAAATGCCCAAACAGTTTCTACCGATATATCAAATTCAATGGCTAGCGGGAATTACGAGCATTCCATTGAATTGTTATTACAACAGCCAAACCTGTATTCTAGCGCTATTTTATTGGACAAATTAGGTGAATCTTATGCATATCAGCAAGAATGGGATAAAGCTATCGAGACGTATAAAAGACTTACCTCCCTGGTTAAAGATGATCCAAACTATTTTTTTAAATATGGGGGTGTTTTGGCCAAAAAAGCTCAAAACAGCAATCCTTTTATCGGACTTACCCTTTTGGGACGTATAAAATCCAGTTTTAATAAAACCCTGGATCTCGACCCAAATCATACCGGAGCCCACTGGGCGCTTATTGATCTCTATGTTTCATTGCCGGGAATTGTTGGTGGAAGCTATAGTAAGGCGTACGAATTGGCTGCAGAGCTCAAAAATAGTTCACCTATTGACGGTTATTTTGCTATGGGTTATGTATATGAATATGACGATGAACCGGTCAAGGCTAAATCAAGTTATTTTCAAGCCCTGGCTTTGGTAAGGGAGGATAAGGAATTTAAAAGAAATCAATTGAATTATCAGCTGGGTAAGGTATGCAGTGACTATGGTGTACAGTTAGACAAAGGAATTGAATATATGACCCGATATATAGCTAACTTTTCTATTAAGGATGGTGTGCCTTTAGAGTGGGCTTTTTATCGAATGGCGCTTTTGTACAGGAAAAAAGGAAATAAACAGAAGTCTTTATTTTGGATAAACAAGACACTGCAAGAACGAGCTGATTTTAAAAGGGCACAGGAGGAAAAACAATTAATTCAAGGCTTAAAAGGATAAATTTTTATGCATAAACTAAAAGGTCATTTTCATTAAAGTGATTTTAAGAGCCCCCCATCAATGGGAATATTCGTTCCCGTTATATAAGAAGCTTTATCCGATGCCAGAAAAGAAACCAAGTATCCATATTCCTTAGGATTTCCAATACGTTTCATTGGTACCTGATCTTCCATGGCCTGGCGAACTTTGTCTAATGGGATACCCATTTGTTCCGATTTCTTCTTATTCAAATCTGCGATCCGCTCTGTGTCAAAATATCCTGTTAGAATACTGTTTACCGTAATATTATCTGAAGCTACCTCATTAGCCAGCGATTTTGCCCAGGTTACCACTGCAGCACGAATAGTATTTGAAAGCGCCAAATAACTGAGAGGTTCCTTTACAGAGATTGAAGCCACATTAATAATTCGCCCCCATTTATTTTGCTTCATGTGTTTTATAGCAAGTTGCGTGGTATAAACAATAGATTTAAACAAGAGGTCAAAAGCCATTTGATAGTCAGATACCTCCTTTTCTAATGCGCTGCCGGCAGAAGGCCCTTGCGTGTTATTTACGAGGATGTCCACTTTATGGGTTTCAAAATATTTAGAAATCAATTTTTTATAAGAATCAAAATCAGAAAAATCCACGACCAAATAGTCATGAGGCGGTCCGTCTGCAGGTTTAAGTCGGGCCGTAATTGATTTCAATTGATCTTCACTCCTGGCCATAAGTGTGACGCTTGCACCACTTTCTGCCAGCTGTTCTGCAATTGCTTTACCAATACCCCGACTACTACCACCAACCAGGGCCTTTTTACCTTTTAAATTAATTTGCATAGGAATAACTATTTATATGCCTCCCTTACCGGACTAAAAACATCCATAAGCTTACAAGCCGTAAGTGCTTTGCCGCTGTGAGGAATATTTGGAGGAATAATTGCCAATTCTCCGGATCTGTAAATATTGGAAACTCCTCCAACCTTAAACTCAAATTCTCCTTCCAATACATGCATTATCTGTTCGTTAATATGAGAATGTTCCGGCACCATGGCGCCCTTTTCCACCTCCCAGAAAGCTAGTGTCATGGTCTCGCTATGGATCATTTTACCATGGAACCCTGGTATGAATTCTTTGGTTTTGATGTCTGATAAAGCTACATTCATAGTAAATAAATTATTTTTTTAATAGGTACATATGTTCGTTAAGGACTTCCTCTTCGGGTATATCGCGATTGGGCATATATAAGGCTGAAAGGCTTAACGTATCCTGATGGTCCAGTAATTTATAACCTTCCAGTGATGAATAAAAATCATCAGGAACCGTTTGATATTGAAATCGCTCATTTTTTTCAAGATTACCTTCCACATATTCGATAAGGCTTTTAAAAACCAATTGCTTTTCCAATTGGGGAATAAAAGAAACACTGGCTAAATATTCACCGGGCCCCTGAAGTTTGCTGAAGAGTTTGAATAGCCTTTCCATATCTTCCCTGCCCAAAAAAAAGAGGACACCTTCCAGCAGAATAAAGGATTTTCTACCATTTTTTAGGGCTAAAACCTTTTTGTAAAGTTTATCCTGGGATTTCCGGTTAAAATCAGCTTCCACATAACTGATATTCCTATGGGGTAATTCCCCCGCAATTTCCCATTTGGTTGTCATTTCCTTTTTGTGTGACACCACATCCGGTTTGTCTATTTCAATATAGTGAAGCGAATTTTCTAACAAAAAGGGATACATGCTGAATCCACATCCAAAATTGATGAGAACTTCTATGTTATTGTGAGTAATGAGATTGTTCAGGGTATCATAAAAATAGCGATTGCGTAAGCAGTGCGCATAGGGTTCATAAGAGGAAACAGCAGTGCTGTAGCGATTAGCATGAGCCTCAATACTGCTCCTGGTCCACAGATATGCATACCTGTCTTTGCTTAAAGCTACATCACTCATTCTGAATGATGCGGTAACAAAGGCCGTTTCATGTATGTTTATTTTAGTGCTCAATGTCTGGTACTAAACGATCTTACTAAGATAGCAAGATTATGAGGGAAATATTGATTTGTTAGACACTTTTCAATGCCTATCTTTGGGTCTTACAAAAAGGTAGAATGCAAATTCATTTTATAGCAATAGGGGGGAGCGCCATGCATAATCTGGCTCTTGCTCTGCATCAGAAAGGATATACTATTACAGGTAGTGATGATGTAATATTTGAACCTTCAAAAAGCCGATTGGCAGATCAGGGAATCCTGCCTTCTGAATTTGGGTGGTTTCCCGATAAAATAGTTGCTTCTTTAGATGCCATTATCCTTGGAATGCATGCCAAGCCGGATAATCCTGAATTGGTAAAGGCCCAACAACTTGGACTAAAGATCTACTCGTATCCTGAATTTTTGTATGAACAATCTAAATACAAAACACGGGTAGTTATTGGAGGTAGTCATGGTAAGACAACAATTACCTCTATGATCCTTCATGTAATGAATTATCATGGGAAACCGGTAGATTATATGGTTGGGGCCCAATTAGAAGGTTTTGACCGTATGGTGCATCTTACCGATGAAAATGATTTTATAGTATTAGAGGGAGATGAATACCTTTCCTCTCCAATTGATAGACGTCCAAAGTTTCACCTTTATAAGCCCAATATTGCATTGCTCAGCGGAATAGCATGGGATCATGTTAACGTTTTTCCCACATTTGAGAATTATCTGGAACAATTTAGGATTTTTGTGGATAGTATAGTAAAAGGAGGAAGCATTACTTATAATGAAGAAGATCCAAGTGTAAAGGAAATTGTGGAAGCTTCAACAAATTCAATACGAAAATTTCCCTATGCTACGCCCGGGTTTTTTGTTGAAAAAGGACAAACTTTTTTAGAAACAAATGAGGGCCCTATGCCTTTGGAAATTTTTGGACGGCATAATCTGAGCAATCTGGCCGGCGCCAAGTGGATTTGCCAGAATATGGGCGTGGATGAGGAGGGTTTTTATGAGGCTATTGCTACTTTTAAAGGTGCTTCCAAACGACTGGAAAAGATTGGTGAGAAAGACAAAACAATTATCTACAAGGATTATGCACATTCGCCAAGTAAAGTTGCTGCAACTACAAAGGCGGTAAAGGAACAATACCCGGATCGAAAACTGATTGCCTGTTTGGAATTGCATACCTATAGCAGTCTTAATGCCGAATTTTTGAAGGAATACAGAGGGGCTTTAAAAGAAGCGGATGTGTCTGCGGTATTTTATATTCCTGAATCGGTCAAAATAAAGGGATTAAACGAGATTACGAAAGAACAGATTGAGGAGGCTTTTGATCAAAAGGGCATTCATATTTTCACAAATAGTAGTGATTTCAAAGAGTTTCTTTTTGAGCAGGATATTACCAGCAGTATAATTCTATTTATGAGTTCTGGTAACTATGGCGGTCTTAATTTGAAAGAAGTAGTTGATATGATCGGGACGAATTGACCTTGGGAGGTCTATCAGTTTGGACTACTAAACGCCAAATTGTCTGAGATGGTGATCCAAATGCTTGTATTCCAGTTTACCCCATTGCTCAGGTGTAAAGTCACCAAAAATCGGGTGTGGATTCCAGTTTTTTCTATCTCTTAGGCTATATAGTTCTTTAATTGATTCCCGTAATCTGTTATATTCCGATTCAAATTCCTTTTCTTCCTTAGCTTTGGCAAAAGCTGTTGTAGGTAGATTTTTTCTCCAGGGCTTATCGCTGTACATAGATTTTTTAAAAAACCAACGAAGAATTGGATTTCCCTTTTTAGTATATTTTTTATTCTTTATTGCGTCTTTAACGAAAACCTGGCAATGCCATAGCATTTGTCCCGCACTCATTTTACCCCATAGAGGTTCTGAATCCGGGCTTAATTTGCTGAACCGTTCTTCAACTTCATGAAATGTAGCTTCGTCAAAAATGGATTTCATAAGATCTTGATCAGGATTTTATGATTGAAATTTACAATAATTTTTTTAGTTGATTATCTTTAGGCCATGCAACAAAAAACTACCTCTTTTTCTATAAAGAATTGGTCTGACGATGACAAACCAAGGGAAAAACTGTTGCATAAAGGGCGCTCCGTACTTTCAAATGCCGAACTATTGGCCATATTGATTGGTTCTGGTACAAAAGATGAAACAGCGGTTGCGCTATCTAAAAGAATTTTAGGCACATACAATCATAATTTAAACGAATTAGGTAAGGTGTCCGTGAAACAATTAATGAAGTTTAAAGGTATCGGAGAAGCCAAAGCTGTGGCTATAGCGGCTGCTTTGGAAATAGGTCGGAGGAGGCATAAAGAGGCTAGTTTAACATTGCCACAAATCTCAGGCAGTCAGGCTGTTTTTAATCTGTTACTTCCTATATTGGCAGATCTTCCTCATGAGGAATTCTGGATCATTTATCTGAATAATTCAAATAAGGTCATTCATAAGGCGCAATTAAGCAAGGGCGGAATAACAGGCACCCTGGTTGATGTTCGTTTAGTTATGAAACAAGCCCTGGAACTGGGGGCCGTTGCTCTAATTCTGGTACATAATCACCCTTCAGGGACGCTTAAACCAAGTGAGGCGGATAAAAAGATTACTTACAAACTTAAAAAGGCCTGCGATTCTATGGATATCAGGGTGCTGGACCATGTGATTATTGGTCAAAATGAATATTATAGCTTTGCTGATAATAATTTGATATAATTATGCTATTGATATATACCCATAAGATTACCTCCCGTTTCAGTTATACCATGAGGCAGGTTTTTACCAGGATTTTAGGGATAGATATCATTTTTACGACAAAAGTTGAGGATTTTATCAAACATACAGGACCCAAGATCACTTATAGCAAGCATCCTTTGCAAAACGAGTTTTTTGTAAGGAGTAGTGATCTGTTATTTATCCACGGTATAAGTGATATGGAGATTAATGTTGAAAACTGGGAAGGAACTCCTTGTTTTTTTAGAACTAGCGGTCCCAGCGCTATTCCATATGATATTTTCTCTGCAAGTTTTTATCTGATGACGAGGTATGAAGAGTATTTGCCTTATTTAAAAGATACGCATGGCAGATTTCCACCATCGGAAAGTCTGGCCCTCAAACACAACTTTTTGCGATTACCTGTTATTGATATCTGGGCTTATCAATTTCTGGCTAAGCTTAAGGAGCGTTTTCCTGATATGATACTTAAAGAACGAAAGTTTCAATTTACTTCCATTGTTGATGTAACCTCATCTCACTGTTATGCGCACAGAGGACCAATAAGAAGCATAGCCGGACTGTTATTAGATATAGGTACTTTTAAATTTAAACGTGTCCTGGAAAGGACTTCGGTATGGCTTAATATCAAAAAGGACCCCTATAATAACTTTGCAAAATTGATTGAGATTCAGAAGCAGTATCAATTTAAGAATATGTTCTTTTTCCAGTTCGCTGAATATTCAACTTATGATAAAAATGTATCTCCGGAAAATAACAACTTTAAATACCTCATTAAATCTGTGGCAGATTATAGTATAGTGTCTTTGGCAGCTTCGTATAGTTCGTTTAGGAATATTGAATTGTTAAAAGAAGAGAAGAGAAGGTTGGCCAATGTTATCAACCGGCCCGTTAATTATTCACGAATGAGATATAACAGGGTAGATATTCCCTATACGTACAGAAACCTGGTAGAAGCCGAATTCACCGATGATTATACCATGGGTTATACGCATGAAATGGGATTTAGGGCAGGTACATGCACACCATACTATTTTTATGATATTGCAATGGAAGAACAGCAGTCTATTATAATTCACCCCTTTGCCATTCATGATTATGCCTTGCTCCATGTCGATTCTGAGGATGAAGCACTTGAGAAGATTGGTGTCTACTATGATGAGGTTAAAAAGGTTAATGGCCACTTTGTAACTATTTTCTCTAATGAATTATTAGGTGGTGATCAGGCAATAAATTGGTTAAGTTTATATAGTAAAGTAATTCAGAATTATCATGGATAACCAAAATATTTCGGATATATTTTTTGACCTGGACCATACTTTATGGGATTTTGAAATGAATTCGGCCCTCACATTCCAAAAATTATTTGATGAACTCGAAATTGAAGTGAATCTCTCTAAATTTTTGGAAGTATATGTCCCGGTAAATCTTGCATATTGGAAATTATACCGTGAAGATAAAATCAAGAAACCCGAATTGCGATATCAAAGGCTTAAAACAACATTTGATGCCATACAATACCATATAGGAGATGAAGAAATAAATAATATATCAACGGAGTATATTTTAAAGCTGGCAACGTACAACCACCTATTACCTAATGCAGTTGAAATCCTGGACTATTTAAAACCGAAATATAAACTGCATATCATAACAAACGGTTTTGAAGAAGTGCAGACCCGGAAGCTTGTCAACGCCAATATATTCAATTATTTTGATCAGGTGATTAATTCTGAAATGGCGGGTGTTAAGAAACCAAATCCGGAGATTTTTGAACTTGCTCTTCAAAAAGCCAAAGTAGATGCCAGCAAGTCGCTCATGGTCGGCGACAGCATTGAAGCAGACATATTAGGCGCAAAGGCTGTAGGATTCCACGCGATGCATTTTAATGCACACAATGACCCCAAACATGAGCATTGTATAATGATTCATGATTTACGTGAAATAAAAAACTATTTATAGAGTTATATAGGGGAGAATAATATAGGAGGCAAATACCTATTTAGGTGGTTATATTAAATAATCAGGCAATTTAAAACTGGTATAAGCAATGAAATATATCCCAAAATATCTTTTTACTCTTCTTTTGTATTTGGCAATCGTAAGTTCCTGTGCGGAAAAGCAGGATTTTGATCAGCTGGACAATCTTGATGTTATACCAACTGCAGAAGCCAGTCTTCTCTATATTGAAGCACCCGAGCGCATTATTAATCAGGTAACCGGGACTAATTTTTATTCCCAAACATTCAATTTCGATGCATTTAGCGAGGAATTTTTTGCTGATAATATCTTAGATGGAATTGTTACCTATGAAGTAGAAAATACAACAAGTAAACCTCTGGATATCACTTTTGAATTTTTAGATGACGCAGGAAATTCATTGGATTCTGAAAATTTTATTGTTAATGCAGCACCAACTGCAATAATACAACGGGAAATTGCCTATGGACCCGCCGGAAGAAGTCTCGATATAATTAGAAATACCTCCGCTATCAGGGTAAGTGCCATAAATTTGGGTGACAACACCAGTGTATCTTCCTTACCCAACCCTTCAGTCTATTTAAGGTCCAGCGCTAAATTCAGGCTTCGGTTAAAATGAAAAACCTGCTGATACTTTATATAATGCTCTTTTGGGGGTATATGACTCTCCATGGTCAAAATAAAGAAGTGTTATACGATTTCATTGAAATCCCTCAGGCGTTATTACTCAATCCCGGTATGAATGCTTCTTACAACTGGTATGCAGGCGTACCATTAATATCAGGGATATATGCGCAGGGTGCAACCAGTGGACTAACAGTAAACGATATTTTCGCAGCTGATGGCCTTGATATTAATCAAAAAGTAAGAGATCGTGCACTATATGCCTTAAGCAAGCGTGATGAGGTCAATGGAATATTTCAGATTGATATATTAAATGGAGGTTTCCGAGGAAGAAAAGACCCTTCTAATTTTTATTCATTTGGCATGTATGTTGAAGGTTATGCACAGAATTATTGGCCGGAAGACCTTGCAATTTTGGCCTATGAAGGTAATGCGGACAGATTGGATCAAAGGTTTGATCTCAATGATCTCAATGCCAGTGGACAAGTTATAAATGTATTGCATTTCGGGATTAACAGACAGCTGAAAAACAATCTCACTGTAGGTGCCCGAATCAAACTGTATTCCGGAATTTTAGATATTAATTCAACTGGTAATAAGGGCTATTTTGTAACATCGGAAGGACAGAACAATTTGTTGCGAAGTACTCTGGATGCAGATGTAAGATTTAGATCTTCAGGCCTTGATGCCCTTATAAATGCTAATGATAACGGTGAGTCGTTATCGGGCTTATTTACGAAAAGAGGTTTTTTTGGAGGTGATCCCGGTCTTGGCTTTGATGTGGGAGTTACTTATAACCTCAATGAACAGTTGGTGCTAACGGGAAGCCTTTTGGATATTGGTTTGTTATACCATACTTCAGATGTCTTGAATTATACGCTTAAAGGAAATGCTTCTCTTGAAGGTGTTGAAATCATTTTACCGGATGCCTTAAGTGATCCAAATGCCGATTTCTGGCAGGAGCTGGTAGATGAAATTGAAGAGTTAATACCTTTTGAGGAGAACGATAAAAATTATGTGACTTTAAGGCCAATTAAATTTTACTCCTCCATACGTTATAATTTTGGAAAGCAAGGTGAACCCAAGCAATCTTGTGACTGCGATTACCAAAATGATAGTGACTTTAGAAACCTTTACTATTTAAACAGTGTTGGAGGACAGTTATATGCTATAAACAGGCCGCGGGGACCACAATTTGCATTTACCGCATTTTATCAGAGGCGCTTTGGTGATGTCCTTGCCCTAAAAGCGACCTATACTGTAGATAAATTTACGGCATCAAACATAGGTTTGGGTATGAGCCTCCAGGCAGGACCTGTCAATTTTTATATCATGGCAGACAATATCTTGTCTTACGGTAATATTGCCGACAGCAATTTGGCCTCTTTTCAGTTAGGATTAAATATCATATCTTGGGACGGAAATTGATATTTGATGTACATGAAAAATAAAATTTATTGCCTTCTTATAATATTTGCATTTTCATATAGTTTACAGGCACAGCTCAATAAATATAAATATATAATTGTACCTAAAAACTTTGTAGGTTTTAAATATGAGAACCAGTATAAAACCAGTACCCTGATAAAATACCTTTTTCAGCAAAAAGGATTTGATGTTGTCTATGACGATAATTTACCTCAAGATTTAAATTCAAACAGATGTCTGGGTCTTTTAGTTCAATTAAACCATAAGTCGACCATGTTTGCTACAATCGCTTCGTTGACTTTAAAAGACTGTAACGATAAAGATGTATTTGTTACGGCAGAAGGAAAAAGTAAATCAAAGGACTACACCTTAGGTTACAAAGAGGCCATAAGTTATGCCTTCAATTCCTTTAATAATGTTTCTTATAGCTATAAACCTCCAGCTACCCGGAGCACGGTCAAATCCACACCCGTTGTCCTAAAGGAAGAAGTTAAAGAACCTAAAGCAGTGAAAGCTGCAGAAGAGAAAAAGGATATTGGGCCTCCAAAGATAAATACCAGTGAGTCAAATTCAGAAGTTGTAACTAAAGGTAGTGCAACGGTCGCTGCAGCAGCTGCATCTCAAGTTAGTACGGTTCCGACAATGGGAAGTCCCGAAGTTTGGTATGCCCAGGAAATACCAAATGGGTATCAATTGGTGGATAGTACGCCAAAAATAAGACTAAAGGTTTACAATACTTCATTACCTGATATCTACATAGGTGTAAATGGCGAAATAAAAGGTTTGGTTTATTCTAAAAATTCGAAATGGTATTTTGAATATTACATTGCAGATAAATTGCAAATCGAAGAACTGGCTATTAAATTTTAGTATTTATCCTTCCATCTTTTATCCAGAAATTCTTTAAGAGCCAGCTCTCTTTTATTCTTACCGGGGATATAAAAAGATGTCCCCTTTAATTCGTCAGGTAAAAATTCCAGATCGGTAAAATTACCCTCATAGTCATGGGCGTATTTATAGTCTTCGCCGTAACCTAAGTCTTTCATTAATTTGGTTGGAGCATTCCTCAAATGGAGTGGAACAGATAAATCCCCTGTATCCTGAATTGATGCCCGGGCCTTTTTTATTGCCATATAACTTGCATTACTCTTTGGTGAGGTAGCAAGGTAAATGGTACACTGACTTAGAAGAATCTGAGCTTCCGGATACCCAATACTGCTAACTGCCTGAAAAGTAGAATTAGCAATAACCAAAGCCGTAGGATTTGCTAAACCTATGTCCTCGGATGCCGAGATCAGCAAACGTCTGGCGATAAATTTTACATCTTCCCCTCCTTCTATCATTCTGGCCAGCCAATAGACAGCACCATTGGGATCACTTCCCCGTATCGATTTTATTAAAGCCGATATGATATCGTAATGTTGTTCACCGGTTTTGTCGTATAATACCGTGTTTTTCTGGACCTTATGCATGACCAGCGCATCGGTGATTACAACTTCTTCTTTATCTTCAGATGTGACCACGAGTTCGAATATGTTTAATAATTTTCTGCCATCACCGCCTGAAAGTCTTAATAAAGCTTCTGTTTCCCGCAACTCAATATTTTTCGATTTTATTATCGAATCTTCATTCATTGCTCTTTGCAATAAGGCCTCGAGGTCCTTTTTCCCAAAAGAATGTAATATATAAACCTGGCAACGAGACAAAAGGGCCGGAATTACTTCAAAACTGGGATTTTCTGTGGTGGCCCCAATTAAGGTAACCCAACCTTTCTCCACAGCTCCTAATAAAGAGTCCTGCTGTGATTTACTAAAACGATGGATTTCATCAATAAACAGAATTGGATTTTTGGAAGTGAACAACCCACCACTTTGTTTTGCTTTGTCTATAATTTCCCTTATATCCTTAACCCCGCTGTTTATTGCACTTAGGGTATAAAATGGACGCTGACTTTCATTGGCAATAATATTGGCCAGGGTTGTCTTACCTGTACCGGGCGGACCCCATAGAATCAGGGAAGGAATTACGCCATTCTTTATTTGGGATGTTAGTGATCCATCCGCACCTACTAAATGGTGCTGACTAATGTACTCTGCAAGGGTTTTAGGCCTAACCCGCTCTGCCAGGGGTTCATTCATATGATAAATGTAATAAATACGTTTTAACCTTGTTTGATAACCCAATCAATAGGAAAACGGTTAAAACAACAAAGTTAAATCTGCGGTTCCAATTGATAATAGCCTTTTTTAAATGCTTATCAGAAATTAATTGTATTAAACAATATTATGACAATTTATCATGTTTTGAATGTATGGCCAATAATTTGAAGAAATAAAATGTAATTTGATCTTATGTCGGAGGAGACCTATTTTAAATTTTCGAACAAGGTATTGCTTGTTCCAATGATTTCCATATTAGTAATATGGACTGTTTTTTGGATTGAGATACGGTACCAGGTAAATCTTAATCAATATGGGGTATTTCCGCGCAGACTAAGCGGATTGAGAGGTGTATTTTTCAGTCCTTTTATCCATGGGTCAATTGAACATCTCTACAATAATACAATACCGATAGCCGTCTTAACGGCTTCCCTTGTTTATTTCTACAGAAAAAGCGCTTTTAAGGTATTATTCTGGGGGGTACTTATTTCGGGTTTGTTAACCTGGATCATTGGCAGGCCGTCCTATCATATCGGAGCCAGTGGGGTCATCTATGTCTTAGCCAGCTTCATATTTTTCAAAGGTATCTTCACCAAGTACTACAGGCTGGTGGCACTTTCAATGATGGTTGTATTCATTTATGGAAGTTTATTGTGGTTTATATTTCCAATTGAGGAGGCTATTTCCTGGGAGGGACACTTGTCGGGCTTTATAACTGGTTTATTTCTAGCGCTGATTCTAAAGGCCAGGGTTCCAGAACCTAAAAAATACATATGGGAATCAGAGCATTATAATGAAGAAGAGGATCCGTTTTTAAGGCATTTTGATGAAGAGGGTAATTTTATTGAAAACATGGATGAACCGGAAGCCTCAGAAAACGCAGAAGTCAAAATAACGTATCATTTTATAAAGGATAAAACAAAAGACTCTAAAAATTAGGTTATAGAGATCTTTGTCTTACTACTTCATATAAAAAAACACCACAGGCGACAGATACATTCAGAGATGCTATTTCACCTAAAAGGGGAAGCTTTGCTTTGTGATCAACAGCTTTAAGAATTGAAGGGGATATCCCGGAATCTTCTGAGCCCATAATAATTGCACAAGGGGTTTTAAAATCTAAATCGTAAATACTGTTTTCTGTTTTTTCTGTAGCTGCAGTCACTTGTATGCCGGAAGCCTGTAAGTAGAAAACGGCGTCTTTCAGATGGTCTATTTTAGCAATTGGCACCTTAAAAGCGGCACCTGCAGAGGTTTTAATAGTGTCTTCAGTCACAGGAGCAGCTCCCTTTTTTTGAATGATTATTCCATCAACACCGGTACATTCTGCGGTTCGTATTATCGCCCCAAAATTTCTGACGTCAGACAATTGATCCAAAAGAAGAAACAATGGATGTTCTTTACTTTTAATTACCTCCTCTACTAAGCTTTCAAAGTTGTGGAATTCGATGGGTGAAATATTTGCAATAACCCCCTGATGGTTGTTTTTAGTAAGTCTGTTGAGTTTTTCCACAGGGACATAGGAGAAACTAATTCCATTTTCCCGGATAAGGGATTCTAATTCTTTATAAAGACTTCCACCCAGGCCCTTTTGAATGAATATCTTATCTATTGTATTTTTAGAATTAATAGCTTCAATTACGGCTCTTATGCCATAAATTCGGGAAGTTTTTTGCATGCCTTAAAGGTAAATAAAAAACCATCCTTAAATTCAAGGATGGTTTTAATTATAAAAGTTAAATCTTATTAATTATTCATGTATTGAAATAATTTTATAAGGTCATCCTCTTTTTTAAGATTAATTTTTTCCTTGTTTACAAATGCCATCATTTTATCGCTTTCATCAGGAAATTGTTTTTTAAGATCCTTCTTTTTGTTACCCAATTTTTCGATCTTATCTTCATTGATTACATAAAACTCTTCAACTTTAGTAAACTTGGCCTTTATATCGCTAGACATTGGCGTTTCAGCTTTTTTAGGAGCGGTAAATTTAGCTCTTACCAATTTATTTAATTGATAATTTCCATCAACAACTTCAACCAGGAACTTTCGTTCATAGGTATTGGTGTCAATGGTCAGGGTTTGAACAGTTATCTTGGTATTATCCTCCAGCTTAACAACAATACCTTCTATTTTCTTTACAGATTCAATTGGGGCATAGGGATCTTTTTTAAATTCCACATCATCCCGAAAGATATTGTAGCGAAATAAATAGTCCCCGTAGTTCTTTTCATTTAAAAATAATGATCCTCGGACAAATTCCTCTGTTAGGTAGGGGCTACCTATTACTTCGCGCATATCATAGATAATTTCTTTATCTTCCATGAGTTTGTCCTCAATAATATCAAAAATCTGTGAGGTACTTTCAAAGTTGTGATTTCCTTTATAAACCGCTTGTGCAGAAGTGGTCCCGAAGCTTATTAAAAAGCCGATCAGCACAATAAGTGAGATGCCATTTTCTACATGTTTCATAATCCTGTTTTTTCTAAAATTAGTACTTTTCATTTAGTTATACAAAATTTAAAAGAAGACCAAAAGAAAAGCCGCTTGGTTACAAGCGGCTTTTCAATACTATTATTACAGAACTTATTCGTTACACAAATTCAGTGCAAGAACTCCTGCTGCTGCTCCCTGCGGAGAGTCATATATAATCTCTCCACTATTTGGACCCGTTATAGTAAACGATATTTCTCCGTATGTATCTCCTGGGAAGAACCATTCTGCTGAAGTAATTCCAGCCGGGATGGTTACAACATCAGAGGCCTGCGACGGTCCATCAACACAAGCAAATGCTGATGCCTCATAAATGGTGCACATACCAACTTCAAGAACGTCTCCTGAACTCAAGGTGATCGTGATTGGATCTCCTCCTGATGCAGTAGTTGTCTGCCAACCATCACCAAAGGTATCTACCATAGCCACGACATAGTCTCCTGCCGGAATAATAGGAGGCAAGCAAACTACTGTTGATGAAAATCTATGGTCTGCAGATTGGTTATCAAAGTTAGCACTAACGTCAGAAAATGTTCCCTTAGGAGTAGTCAATGCAAGGCGGAAGTTAAAACTATCTCCACCTTCCAATTGAGCTGGAACAAGTCCCAGGCTACTCAAAACCTGATCACCCGCAACACTAAAGGACACCTCAGGATAACCTCCACTGGAAGTGTCAAAGTCTGCAGTACCTGCAGATGAATATAACACTTCATCTACATTTAAGTTTGCTCCTGAGAAGCTTACAAATAATTCTACCAGGTTAACATCTGAACCCAGTGCAGGTGCAGGTGTTGTTAGTGTATAGGTTTTAGAGAAAGATGAACTTGACGCATCATCCCTGTTAATATCCGTTGAACCTTCAGATGCTATCTGCGAAGCAAATGCGCCACCGGAAACCACTAAGGTCTCAAAGTCAACCGGCAATTTCTCGGTTTGAGTCGAACAAGAGAATACGAGCATTCCCAGAGCGACTATATATACTATTGATTTTAAAAAGTTACTTTTCATTGCTGTATCTTTTTTTTAGTTAATAAATGAAGCCTGGAGCATTCGAATCCCAAAAGGTCTGATCCGTTAATAATTTCTGGCTTATATTAAAGTTCCTATCCACAGATGTATTTGGGTAAAGGAAAGTCCTTGGAAATGGACTTGTACCCAATAGCGTAGGGGACAAGTTAATTGGTGTTCCAGATCTTTTTAACAGGTTATACCCTTCTACACCGTTTCCGAACAACGCTATCCAGTATTCTTTACCTACAACAGCCATTCTTTCGTCTGCTGATCCTGCTGCATCGTATAAACCTAAAACAAAAGTAACATAGGCTTCAATATCTGTATCATCCGGTACATTGGTAAAACTATCTGTATTCAAAAATCCGGTAACCGTGGCGATAGATGATCTTACACCTTGTTCCAACATGGCTCTTGGGTCATCACTGGTACCTAAATACAGTGCTGCTTCAGCCCTCATGAAATAAACAAAGGAATCCATCATTATTGGCCAGATACCTGCGCCATCCAGTCCGTCTCCATCATCAATAGCTTCCGCATCGTTGTCATCATACCGGCCTCCTATAGGATAGGGACCAAAAGTTGCTCTTTTTTGGTTATCCGGTGGAATTCCGTCAGCGTTGGAGTGATTTCTACCCCAATAACCATCTCCTCTGTCAAATAAAGAACAGAATGCCAAGGGTACAGGCGAAATAGCATCAATAGGTGGATAAGTTGATGGTCGTGGATCGTTCCAGCAGTCAATTTCATTATTAAGTGTTGCTGGATCGGAAGGGAATTCATCAACCTGTCTGTACACATAAAAGCGTTGTCTTGGATCATCCAATCCTTTTTCCACACCCAGGGCCCACATCATATAGTTGGTAATATACTCACCCGGGCTAGCTGCCTGGTATTCCTCTATATAATATGGATGCTTACTCAATGGAGATTGCGCTGTTCCGTAAGTAAATTTAAAGTCGTCTTCCGGACCAGTGATAATATCTCCTCCATTTATAAGAGCCGCTATATTAGATGCTGCTGCAGCTTGGTTGGTTAACCTAAGATTAAGATAATATTTTAGCTTAAGCGTGTTGGTTAAATTAATCCAGGAATCAATATCACCGTCATAATACAAATCTAAATCAGGTTCAGCAGATGATTCCTTAGCAAAATCGGCAAGAGCTGCATTTAAATCGGCTAAAGCTCCGTCGTAAACCAACTGTCCGCTATCTACTGTTGGAAATGAATTTTCATTCCCAAGTAAAGCTTCAGTGTAAGGCACATCACCAAAGAAGTCTACCAGGGTCATTAAAGTATACGCTCTGATAACTTTAGCAATCCCTGCATGAATATAAAGATCTGATGATTCCGCAATGGGGATCAAAGTTTGAATATCCGGTAATACCTCTGCATATGCGTTGCTCCACATTGAAGTAATATTACCATTGGTGTTATTAAAGTTTACATCATATTCATCGAACATGTATTCCAATCGTACCGCTTCACCACCAGCTTCAGTTGCTTCCGAGAAGAATGCACCAAAATTCAACTGTATGCTGTTTAGAGTAAAGTCTACATCCAAATTGTCCGGACTGGGCGCATTTGGATTCGTCACTAAGTCCAGTTCACCCACTTCACAAGACCATAAAAGTCCGAAAAGTAGCATGAATGAAAATAATTTGTTACTATAATTCTTCATTACAATTTATTTTTTAAAATGTTAATTTCAGGTTTAGACCGTATCTTCTGGAATTCCAGGAAGTCAAATAATCCAATCCATTCGAGTTTCCAACACCCAGACTGTTAAGTTCAGGGTCAAAATTAATACTATCAGGAGTGTTATAAGCATCTACCCATAGGTTTTGACCTACCAGTGTAACAATTAGACTGCCAAATGGAGTCTTATCCAGGAATTTAGTGGGCATAGTGTACGCCAATGATAATTCCCTAAGTCTAATGTGCGAAGCGTCAAAGACAGTTAACTCATCGGTTCCAAAGCCTATGTTATTGAAATATGCTTCAGTAGCCGTTGTCTGAATGTCATTTGGCTGTCCGGTGGATTGTCTGATACCAGGTAAAATAATACTTTGCGTTCTGTCAAAGTCTGTTTCCTGAGATAATCCCCTACCGGTAATAGCACCAATAGTTGTAGATACAATATCACCACCTTGCTGGTATTCCCACTGCATGCTCAAGGTCAAAGATTTAAACCTTAAACTCGTGCCTATTGTCATGAACCAGTCCGGATTAGGATCCGCTATTAGTCTGTTCTCAGGATCCTGAATCCAGTAACCATTTTCATTTATCAAACGATTTCCTGCATCATCTCTAAGTACAGCACTTCCCAGGACAACACCTAATGGTTGCCCATTAATAGCCTGGTTGGAAGGAACATTAAAAATACCACCTACATAGATTTGTTCACCTTCCTCTAAACCTGAAACGGTACTCTCATTAATTGTATAATTACCATTTATATTCCAGGTCCAGTTTTCAGATTGAACGGGGGTCCCGTCAAAAGCAAGTTCAACACCTTTGTTGGTAACATTACCCGCGTTTACCGTTGTAGTGGTAAATCCACTTTCCGGTGGGATGGGTCTGTTAATAATTTGATCTTTCGTTTCCCTGGTGTAATAGGTAAAGTCAAATCCCAGGCGGTTATCAAAAAATCTTGCCTCTATACCAGCTTCTATTTCTTCAGATAGTTCCGGTGTTAAATTCGAGTTTGCTAAAAGGTTATCAACACTTGTTGTTGTAACAGTAGCTCCATTAGCTGACTGGAAGGCCGCAGGGTTTAAGTTCAGGATATTTCTTGTTCTATACAGACCTGGGAAACCAGGAGCAGTACCATAAGATGCTCTTACCTTTAAATAGTTAAGCCCATTTTGTGAGCGTATATCTGCAAAAGTCAAAGTAGGAATCCATGAAGCAGATGCACCCCATGAGAATTGAGCTCTATTGTCTTTTTCTAAACCTGAAAACCAATCTTCCCTTGCATTTGCAGTTAAGAATAACCATCCTTTGTAATCTGCCGTTGCAGTAGCATATACCGCCGGGTTATTACTTTCAGTTTCTCGCTGATAAGCCGTTGTATTTGCAGGAAATGCGGTTCCTTCAATTATTGGACTATGGTTTACATAGTTGGCATGATTTTGAAGACCAAATACTATCTGATCCCTGCTTTCATTACCCTGTCGTTCAAAAACAATTCGTCTTGCCGTTAGACCTAGAGAACCATTTATACCCCAATTTTCGCCAAGGGACTTATTCACCGATGCGAAAAAGGTATGATCCCAAATGGTATTGTTCGCAACTGTGGTTTGTAAATAACCGTTTGGATGCAGACCATCATTAGAACCTTTATTAATAGATCTTTCAGAAGAAGTAATTGCATTATCTAGAGTGGTTCTCCAATTTATATTAATCCAGTCTGCGATATCATATTTGACATTAAATGCCCCAAATGCCCTGTTCGTATTGTTCGTGGATTTGGTATTATTTAGTGTCCAAACCGGATTGGTTCTGTCATTACCCCCTCTATACCAAAGGCTTTCCCCTGTAATTGGATGTTGGGATGGCTCTGTGATATCAACACTCCTGGGCAGGTATAAGATATTCCATATCGAACTAACACCACCTGTACCGGCAGTAGAACTTGTTACGTCACTACCTGTAGAAGCATCAGTAAATGGTGATGAGATATCATTTTGAACATAATTTAATTTACCGGAGACGGTTAATTTATTATCAAACCTATATGTACCACCTACTGAAAAGTTATTTCTGATCAATCGGTTATTGGGAATAAATCCCTGATCCTGCGTATTACCATAGGAAACACTATAATTACCTTTTTCAAAACTTCCTGCTGCCGTAACGGAGATCGTGCTGATGGCACCTGTTCGGAAGAAGGCCTTTTGGGAATCATAAGGTCTGTATACTTGTTCCGGAGAGTCCAAATCTGCGCGATCCGGGAAAAGAACAGAAGGTTCTACCCCGAAATTGTTCAACAACATATTCCTGAATGCATTCGGGATAGTACGCTGGCTTGCAAAGTTTGCACCCCAGTTACTAAAGAAGGCACCATAAACATTTTGGAAACCATTACCCCAGTTATTCTGGTAATCCGGAAGCACAACATCATTAAAGAACATAGAGGTATTTACTGATACCTCAAATTTCTTGTTACTCGTTGCCCCGGATTTCGTTGTAATAAGGATTACCCCATTACGACCAGCACTACCATAAATAGCCGTTGCACTAAGCCCCTTTAAGATGTTTACATTTTCTATATCATTAGGATCCAAATCAGCAAACCTACTGGCTACGTTAGCAGATTGGAAGCTACCGGAAGATGCATCCTGGTTCGCTGTATTTGAACCAGCATCAAAAGGGATACCATCAACAATAAATAAGGGTTGGTTATTCCCTGTAATAGATGAAGCCCCACGGATAACGATGTTTGTACCACTACCTGTAACACCACCAGTACCTGTAATCCTCACACCCGCGGCTTTACCACGAAGGATTTTACCGATATCGGTATCTGCCCTGGATTCCAGTTCTTCAGAATCAACAGTTGTTACGGCATAACCTAATGCCTTTTTTTCCTGTTTGATACCCTGAGCTGTTACTACAACCTCTTCAAGGGCTTGCGCATCTTCCTGCATTTGCACATCATAGTTTAGAGCAGCTCCAATGACGACGCGCACATCTTTTTGACCAATGTAGGTAAAGATTAACGCCTGACCTTCTTGCGCTCTAATCTCGTATAAACCATCGAAATCAGTTTGAGTACCTGTAGTAGTACCTTCAACCAAGATGTTTACACCAGGTAAAGGTAAACCTTCAAAATCAGTGACCTTACCTGAAATCGTCTTGTCTTGCGCAAATGATAAATGCACAACAAACGCCAAAAGTAGCGTCAAGATTCCATTTAAATTTGTTCTCATTTTATAATTATTTGAATTAGCTAACTGCGAAAATCCTAATTTCATGTTAATAATCCAAACATATTTTAATAAAACTTTAAGAATACGGGCAGATAAAAAAAACAATTTGGCGGGCTAATGTTAAAAAAATGACAAATAAAGTGTTAAAAAAATAACATATGAATTAAGATTATCCCAATAAAATGGATAAACATTGTTTTGTTAAGAAAAAAATTAGGGAATCAATAATCGGAACCTTCTTAAAACTCTCACCTAAAATCTATTTGGCAATAGCAGGTCACTATCATATTCTGCATATTCTATGGTGGAATTTTAATTAATAAATATTCAAAATTGAAATGTGTATAATAGGGTATATATAATAAGGTATATGTTTTCCTTTTTCTGCCAAAAAAAGCATCAGAGAATTTGGGTCATAAAAAAATCAAAGAAAATTATCAGAATGGATTTGAATTATAATGAATAATTACTACATTTGCCAGCCCTTAAATGAGGGTAGGATTTATAGATAAAAAATAGTATGCCAACACGAAAAGGAAGGGCCACAATTACCAAGAAGAGTAAATCGGCTGCTTTGGATTCGTGCCCCCAGCGAAGAGGGGTTTGTACGCGGGTTTATACCACTACGCCTAAAAAGCCAAATTCTGCAATGCGAAAAGTTGCAAGGGTAAGGTTAACAAATGGTAAAGAGGTAAACGCATACATCCCGGGCGAGGGTCACAATCTCCAGGAGCACTCGATAGTATTGGTTAGAGGCGGAAGGGTGAAAGATTTGCCGGGAGTTAGATATCACATTGTAAGAGGAGCTTTAGACACAGCAGGTGTTGCAGGAAGAACCCAAAGAAGATCTAAGTACGGTGCAAAACGCCCTAAAAAGTAATCTAAACGATTAAGAAAAAGCGATGAGAAAAAGACAGGCGAAAAAAAGACCACTATTACCGGATCCGAGGTTTAATGACCAACTGGTAACGCGTTTTGTGAATATGTTAATGTGGGATGGTAAAAAATCAGTTGCCTTTAAAGTTTTCTACGATGCTATTGACATTGTAGAAGAAAAGAAAACTGATGAAGAGAAACCAGCGCTGGAATTATGGAAAGAAGCTCTTTCCAATGTAATGCCACACGTTGAGGTTAGAAGCAGAAGGGTAGGAGGTGCTACTTTTCAGATACCTATGCAAATAAGACCGGATAGAAAAATTTCTACTGCCATGAAATGGCTTATAAGCTTTGCAAGAAAGCGAAATGAAAAGTCCATGGCACAGAAATTGGCCGGAGAAATATTAGCTGCGTCAAAAGAAGAAGGTGCAGCGGTTAAAAGGAGGGTGGATACACATAAAATGGCAGAGGCAAACAAGGCATTTTCCCACTTTAGATTTTAAGAAAAAATGGCAAGAGATTTAAAATATACAAGGAACATAGGTATTGCAGCTCATATTGATGCCGGCAAGACCACTACTACGGAACGTATTTTATTTTACACAGGTGTAAGCCATAAAATAGGTGAGGTGCATGATGGTGCTGCCACTATGGACTGGATGGCACAGGAGCAGGAAAGGGGAATAACTATTACCTCGGCTGCGACAACCTGTACCTGGGATTTCCCAACCAAGAATGGACAATTAATACCTGAGTCAAAACCATACCACTTTAACATAATTGATACCCCCGGACACGTAGATTTTACTGTTGAGGTAAATCGTTCCCTAAGGGTATTAGACGGTTTGGTTTTTCTGTTTAGTGCAGTAGACGGTGTTGAACCACAGTCGGAAACCAATTGGAGGTTAGCTGACAATTACAAAGTGCCAAGAATTGGCTTTGTAAATAAAATGGATAGACAGGGATCTAACTTCCTGATGGTTAGTAAGCAGGTAAAGGATATGTTGAAATCTAATGCCGTACCAATTGTATTGCCAATTGGTGAAGAGGCAGATTTTAAAGGTATTGTTGATCTGGTTAAGAATCGTGCCATTGTTTGGCATGAAGAAGACATGGGTTCTTCTTTTGATATCATCGATATCCCGGAAGAAATGAAGGAGGAAGTGCATGAATATCGCGCCGCCTTAATTGAAGCAGTTGCGGAATACGATGAAACTTTAATGGAGAAGTTCTTTGAGGACGAAGACTCAATTACTGAAGACGAAGTACATGCAGCTCTTAGAGCAGCGGTTATGGATATGAGTATTATCCCAATGATTTGCGGTTCTTCATTTAAAAATAAGGGGGTACAATTTCTACTTGACGCAGTATGTAGATATTTGCCTTCGCCAATGGATAAAGAAGGGATAACCGGAATAGATCCTAGAACAGAAAAAGAAGTTTTAAGAAAGCCGGATATCAATGAGCCTTTTTCGGCTCTGGCATTTAAAATTGCCACGGATCCCTTTGTAGGTCGTTTGGCATTCTTCAGAGCATATTCTGGTAAGCTGAACGCAGGATCATATGTACTTAATAACCGCTCAGGTAATAAAGAAAGAATTTCAAGAATTTACCAGATGCATTCCAATAAACAAAATGCCGTAGAATCTATTGCGGCAGGTGATATTGGTGCAGCTGTAGGTTTTAAGGATATTAAGACCGGGGATACACTATCGGATGAAAAACATCCAATTATCCTGGAAAGTATGAATTTCCCGGATCCTGTAATCGGGATAGCGGTTGAGCCTAAGACAAAAGCCGATGTGGATAAATTGGGTATGTCCCTGGCTAAGTTGGCCGAAGAAGATCCCACTTTCGTGGTTAAGACAGATGAAGCATCAGGCCAGACAATTATTTCCGGAATGGGAGAGTTGCATCTTGATATTATTGTGGACCGCCTTAGAAGAGAGTTTAAGGTAGATGTTAACCAGGGGCAACCTCAGGTTGAGTATAAAGAGGCAATAACCAAAAGTGCAGATCACAGGGAAATTTATAAAAAGCAAACCGGTGGTCGTGGAAAATTTGCGGACATTGTCTTTACGATGGAACCAAGAGAGGATGGTGAAGCCGGATTGGAATTTGTGAATATGATCAAAGGGGGTAATATACCCAGGGAATATATTCCATCTGTGGAGAAAGGATTTAAAGAGGCCATGAAGAATGGGCCTTTAGCCGGATTTGAAATGGATAGTATGAAGGTTACACTTAAAGATGGATCTTTCCATCCTGTGGATTCTGATTCCTTATCTTTTGAACTGGCAGCAAAAATAGGATATAAAGAAGCTGCAAGGGCTGCGAGAGCGGTGCTTATGGAACCTATTATGAAGTTGGAAGTATTAACTCCTGAAGAAAATATGGGAGATATTGTTGGAGACCTTAACAGAAGGAGAGGTCACGTAAATAATATGGATGACAGAGCAGGTTCTAAAGTAATTAAGGCTGATGTGCCTCTTTCAGAGATGTTTGGATATGTAACTGCACTTAGGACGTTGTCTTCGGGCAGAGCAACTTCAACTATGGAATTTTCACATTATGCAGAAACTCCTTCAGGATTAGCTGAGGAAGTGGTAAAAGCAGCAACAGGTGTAACGGCCTAAATTTTAGTATTATGAGTCAGAAAATTAGAATAAAACTAAAATCATACGATCATAATCTGGTAGATAAATCTGCGGAGAAAATCGTAAAAACGGTAAAAACGACCGGTGCTGTTGTAACAGGGCCGATTCCTTTACCAACGCATAAAAAGATATTTACGGTTTTGCGTTCGCCTCACGTGAACAAAAAATCAAGGGAACAATTCCAGTTAAGTTCTTATAAAAGACTACTGGATATTTATAGTTCTTCATCAAAAACCATTGATGCCCTTATGAAGTTAGAACTTCCCAGTGGTGTTGAGGTTGAGATAAAAGTGTGATAGTATATTTCGTTTCGGTTGAAACGGATAACATGTCCGGAGCGTTTCGCAAAGGAAAAACGGCAACAAAAATATATTCGGGATCGAATTGTTTTTGATCCTGTTTTTTTTGGAAGAAAAATAAAGTTTAAGAATAATTAATAAATAACAATAATAATATGTCTGGGTTAATTGGAAAAAAAGTAGGCATGACCAGCATTTTTGACGATAATGGGAAGAACATTCCCTGTACTGTCATAGAGGCTGGGCCATGTGTAGTTACCCAAGTCAGAACCGAAGAGGTAGACGGGTACAATGCCCTTCAGCTTGGTTTCGATGACAAGGCAGAAAAACGTGCTAATAAGGCTGAAACAGGCCATTTTAAAAAAGCAGGTTCTTCCTCCAAAAAGAAAGTCGTCGAATTCCGGGATTATGAAGGAGAACACAAATTAGGAGACACCCTGGGTGTTGACGTATTTGTTGAAGGTGAATTTGTTGATGTGTCGGCCATATCCAAAGGAAAAGGTTTTCAGGGTGTGGTTAAGAGACATGGTTTTGCGGGAGTCGGGCAGGCCACTCATGGTCAGCATAACAGGTTGAGAGCTCCCGGTTCAATCGGGGCCGCTTCATATCCTTCACGAGTTTTTAAGGGAATGAAAATGGCAGGAAGAATGGGTGGCAGTAGGGTTACCGTTCAAAACCTCAGAGTTTTAAAAATTGTTCCGGAAAAGAATCTTTTGGTTTTAAAAGGTTGTGTGCCCGGTCATAAAAATGCGTACGTAACGATAGAGAAATAATGAAGGTAGCAGTTTTAGATGTAAAAGGAAAAGAAACTGGCCGGAAGGTGGACCTTTCAGATGCAGTTTATAAAATAGAACCGAACAACCATGCTATTTATTTGGATGTTAAGCAGTACATGGCTCATCAAAGACAGGGTACGCACAAAGCCAAGGAAAGAGCGGAGATTGTTGGAAGTACCAGGAAGATTAAAAAACAAAAGGGAACAGGGACTGCTCGGGCAGGAAGTATTAAATCCCCGATTTTTCGTGGTGGAGGAAGGATTTTTGGGCCAAGGCCTAAGGATTATACCCAAAAATTGAATAAGAATTTAAAGAGGTTAGCGAGAAAATCAGCCTTGAGTCTTAAGAATCAGGATAAGGCTATTATGGTTGTCGAAGACTTTAATTTTGACTCTCCAAAGACCAAAGAATTCGTTCAGGTTTTGAAATCCTTAGGATTGGAAAACAAAAAGTCTTTGTTTGTGTTGGGCGATTCAAATAATAACGTATATTTGTCGTCGCGTAATTTGAAAGGTTATGAAGTTGTAACTAATTCAGAATTAAGCACTTACAAAATTCTTAATGCAAATCAAATTGTTCTTTTAGAAGGTTCCATAGAAGGAATTGAATCGAACTTAATTAAATAGGTAAGACATGAGTGTGTTGATAAAGCCAATTATAACGGAAAAAATGACAGCGGATAGCGAGTTATATAATCGCTATGGTTTTGTTGTTGATCCTAAGGCCAATAAACTACAGATCAAAGATGCCGTTGAAGCAGCTTATGGTGTTTCAGTAAAGAAAGTTCGGACAATGAATTATGGACCTTCACGCAAAACCCGTTTCACAAAAACAGGGGTTCAACATGGGAAGTCAAATGTAAAACCGATCACTCCAGGACAGCGTTTTAAAGTAGTAAACGGGTTTGACGCCATTACTGCTGATAAGCCGGAGAAAAGCTTGCTTGCTCCGTTAAAAAGGTCTGGAGGTAGAAACAGTCAAGGAAAAATGACCATTCGCCATAGAGGTGGAGGGCATAAAAGGAGGTATCGTATTATTGATTTCAAACGGGATAAGAAAGACGTAACTGCTGAAGTAAAGTCTATCCAGTATGATCCTAATAGAACAGCTTTTATTGCTTTAGTGGAATACACTGATGGTGAAAAGAGATATATAATTGCTCAAAACGGTTTACAGGTTGGTCAGAAAATTTCCTCCGGGGAAAAAGCGGCTCCTGAGATCGGGAATGCACTTCCATTGAGTAAAATTCCTTTAGGAACAATTATTTCTTGTATTGAATTACGTCCTGGTCAGGGAGCTACAATGGCGAGAAGTGCTGGAACTTTTGCTCAGCTAATGGCAAGAGAAGGAAAGTATGCCACTATAAAATTACCTTCCGGAGAAACAAGATTAGTCCTTGCTAATTGCTTTGGAACTATTGGTGCGGTGTCTAATTCTGATCACCAGTTAATTGTTTCCGGAAAAGCCGGTAGAAGCAGATGGCTTGGCAGAAGACCAAGAACAAGACCGGTGGCGATGAATCCTGTGGATCACCCAATGGGTGGTGGTGAAGGCAGGGCGTCCGGAGGACATCCAAGATCTAAGAATGGAATTCCTGCTAAAGGATACAGGACCAGATCCAAAACCAAGGATACAAATAGGTATATATTAGAACGTAGAAAGAAATAAAAAAGTAGAAAGAAATGGCACGTTCACTAAAAAAAGGACCTTACGTTCATTATAGCCTGGATAAAAAAGTCCAGCTGAATTTAGAGTCCGGTAAAAAGACAGTTATTAAGACCTGGTCAAGAGCATCAACAATTACTCCCGACTTTGTAGGTCAGACAATAGCGGTTCATAACGGAAGACAATTTGTACCTGTTTATGTTACTGAGAATATGGTAGGACATAAATTAGGCGAATTTTCCCCAACAAGATCTTTCCGAGGTCACGCAGGGGCAAAAAATAAAGGTAAAAAGTAAGTAAGCTATGGGAGTTCGAAAAAAACAAATGGCCGAAAGACTAAAAGCAGAAAAGCAAAAAATAGCTTTTGCAAAGTTAAATAACTGCCCTACTTCACCAAGAAAAATGCGTTTGGTAGCAGATTTGGTAAGGGGAGCGGAAGTTGAAAAGGCACTTGCTATTCTAAGATTCAGTCCTAAAGAAGCCTCCCGCAGGTTAGAAAAGTTATTGTTATCTGCAATAGCTAACTGGCAGGCTAAAAATGAAGAAGCAGATGTTGAAGAAGCTGAATTGTTTATTAAGGAAATTACTGTGGACAGTGGTCGTATGCTGAAAAGATTAAGACCGGCACCGCAAGGGAGAGCTCATAGAATAAGAAAACGTTCCAACCACGTAACCTTGGTTTTGGGATCTAACAATAATACACAAAGCTAGAACTTTTAGTATGGGACAAAAAACAAATCCAATCGGCAATCGTCTAGGTATAATCAGGGGATGGGAATCTAACTGGTATGGTGGAAACGATTATGGTGACAAACTGGCCGAAGATGATAAGATAAGAAAATATGTTCATGCACGTTTGGCAAAGGCTAGTGTGTCCAGAGTAATTATAGAAAGAACCTTAAAGTTAATTACTGTTACTATCACGACGGCAAGACCCGGGATAATTATCGGGAAAGGTGGTCAGGAAGTAGATAAATTAAAAGAGGAGCTCAAGAAAATTACGGATAAGGAAGTTCAGATAAATATTTTCGAAATAAAAAGGCCAGAAGTAGATGCAAATCTTGTAGCTGCCAGTGTGGCCAGACAAATAGAAAATAGAATTTCTTACAGGAGAGCGATTAAAATGGCTATTGCTGCCGCAATGAGAATGAATGCGGAGGGAATCAAAATTCAGATTGCAGGAAGATTGAATGGTGCGGAAATGGCAAGGTCAGAATCTTATAAAGATGGTAGAATTCCTTTATCCACTTTTAGGGCGGATATAGATTATGCCATTCATGAAGCTCATACCACCTACGGTAGATTAGGGATTAAGGTATGGATCATGAAGGGTGAAGTTTATGGTAAAAGAGAACTTTCTCCGTTGGTAGGCATGTCTAAAGGGCAGTCTAAAGGAAAGCAGGATGGTGGTAAGAAGCAACGTCGCAGAAAGTAATAATTAAAGAAGAAGTTAAAGATTATGTTACAGCCAAAAAGAACGAAGTTTCGTAAAGCGCAGAAAGGACGTATGAAGGGCAATTCCGGAAGAGGGCATCAACTTTCCAATGGAATGTTCGGGATTAAATCTTTGGATTCCTGTTTTATTACTTCGCGTCAGATTGAGGCGGCACGTATTGCTGCGACAAGGTATATGAAAAGGCAAGGACAATTGTGGATTAAAATTTTCCCGGATAAACCCATTACTAAAAAGCCTTTAGAGGTACGTATGGGTAAAGGAAAAGGAGCTCCGGAATACTTTGTTGCTGTGGTTAAACCGGGAAGGATTATGTTCGAGGTTTCCGGAGTGCCTATGGACATTGCTAAGGAAGCTTTAAGGCTTGCTGCGCAAAAGTTACCAGTGAAGACAAAATTTATTGTAGCCAGGGATTACGAAGCGGCATAATTTTATAATTAGCATGATGAAACAATCAGAAATAAATGAATTATCGGTAGAAGAATTGAAGGAGAAGATGTCGCATTTTAAGAAGCAGCATGCAGATCTTAAAATCGCCCACTCCGTCACTCCACTGGAAAACCCCCTTCAAATAAGGAAGGCAAGAAGAACGGTAGCACAATTGGCTACTGAATTAACAAAAAGGGATAACCAATAATTGGTTCTGCTTTATGGAAAAAAGAAATTTAAGAAAGGAAAGAATAGGCGTTGTAAC
>NZ_CAMYKG010000005.1:0-16553 GCF_947258925.1 uncultured Eudoraea sp. | reverse complement strand
AAAAAGTATGTTGCACACGATGAAACCAATGACTGCAATATTGGGGATACTGTGAAGATAATGGAAACACGTCCGTTGAGCAGAACCAAATGTTGGAGATTGGTTGAAGTCTTAGAAAGAGCTAAATAATTATGTTACAGCAAGAATCAAGATTAAAAGTAGCAGATAACACTGGTGCCAAAGAGGTGTTAACCATACGTGTACTTGGTGGTACAAAGAGGCGATATGCATCTGTGGGTGATAAAATTGTGGTAACGGTTAAGGAAGCCACGCCCAACGGAGGTATTAAAAAGGGTGCTGTTTCAACAGCTGTTGTTGTTAGGACAAAAAAAGAAGTAAGGAGACCTGATGGATCCTATATACGTTTTGACGATAACGCCTGTGTATTATTGAACCCTACGGGTGAAATGAGAGGAACGCGTGTATTTGGACCTGTTGCACGGGAGTTGCGTGATAAGCAGTTCATGAAAATTGTTTCATTGGCTCCTGAGGTGCTTTAAAATATTGTAAGATGAAATTAAGAATTAAAACAGGAGATACAGTAAGAATTGTTGCAGGAGACCATAAGGGTACCGAAGGCAAAGTAATTCTTGTTGATCGCGAAAAAAATAAGGCTATCGTAGAAGGTACCAATATGGTATCTAAACACGAAAAGCCCAGTGCACAAAACCCTCAGGGTGGAATTGTTAAAAAAGAAGCTCCTATCCATTTATCTAACTTATCACTTATTGATTCAAAATCTGGTGAAACAACAAGAGTGGGTTATGAGGTAAGAGATGGGAAAAAAGTACGATTTTCTAAGAAATCTAACGAAGTAATTTAGTTATGGCTTACGTTCCAAGATTAAAACAAGAATACGGAGAGCGAATTATAAAGGCGCTCAAAGAAGAATATGGTTACAATAATGTGATGCAGGTACCCAAGCTAAAAAAGATTGTTGTTAGCAGGGGTGTTGGTGCAGCCGTAGCCGATAAAAAATTGGTAGATCATGCCTTAGAGGAATTAACCCTTATCACTGGTCAAAAAGCAATTTCAACAATTTCAAAGAAAGATGTTGCAGCTTTTAAACTGAGAAAGGGAATGCCAATAGGGGCTAAAGTTACCCTCAGAGGCGAGCGCATGTACGAGTTTTTAGACAGATTGGTGACTACTGCCTTACCAAGGGTTAGGGATTTTCAGGGAATCAGAGCAACAGGTTTTGATGGAAGAGGAAATTATAACCTGGGAGTAACAGAACAGATTATTTTTCCGGAAATCAATATTGACAAGATCAATAGGATAAATGGAATGGATATCACTTTTGTGACTAGCGCCAATACAGATAAAGAAGCAAAATCATTGTTAACCGAATTAGGATTACCTTTTAAAAAGAATTAGTATGGCTAAAGAATCAATGAAGGCCCGGGAAAGAAAAAGGGCAAAGGCTGTAGCAAAATATGCAGAGAAGAGAAAGGCTTTGAAAGAAGCCGGAGACTATGAAGCTCTACAGAAATTGCCAAAAAACGCCAGTCCTATTCGAATGCATAACAGGTGCAAATTAACTGGAAGACCTAAGGGATATATGAGAACTTTTGGTATTTCTCGTGTAATGTTCAGAGAAATGGCTAACAAGGGCTTGATTCCCGGAGTTAAAAAAGCAAGCTGGTAATCCAATATAAAAGTTGAGAAGATGTTTACAGATCCAATAGCAGATTATTTAACAAGAATTAGAAACGCCAGTAGAGCGGGTCACAGGGTAGTGGAAATCCCTGCATCTAATTTGAAAAGAGAGGTAACAAAGATTTTGTTCGATCAAGGATATATATTGAGTTATAAATTCGAGGAGAATGAAGTACAGGGGATAATTAAAATAGCCTTGAAATATGACAGGCTTACTAAAGAACCGGTAATCAAAAAGATACAGCGTATTAGTACACCTGGTCTTAGAAAGTATGCCAGTTCTGGAGATATGCCGAGGGTACTTAATGGCCTGGGAATTGCAATCGTGTCTACTTCTCATGGAGTAATGACTAGCAAGCAGGCTCATAGAGACAATGTGGGTGGTGAAGTTTTGTGCTACGTTTATTAAGAAATAAAGAGATAGGAAAATGTCTAGAATAGGTAATAATCCAATAGAAATTCCGGAAGGAGCCACAATTGAACTGCAGGATAATATTATCACTGTAAAAGGTAAGTTGGGTGAATTAAAGCAGGAATATTCAGGGGTTGAAATTAAGTCAGGTGAAGGTCAGGTTTTAGTAACAAGGCCCTCTGAATCCAAAGAGCATAAAGCCAAACACGGCCTTTACAGATCGTTGATCTCCAATATGATTTTAGGAGTGACCAAAGGATGGACAAAAGAACTTGAATTGGTAGGAGTTGGATACAGAGCGTCTAATCAGGGTCAAAAATTGGATCTAGCTTTGGGTTTCTCGCACAATATTGTAATGAACCTGGCTCCTGAAGTTAAGGTTGAGACCATTTCTGAGAAAGGGAAAAACCCAATTATAAAGCTTACATCTCACGACAAACAATTGGTTGGACAAATTGCAGCAAAAATAAGATCATTCCGCAAACCTGAACCGTATAAAGGAAAAGGGATCAAATTTGTAGGAGAACAATTAAGAAGAAAAGCAGGTAAATCCGCTTAAGAATTGAATTATGGGATTATCAAAAACTGAAAGAAGAGAGCGTATTAGAAAAAGGATCAGGAAAGTATCCTTTGGCACCGCTGAAAGGCCTAGATTGTCTGTTTATAGAAGCAACAAGGAGATTTATGCCCAAGTAATTGACGATAACAACGGTACTACTTTAGTGGCGGCTTCTTCAAGAGATAAAGAGCTTAGTAAGGCAAAAGGCACTAAGATTGAGATTGCAAACCTTGTTGGAAAAGCAATTGCAGAAAAAGCAAAAAAAGCCGGTATAGAAGCTGTTGCCTTTGATCGTGGAGGTAATTTATATCACGGAAGAGTAAAATCATTGGCCGAAGGCGCCAGAGAGGCCGGTCTAAAATTTTAAAAGGAAATATGTTCGGGAAATATAAAAATGTAGAAACAGTTAAACCGGGAGGTCTTGAACTAAAAGACAGACTGGTTGGTGTTCAAAGAGTTACAAAAGTAACCAAAGGGGGTAGAGCTTTTGGTTTTTCTGCGATTGTGGTTGTTGGTGATGAGAACGGTGTTGTTGGTCATGGTCTTGGAAAATCTAAAGAGGTAGCTACGGCTATTGCAAAAGCTATTGAGGATGCTAAAAAGAACCTGATAAGAATACCATTAAGTAAAGGTACTTTACCACATGAGCAAAAAGGTAAGTTTGGTGGTGCACGTGTTTATATTCAGCCTGCTTCACATGGTACCGGGGTAATTGCCGGAGGTGCCGTAAGAGCGGTGTTGGAAGCAGTTGGAGTTCAGGATGTTTTATCTAAATCTCAGGGCTCCTCGAACCCGCACAATGTAGTAAAAGCTACCTTCGATGCCTTATTACAATTAAGGGATGCCAGGACGGTGGCAAAACAAAGAGGCGTTTCCTTAGAAAAAGTCTTTAAAGGATAAGAAGTACTAAGATTATGGCAAAGATTAAAGTTAAGCAGGTAAGAAGCAGTATTAAGAGGCCACAAAATCAGAAAAGAACTCTGGAGGCTCTTGGATTGCGAAAGATTGGTCAGGTTGTGGAGCATGAAAACACCCCTAATATTTTGGGGATGATCAATAGAGTTAAACACTTAGTTTCTACTGAAGAAGCATAAAAAATAGTTGTGTAATGAATTTAGGGAATTTAAAACCAGCCAAAGGGTCTGTTCATAAAGCCGGAAAAACCATAGGCCGAGGCCAGGGTTCTGGTAAAGGTGGTACATCAACAAGAGGCCATAAAGGTGCTAAATCAAGATCCGGGTATTCCAGGAAAATTGGTTTTGAAGGAGGTCAGATGCCTTTACAAAGACGTGTACCCAAATTTGGTTTTACCAATATTAACCGAAAGGAATATCAGGGTGTTAATCTGAATAAACTTCAGGAACTTGCTGATAAAGGATTGGTTAAGAAAACAGTCACTGTTAAAGACCTTGTGGATAACGGATTGGCACATAAAAACGATTTGGTTAAAATATTGGGAGGTGGCGAATTAAAAGCATCCCTTAAAATAACCGTACATAAGTTTACTGCATCTGCCAAAGCAGCTATTGAAGCTGCCAAAGGTGAAGCAATAGAGTTATAAGTAAATAGATTATGAAGAAATTTTTCGAGGTAATATCAAATATTTGGAAAATAGAAGAACTGCGTGGCAGAATTATTGTTACGTTAGGTCTTTTGCTTGTTTACCGTTTTGGTGCTCAGGTCGTTCTTCCCGGTATTGATACTTCTCAATTGGCAGAATTATCTTCAAGTACAGAATCAGGTATTTTGGGCTTATTAAATGCCTTTACCGGTGGAGCATTTGCCAATGCGTCTGTATTTGCTCTTGGAATTATGCCCTATATCTCTGCATCTATTGTGGTTCAGTTAATGGGGATTGCAGTGCCTTATCTCCAAAAACTGGATAAGGAAGGAGAGAGTGGAAGAAAGACAAAAAATCAGATTACCCGATGGTTAACCATAGGAATCTGTATTGTTCAGGCGCCGGCATATCTCTATAGTTTGGGTGCCCTTGGTGTACCAGATAGCGCATTCCTTTTGGGTAAAGGTTTAAATTTCATTGTTCCGTCCGTCATTATTTTAGTGACTGGTTGTGTGTTTGCCATGTGGTTAGGAGAAAAAATTACAGACAAAGGGATTGGTAACGGGATATCGCTGCTTATTATGATAGGGATAATAGCTACCATGCCTCAGTCATTTGTACAGGAATTTATTTCCAGGACGGCTAACAACACGGGGGGATTAATGTTTATGTTAATAGAAGTGATTCTATGGTTCCTTGTAATTCTGGCTAGTGTCTTATTAGTCATGGCAACGAGGAGGATACCTGTGCAGTATGCCCGGAGAACTGCTTCCGGCGGATATGAAAAGAATATAGCGGGATCCAGACAATATATCCCTTTGAAATTGAACGCTTCCGGAGTAATGCCCATTATTTTTGCACAGGCTATAATGTTTGCGCCGGGGTTACTGGGCCGTACATTTAATAATACAGCGGTAGGTCAGTGGATGGAGGTTCAGTTTCAGGATATTTTTGGTTTGGCCTATAATATATTATTTGGATTGTTAATCATAATATTTACGTATTTCTATACGGCAATTACCGTACCCACCAATAAGATGGCTGATGATTTGAAGCGAAGTGGTGGTTTTATTCCGGGAATCAGACCGGGTAAAGAAACAGGGGATTATCTTGATAAGATAATGTCGCTGATCACATTGCCGGGCTCTGTTTTCCTTGCACTTTTAGCTGTTTTACCAGCTGTGGTGGTTAAGCTGATGGACCTTCAGCCGGGATGGGCCTTATTTTATGGAGGAACATCACTATTGATCATGGTAGGTGTTGCTATAGATACCGTACAACAAGTAAATTCATATTTGTTGAACAGACATTATGATGGATTGATGAAATCAGGTAAAAATCGAAAAGTCGCATAAGTTATGGCCAAACAAGCACCCATAGAACAAGATGGTAGTATAATTGAGGCTTTGTCCAATGCAATGTTTCGGGTAGAGCTTGAAAACGGACATGTGGTTACAGCTCATATTTCTGGAAAGATGCGCATGCATTACATAAAGTTGTTACCAGGGGACAAAGTAAAACTTGAGATGAGTCCATACGATTTAACGAAGGCTAGAATAACATACAGATACTAACAAATACGAAATGAAAGTTAGAGCATCCATAAAGAAAAGAAGTGCCGATTGCAAAATAGTACGCAGAAAAGGCAGATTGTACGTAATAAATAAGAAGAATCCTAGATTCAAACAAAGACAAGGGTAATTATGGCAAGAATTGCAGGTGTAGATATACCAAAACAAAAAAGAGGTGTCATAGCACTTACCTATATTTTCGGTATTGGTAAAAGCAGGGCACAAGAGATATTGGACAAAGCCAAAGTAGACGAGAACAGCAAAGTCTCGGACTGGAACGATGATGAAATAGGTCGTATTCGTGATGCTGTGGCGTCGTACAAAATTGAAGGGGAACTCCGTTCTGAAAACCAGTTGAATATAAAACGTTTGATGGATATCGGATGTTACAGAGGTATTCGGCACAGGTCAGGTCTTCCGCTTAGAGGACAACGAACCAAAAACAATTCCAGGACCAGAAAAGGAAAAAGAAAAACGGTTGCTAACAAGAAAAAAGCAACTAAATAATTAGCATAATATGGCAAAGACAAGTACCAAAGGAGCTAAAAAGCGTAAGGTAATCGTTGAATCGACTGGTGAGGCGCATGTAACAGCTTCATTCAATAACATAATAATTTCTTTGACCAACAAAAAAGGCGATGTTATTTCATGGTCTTCTGCTGGAAAAATGGGATTTAGAGGTTCTAAGAAAAACACACCTTATGCTGCACAGGTAGCAGCTGAAGAGTGCTGCAAGGTAGCTCATGAGGCCGGATTGCGAAAGGTGAAAGTTTATGTAAAAGGACCGGGTAACGGAAGAGAATCTGCTATTCGCTCAATTCACAATGCAGGGATTGAGGTTATGGAGATTGTAGATGTTACACCACTACCGCATAATGGTTGCAGACCACCTAAAAGAAGAAGAGTTTAATTAAGTTTTAATCTAATAAAGGGTAATTCACAGGAAGTGCAGTTACGATTATCGAAGGATAAGCCTTAATTCATAATCGCATTTCCAAATTAAAAGAAGATGGCAAGATACACAGGACCTAAATCAAAGATCGCACGTAAATTCGGCGAAGCAATTTTCGGAGACGACAAAGCTTTCGAGAAAAAAAATTATCCTCCGGGACAGCACGGTAATAACAGACGCCGGGGAAAGAAATCTGAATATGCTATCCAGTTGATGGAAAAGCAGAAAGCAAAATATACCTATGGTATATTAGAAAAACAATTCAGGAACCTATTCGCCAAGGCCAATAGGAGCAAGGGTGTAACTGGTGAAGTACTGCTGCAGTTATGCGAAGCGCGTCTTGATAATGTAGTTTACAGAATGGGGATCGCAAACTCAAGAAGAGGAGCAAGACAACTCGTTTCACACAGACACATAACCGTAAACGGAGAATTGGTAAATATCCCTTCCTACTCACTAAAAGCAGGTGATGTTATAGGTGTAAGAGAAAAATCAAAATCCCTTCAGGCCATACAGGATGCACTCAATGCTAATAGTAGCGTATACGAGTGGATAACATGGAACAATGATAAAATGGAAGGTAATTTTGTTTCTATACCGGAAAGAATTCAGATTCCTGAGAATATCAAAGAACAATTAATCGTGGAGTTATACTCTAAATAAAAACAACACAAATCCAACTATGGCATTATTAAATTTTCAGAAGCCCGATAAAGTTATAATGATTGATTCTTCAGATTTCGAAGGCAAATTTGAATTTCGCCCTTTGGAACCTGGTTACGGCTTGACTGTTGGGAACGCCTTGCGAAGGGTATTGCTTTCTTCTTTGGAAGGATTTGCAATTACATCCGTAAGAATTGACAAAGTAGAGCATGAATTTTCGGTTATTGAAGGTGTTGTTGAAGATGTAACGGAAATTATTTTAAACCTCAAACAAGTTCGATTTAAAAGACAAATTGAAGATGTTAATGAGGAAACTGTTTCAATATCTGTAAGTGGTAAGGATCAACTTACTGCCGGAGATTTTCAAAAGTTTATTTCTGGTTACCAGGTGCTGAATCCGGACCTTGTTATTTGTAACATGGATCCTAAGGTTAGCATTAATATGGAGGTAATCATAGAAAAAGGACGTGGATATGTACCTGCAGAAGAAAATAAAAAATCCAATGCCCCATTAGGTAGTATCGCTGTTGATTCTATTTTTACCCCGGTAAAAAATGTAAAATATAGCATTGAAAACTTTAGGGTTGAGCAAAAAACGGATTACGAGAAATTGATATTTGAAATCGTTACCGATGGGTCTATACATCCAAAAGATGCATTAACCGAGGCGGCGAAAGTTCTTATACACCATTTTATGTTGTTTTCAGATGAGCGTATTACGCTTGAAGCCGATGAAATAGCTCAAACGGAAACCTATGATGAAGAGTCTCTTCATATGAGACAGTTATTGAAGACAAAGCTGGTTGATATGGATCTTTCGGTAAGAGCATTGAATTGTTTAAAAGCAGCCGAAGTAGACACTTTAGGTGATTTGGTTTCATTCAACAAAAACGATTTAATGAAATTCAGGAACTTTGGTAAGAAATCACTAACTGAATTGGAGGAACTTGTTATAAATAAGGGCCTCAATTTTGGTATGGATCTTTCAAAGTACAAATTAGATAAGGATTAATTTACCATTAAAAACAGCAATAACTGTTTTTAATAAGTATTATATTAAGTAACGATGAGACACGGTAAGAAAGTCAATCATTTAGGTAGAAAGTCAGCTCATAGAAAAGCTATGTTGGCAAACATGGCTTGTTCCTTGATTGAACATAAAAGAATTAATACCACTGTGGCAAAGGCTAAAGCTTTAAAGCAGTTTATTGAACCATTAATAACAAAGTCCAAGGCTGAGAATAATCAGACTACGGAAAAAGGCACACATAACAGAAGGATTGCATTTAAAAACCTTAGGGATAAATATGCGGTCACTGAATTGTTTGGAAGTGTTTCGGACAAAGTTGGTGATAGAGCCGGAGGGTATACCCGAATAATCAAATTGGGGAACCGTCTTGGAGATAATGCCGATATGGCTATGATAGAATTGGTGGATTTCAATGAGCTGTACAATGCCGGTAAACCTGCTAAGAAGAAAACTACAAGAAGAAGCCGCAGGGGTAAAAAAGCTGAAGCAGTAACAGCGGAAGCTACTCAAGAAACAGCGGTTGCTGAAGAACCTCAGGAAGAGGTGGTAACAGAAGTCAAAGAAGTCGAAACAGCAGAAGCTAAAGAAGTGGAAGAAGTTAAAGAAACGGAATCTGCTGCAGAAGAAGTTAAAGAAACTGAAGAAGGGTCAGAGGATACCAAAGAAAAGAAAAATGACCCGAAAGAATAAGATGTTCATAAAATCTTTAATATTTAATCAAGGATAGACCTAAAAGTCTATCCTTTTTTTATGTTTATTTGTCAAACGCAATCATATTTAAAAGCATGAAGTATAAATCTAAAAAGAAAGCATTATTATTATTAGTGGACGGTACCATTTTCTACGGTAAAGCCGTAGGGAACAAAGAGGGGACTGCTTATGGCGAAGTATGTTTTAATACGGGGATGACAGGTTATCAGGAAATATTTACCGACCCTTCTTATTTTGGTCAACTAATGGTCACCACTAATGCACACATTGGTAATTATGGGACTAATAGTGAAGAGGTTGAATCGGACTCGGTTAAAATTGCAGGTTTGATATGCAAGAATTTTAGTTATGAGTATTCCAGACCAATCGCTGATAAGAGTTTGGAAGAGTTCCTGGATGCAAGCGATCTATTTGCAATATCTGATGTTGATACCAGGGCGCTTGTTTGCCATATCAGAGACCATGGTGCAATGAATGCGGTAATCTCTACGGAGGTTGATAAGATAGAAGAACTAAAGGAATCTTTGAAAAAAGTTCCTAATATGGAAGGTTTAGAACTTGCTTCAAAAGTGTCAACTGCAGAACCTTATTTTTATGGAAAAAAGAATGCGCAATATAAAATTGCGGCACTGGATATAGGAATAAAGAATAACATCTTGCGCAATCTGAGCAAAAGAGATGCCTATATTAAGGTTTTTCCCTATAATGCCACCTATGCGGAAATGAACGAATGGGAACCAGATGGGTTTTTTATATCAAATGGCCCCGGAGATCCTGAACCCTTACATGAAGCGGTAAAAGTGGCACAAGAGATCATAGCAAATGATAAGCCATTATTTGGCATTTGCCTTGGTCATCAGGTCATTGCACTGGCCAATGGGATATCAACCTATAAGATGTATAATGGTCACAGAGGGATTAACCATCCGGTATTAAACCTTTTGACCGGAAAAGGTGAAATCACATCTCAGAATCATGGCTTTGCCATAAACAAAGAAGAAACTGAAGCTAATCCGGACATTGAAATTACCCATGTACATTTAAACGACAAAACCGTTGCAGGGATAAGGCTTAAGAATAAAAATGTATTTTCAGTTCAATATCATCCTGAAGCCAGTCCGGGACCACATGATGCGGATTATCTTTTTGATCAATTTTTCGAAATGATAGCGATGGCTGTTAATAAAGATACCTTAGTTTAAGGAAATGTTATATTCCTGTGTTTATCTGATTTAACATGGTCTAACGTCTATCCACCTTTTGTATCTTTGTAAAATAATTCAACCTAAAAAAGTAACAATATGAGTACCATAATCGATGTGCATGCAAGACAGATTCTTGATTCAAGAGGAAATCCAACTGTAGAAGTAGATGTAATAACTGAAAATGGCGTTTTGGGACGTGCAGCTGTGCCTTCAGGGGCATCTACAGGCGAACATGAAGCCGTTGAATTACGCGATGGAGGAAATACCTTTATGGGTAAAGGGGTTAGTAAGGCAGTGGAGAATGTAAATACGATCTTAGCAAATAAAATAACGGGGATGTTGGTTTTTGAGCAAAACCTCATAGACAAAACCATGCTGGAACTCGATGGTACACCAAATAAATCAAAATTAGGTGCCAATGCCATTTTGGGAGTGTCTTTGGCCGTGGCTAAAGCAGCTGCTAACGAACTAGGGATGTCATTATACCGCTATGTCGGTGGTGTTAGCGCCAATACGTTGCCCGTTCCAATGATGAATATTATAAATGGGGGTTCACATTCTGATGCCCCAATAGCCTTTCAGGAATTTATGATTATGCCTATTAAGGCAAAGAGCTTTTCGCATGCTATGCAAATGGGAACAGAGATTTTCCATAATCTTAAGAAAGTGTTGCACGATAGGGGGCTGAGCACTGCTGTTGGTGACGAAGGTGGATTTGCACCTACACTTGATGGCACAGAGGATGCTCTTGATACAATTGGCAAAGCTGTAGAAAAAGCTGGATATTCTTTTGGTGATGAGGTGATGATCGCTTTAGATTGTGCGGCAGCAGAGTTCTACGAAAACGGTAAATATGATTATACAAAATTTGAAGGCGAATCCGGGGCTATACGAACCTCAGATGAACAGGCTGCCTATTTAGCGGAGTTAAGTAAAAAATACCCGATTATTTCTATTGAAGACGGGATGGATGAAAACGACTGGGATGGATTTAAGACATTAACAGATTTGATTGGTGATAGTGTTCAATTGGTTGGAGATGATTTATTTGTTACCAATGTTGAAAGATTATCGAGGGGAATCAAAAGTGGTATTGCCAATTCCATACTTATAAAAGTTAACCAGATAGGTACACTTACTGAAACAATAGCTGCGGTTAATATGGCAAAAAATGCCGGATATACCTCTGTGATGTCGCACAGGTCAGGGGAAACTGAAGATAATACTATAGCAGATCTCGCCGTAGCACTTAACACAGGTCAAATTAAGACAGGTTCCGCTTCCAGAAGTGATCGTATGGCTAAATACAACCAATTGCTTCGCATTGAAGAAGAACTTGGTGATGTGGCCTATTATCCGCAGGAAAATGCATTTAAAGTAAAATAGATGCATCCTTAAAATTTTTTGAAAGCCTTTCTGAACAAGAAGGGCTTTTTTTTTGAAATTTTAATTCCTGAATAATACAGTTATTTGAACGCTGAAGTAGCCGGATATTAGGGCAGTAATTTTTCTTCAAGGTTTACACTTCTTATTCGCCTTTCTAATTGTTAACGTCCTACCTTTTTCTTAAATTTACATTTCCGATCTATAATTGAAAATCACATACATGACAGATAAAGCTACTTTACAGATAAATGGGGAAAACTACGATTTTCCTATTGTTAAAGGCACAGAAAATGAATTGGCCATTGATATTAAAACACTGCGGTCGTCTAGTGGAATAATAACTCTTGATCCGGGATATAAAAATACAGGTTCATGCGAAAGTGCAATTACTTTTTTAGATGGAGAGAAAGGCATTCTGCGCTATCGGGGATATAATATTGAAGATCTCGCAGAGAAAGCAGATTTCCTTGAAGTGGCCTATTTGCTCATCTTTGGTGAATTACCTACTGCAGAGGAATTAAGTAAATTTGATGCGGACATTAAAGCGGAGTCCCATGTGGATGAAGAAATGAAAAAGATCCTTGATGGATTTCCAAAATCTGCTCACCCCATGGGTGTTTTATCTTCATTAACCAGTGCGCTGATTGCTTTCAATCCAAGTTCTGTTAACGTATCTTCAGAGGCTGATATGTATCATGCAATAGTCCGGATTTTGGCTAAATTTCCGGTTTTAGTGGCCTGGACTTTACGCAAGAAAAAAGGACTCCCACTGGAATATGGAAGTAGCTCATTGGGTTATGTGGAGAATATTCATAAAATGATGTTCAGAAGGCCCGATCAGGAATATCAGAAGAATGAGATTGTGATTGAAGCATTGGACAAACTCCTGATTCTTCATGCAGATCATGAACAGAATTGTTCTACATCCACCGTCAGAATAGTTGGGTCATCACATGCAGGCTTATTTGCCTCCTTATCAGCCGGGATTTCTGCATTGTGGGGTCCTTTGCACGGAGGAGCGAATCAGGCTGTATTGGAAATGCTTCAGGCCATTGATGATGATGGTGGTGATACAAAGAAATATATGGCTAAGGCAAAGGATAAAAGTGATCCATTCAGATTGATGGGATTTGGACACAGGGTATATAAGAATTTTGATCCAAGGGCTAAAATTCTTAAAAGGGCCGCTGATGAGGTGTTAGGTGATCTTGGGATTGAAGATCCAATATTGGATGTGGCTAAAGGTCTTGAACAAGAAGCTTTGGAAGATCAGTATTTTGTAGATCGTAAGTTGTACCCAAATGTTGATTTTTATTCAGGAATCATATACAGGGCGTTGGGAATACCCACAGATATGTTCACAGTCATGTTTGCATTAGGTCGCCTTCCCGGTTGGATAGCCCAATGGAAGGAAATGCGGCAGAGAAGTGAACCTATTGGAAGGCCGCGGCAGGTCTATATTGGAGAAAATTTAAGGAAGTTCAAAAAGATCAAGAAACGCTAGTTATTCATAGACAACACAAATAAATGCTAAATTTAAACGTCTATGATGAGACATCCCGCCTTAGAGCAGTTTTATTAGGAACGGCACAAAGTAATGGACCGGTGCCTAAACCCGGAGATGCCTATGATCCTAAATCCCTGGAGCATATCCTGGCAGGTACTTATCCCCATGAAGAAGATATGATATTGGAAATGGAGGCTTTGGCTGCCGTTTTTAAGAAATACGATGTGGAAGTTTTCAGGCCTGAAATTATTGCGGATTGCAATCAGATTTTTTCCAGGGATATCGCTTTTGTAATAGAAAATAAACTTATTAAAGCCAATATTCTTCCCCATAGAGAAGAGGAATTTGAGGCGATTTTGCATGTTTTAGAATATATAGCCCCTGAAAATATTCTTTATCCACCTGAAGAAGTACATATTGAGGGAGGAGATGTTATGCCATGGCATGAATATATTTTCGTAGGAACCTATACGGGTCATGATTATCCGGATTATATTACGGCACGTACCAATTGGGAAGGGGTGGAATATATAAAAGAAATGTATCCACATAAGAAGGTAAAATCATTTGAACTCCGCAAGTGTATTGTAAATCCCAGAGAAAATGCCCTTCATCTGGATTGCTGTTTTCAACCCTTGGGTCATGATAAGGCTATTATTCACAAAAATGGTTTCCTGATAGAAGAAGAATACGAATGGCTGGTTTCGCATTTTGGAAGGGAAAATATTTTTGAAATCACCGCAGATGAAATGTATCATATGTTTAGCAATGTATTTTCCATAAGTCCGGATGTCGTTGTTTCAGAGCGTAATTTTACAAGGCTGAATAATTGGTTAAGAGATCAGGGTTTTACTGTTGAAGAAGTACCTTATGCCGAGGTTTCAAAACAAGGTGGATTATTGAGGTGCAGCACCATGCCTTTAGTACGGGACTAACGCTTTGATTCGGCTATTTCCTTAATTGATTTGTAGTATACCTTCAAATATTGCTGCCTTTTGCACATTTAAGTTCCCTTTATTTACTTAGGAATTTCAGGTTAAGAATTCAATCAATCTGTACTATTTATATCCATATCGAATTGTTATACAATCTATCAAAATTTGTAACAAAATCATTGGGGAAATGGTTACATTTATCCTGAATTTTTAAGTGAGGAATGAAGCAAATTACCAATACTATTTTGATGATTCGCCCGGTACAATTTCGCATGAATGAGCAGACCGCGGTAAACAACTATTTTATGGAGGATATCGATCTGCAAAACTCCACGATCAACCTTAAAGCGCAAAAGGAGTTTGATGTATTTGTTGATGTCTTAAGGTCCAAAGGAATAGAAGTTATAGTAATTGAGGACACACCAGAACGGGACACACCGGATTCAATTTTTCCTAACAACTGGATTTCTTTTCATGCAAATGGCACGGTAGTTATTTACCCGATGTTTGCCGAAAATCGAAGAAAGGAGCGAAGAGAGGATATTCTTGATGTTCTTGAAGCCAAAGGTTTCCTTATTAAGAATATAATGGACTATACTTCTGCTGAAAAAGAAGGGCTTTTTCTGGAAGGTACAGGGAGTATTTTGAAGGATCGTGTAAATCAAAAAGTATATTGTGCACTTTCTGAACGGGCACATGAAGAATTGGTAATCGAGTTTTGTGAAGATTTTGAATGTACTCCTGTGATCTTCACGGCGTATCAGACTGTTAATGGAGAGCGGTTACCCATATACCATACCAATGTTATGATGTGTATGGGTGAATCCTATGCTGTAATCTGTTTAGAGTCCATAGATGATAAGAAAGAGAGGAAAAATGTAATAAATCATCTGAAACAGGACGGGAAAGAGATTGTAGATATTACTGAAGAACAAATGTATCACTTCGCAGGAAATATGCTTCAGGTAATCGGAGCGTCTGATCAGCGTTATTTAATTATGAGTACTGCTGCGTATAACAGTCTAAGACCGGATCAGATTGCTATTTTGGAAAAGTACAACCCTATAGTTCATAGTTCGTTGGATACTATTGAGACTTGTGGTGGAGGGAGCGCACGTTGTATGATGGCAGAGGTGTTTTTGCCCAAACGATAGTTTTTTCCCAACTTACCCAAAATTACTCCGGAGGTAAGTAAAGCTATTAGTTGACTCATATAGCTTACTTATCGGATACAGTAAATTCCCTGATGGCCTTATTGGGTTCCATAATATCATATCCCTGCCAGAATTCGGGATTGTAACTGGAAAGGTATGTGGCTTTGACCTTATCATTTTCAACTGAATTTGAAAATTCCCCTTTACTGATAAGCTCTGAATCAAAGACTACTAATTCGGATTTCTCTGTGTTGAAATTAATGATATCCAGTTCCATGGATAATTCATTTTGTTTTCTTCTTCCTTTAACATTTTTGTTTTTTTCAATTACGCTTAAGGGCCGCCTTATACCCATTTTACGTCCAAATACCTTATCAATAAATCGTAAATCATATTTATCATTGCTACCCTTGCTAAAAATAGTTGTTCCCTTGTACGTGATTTCCTCGTAGGAGAAACCCAATAGTTTAATCCTTTTTAATGAATTTACGTTCTCGTAGTCTATTCGCATGATGGCAAAATCTTCTATGTTAACATAAATTGTTCCTTTAAAATCTTCAGACCTTTTTGGGTCGAATGTTATAACATATACGCCTTCATTATCCAAAGCTGTATATCCCTTTAATTTGAAATTATAGCGCCTGGATTTGTCAATAAAATTTAATTTGGTGTCATCATTGAAGAAGAGTTCAGAATAAAGATCATGGAGTTGATCCTTTTTGGAGGATAGAAAATGTTTATTGCCTTTATCTTTAAGTTCATCTTCCAGCTCATCAGTTTCATCGGAAGAATCAAAGATGGAATCCAATTCTACCTTTTGTCCAAACCAACCCGACTTAATTTTTAAATAGGAATCAGGTTTTACATTTTCCTTAAAGATACGTTCTAATTTGGCGGAAAGTGCCTCCATAGAACCTTCGTTGTTTTTATCGTACAACTCAGCCGCCTTTTCTATATACAGGCGGTGTTCGTCGGGCTTTCTGTAAAAATCACACAGACTTTCCGTATAGTAGGATGCATTTCTTGGCAAAATGGAAATCACGCTATCCAGAAATTTTTTATTTAGTTCTTCTATTGTAGATTTTTCAAATTCAATATCCAGTTTGGTCACGGTATTAAGGCTGGATTGCCTAAAGAATAACCGCTGTTTTATAGGCTCTCTATTATAATTAGAAGGTAAATTTTCTTTTACTTTTTCGATAATCTCATCAATACTGAGATCATTGTTAAATAGATATACTTCATTTA